>NZ_JAKRFR010000004.1:0-459077 GCF_022347865.1 Pseudoalteromonas sp. CNAT2-18.1 | reverse complement strand
TAGTTGAGCCTGAAACTAACTGGAGCCACGAGCCAACTGACTTGAATAGTGCCTTCTTAAGGTTAACCGATGAATGTCTAGTGCCCCTAACCACCATAAGGAATGACAGAGTTAGGCAGTGATGAGAGCACAATAAGAGAGCCTCTATATGTGTTTGCCGTAAGCAATTTATTTAACGGCCACAATGACAGAGCGAAGTAGATTATTTTGCTAATTGAAAAACAGTTAGCTGCCTATCGGCAGCTAAAAAAGATTCTATTGTTTATTTGACGGAAGAAGGTTCATATGTGTTAGGCTTACCGTTTACCGTCTCTGTGTGCAACGGCGAAAATAAACGACACGGGTTTAAACTCCCCAGCCATGGCTCGTTCTTTTGCTTGTTGATATTCAGCTTTAGCTGAATCAGATAAAATGCTGTAGCTAGCCTTAGCTTCAACTGCTGCTAAAGTTTCAACTACCTTATCAGATGTCCAAGAACCACTTACTGTGATTACACTTATACCTGTGGATACATCCATATCTTTGGGAGTTTTAGCTAAACAATTTTGTAAATAAGCGTCCATAAATTCTGTGCTTAAATCGATACGTTTATACTCTAATTGAATTTTACTTGTGTCTGTGTTTTTGACTTTATTTTCTATTTCTGTATTAATATCAGCAGATAATCCAGGAGGTACTGGTACACCATTCATCTCAACGAGAGCAACAATATCCGCACTTAACTTGTTTGAGAATTTAGTTTTCTCGTCATCTTTGAGAGTGCCTGTCACTTTTTGTAAACCTGATATAACTACGTCAGATTCAGTAACTACAGCGTCGACACAAGCTGACGTTTCAAAGAAGCTTTTAAAACTTCTCCCTAAATAATTCTTAGGTTTCCCATCATAATCTTTTCCGCTTTTGACCTTAGAGTATTGTTGACTTGAATTTGGTTGACAATACGGTGAGGGGTAATTACCACAAACATATTCTGGATCAAGGGTGTCATAATATGGAACAGTGATCCCACAACCAGATAACGCAAACACACCTAGAACTAGTAAGTTATTTTTCATTTTATATCTCCATTTATTAAAATGCCCTCATAGACAACTTACTTCCTATGTAATACGGCGATTATTTTACCTATCGTATAAACTCAAAGCCAACTGTTTTTGTTCCGTTTAAAGGCCTTGTTATGTCTTCAATGCAGGTTAGTTAGCCATCTATTTCAATACCAAACTTCTTGACTCGTCGTTTGTTAATCTCACTTTCATTTGCGATTCTCTTTAAGGCTGAAACTGAATTTGTTAATAGAGGGCTGGGTTCGCCGTCTTTAGACGCATAATTTCCCAGCCTCAAACAGCTTTCAACATAGAGTGACAAATCAACCCCTTTTGTTTCTTTAAATATTTCATAAAAATCATCAGCTGACGTACTCGCTAGAATCGTTATATCCTTGTCATTCCAGCCATTTTGCTTCGAAACTCTAGCCAAAACAGACTTTGCCGATTCATCAATAACAATTTCTTTAAACTTATTAGCAAATTTCTCTCTAATTTCTGAATCAGTTACGTCTCCAGCAAATGGATTACTCATAAAGTCATTGAGATTAAATAAATTTGGTGTTTCTTTTCTACTTTCAATGTATTTATCAATAGCATCGCTTGCTTTTCCATCTTCACCAAGCTCCCTAAAAAGGGTAACAGTACCATTTAAATTCATTGGAGATATATGCTTAGCATTTGCAACTAAGCTTTCATAGAGAGCTTCAACCACTTCATCCTGATTATTGTCGAAATTATGATGGTATAACTCCCAAGCCTTGGTAAATGAGTTTTCAGATTTAGATGCCAAAACTTGCGAGTTTTTTATTTCTGCCTTTTCTCTAAGGTTATTTTCTACTATGTAACCTGTTTCTACTGCCTTGGCTAAAACAAGATCTAATTCATCAGTAATACCATACCCATATTCATGCAGCAGGACTTTCCACTTTTTGGTCTTCTCATCTTCATCCTTCTTGCCCCCGATGCCGTATGAGCTATATGAAGTTCTTGTTACGAAGTCAAAACTAGGTATTTCATCGTTGCCTTTAGAACAGTAATAAGCCCATGAAAACAGAACCAAGGTATGTATAATTTGGTACGTCACCTCAACTTCCAGTTCGTTAAGAACAGGAGTGGCTAGAGATACGAGTCTTTCGATTTTTTTTAATACTCGAATATTCTTAATATTTAACTTTTCTGCAAAATCTCTTAAATGTTCAACTTCATAACTGTCTCCTTCAAAAGCAATCTCAGCACACTCTCGTGATGAAGGAGAAAACTCAAGCTCCAAATCAATTACCTTTTCTCGGTATTTAAAATAATCATCTAAGCCATCTTCACCATCATTCAACAAAATGACAATTTTGCATTTTTTTTGTTCTTTAAGTAATGAGATTAAACCTAGAAAATCTTTAATATTTAACCCTTTGCCTTTTCTCTCTAAGTCATCAATGCATATTAGGGTTTCAGTAATAGATAAGAATGATAGCGACTCAATTGTTGAGCTAAAGTTTTTAATGAAAGGAGCTTCTCTAAAGAAGTTAAATGATTTTCGAGTGAATGAATCCGCTATTCCTGCAGAATTTTCCTTAAAGGTATCAATACTAGCTTCAGTGCCGACCAAGTCCCTTTTTACAGTGTTTTCAAAAATTGCATATTTAAATGAATCTAGAGAATTTATACCAAACAGAGAAACATACGAGTACTTAGGTAAAGCTATTACATTTTCAGATTTACACTCAGATAAATATTTTTTCCAACTATACGTTTTGCCAACTCCCCATGCCCCTTTTATACCCATGACTTCAGGAGTTGGTGAACTAACAAAAAGTTTAATCTGATGTTGAACTATTTCTATAGACATACACTCATTCCATGAAGAAGACATAACAGCTTATTAGTGAGATCTTGCAAGGTATGCTACCTTGTAAGGTAGGAGATTACCTATGTATAGACAAACTAATAAAGCTTCAAAAAATTATAGTAAATCATACACTAATCGAAAATTTGCTATAGAACAAGAAAGCTTTGTAGAGCCACAAAACATTCCTGAACTAAGAAGAATAATCGAAATCACCGATTAAGATAGTGGTGAACCCATTACTCATAAACTTGAACTGTATAAAACTGATCTGATCGGTTGTTATAAAGTTTTAGTCGACGGAAAGCTTTGGAAAAAGCGTATTGGTTGGAGCAACATCTTGGCAGGAATTAGAAAAGCCCTCCCTAGATTAGCTAGGGAGTGAGTGTCCGTACTTCGCCCAAAGCCACCATCAGAGCATTCACGTTAACTCGTTTTGGAGCAAAAACGAGTTATGTATAAAGGTGCGCTTCTTACACTAAGCCGACCATCCAGCCAGCCTATTTCCATTGCATTAGCGCAAAATGAAATTACCGATATAAAGCTTAGTTCTTGTGCGACAACAGTGAATACAGCGCATCGATACGTTTATTAATGCGCTTGTGTTGATTGTGCATGTCAAAGCCCTGAGCGAATATCAAAATCACCAGCACATAGAGTACTGGTTCGCTCAGCACCTCTGGGTACATGGCTTGTAATAGCATTACAACCAGCAAATTGCTAAGCAAACGCGCTACCCAGCTTTTCCATGTTGGCCGCAAATTATTAAACGTGGCTAAGCGTTGTTGTTGACGGCGTTGCTCCTCTAAACACCACTGCGCCATCGCTTTGTCCTTTTGCATTTATTAACTCCTTAAAAATTATATATCAGCCTTTGTATATCGCGCTGTTAGCGATAGTGCTGCACCAGGCTAAGTTCACCCTGTTTAAATTCACATTCAGTATCGGCACCATTAATCATCACCCAATTGGGCGCAACATGACCAATATCAGCATCGAGAACAACCGGACACGCCACTCCTTGGAGGGCATAATCAAGGGCATCATAGTAGCTAAAATCTCCCTGCCCTAGGCACAATGAACGCCCGAAAATAATGCCACTGAGATTCTCTAAGCCTCCAGTGGCGCGCACCGCCAATAAGCCCCGAGCAAATTGTGCCGGGCTCAGCTCGGCATTTTCCAAATACAAAATCACACCTTGATTGTTATGTGCTCGCCACTGCTTTAGGTTTAACAGCGAGCTACATAACAAAGGAAACAATGTATCGGCGCAGCCACCGATTAAACGTCCAGCAAACTGCGCTGAGTGCGACCCTGATAACATGCGCGTGTGAGTTGGCATATCTCCCTTAAAAACGGCTTTGGGATGCGTGCGGTAGTTGGGGTGTGTCGCCTGATAATATTGGCTACTGCGTTGTTGCAATTGCTGGCCTAAGCTCAAGTTCAGCGCCGTAAACACTCGCTCAACCTGAGCACTGCGGTCATTGATGCCTAATTGCATTAAATTAGCGCAGTGCATGGTTGCCCAATGGCAGCGATAGCTTAATACGGCGCTAATGGTGCTGATATCAGAAAACCCTGTTAACCACTTAGGTGCGGCATTGGCTAAGGCATCAAAATCCAAGTGGGGCAATAAATCTAAAGCGAAATCCCCACCCCAAGGCGGCATAATTGCAGCCACCGTCTCATCCAATAACAGTGCCATCAGCTCATTGGCACGCGCTTCAGGAGAGGCGCTCACTAACCCTTGTTTTCGTAGCGAGTCGCCCTCTCGTACTTGAAAGCCGCGTTGCTTAAGGCCCTCCAGTACATAATCCAAACGTGGCCAAAAAGGCGCATCAACACCCGAGGAGATCGCGGGAACGGCGATAGTATCACCGGGTTTTAACGGTGCAGGGTAACGCATGGGAGCTTCCTTGTTGAGTCATTTGCGCAGGCTATGTGCGCAGTACACGGTTTCCCTGCGCAAGTGCATCACTGCCATAAAAAAGCCCGCGTCAAGGCGCGGGCTTTTTAGAATGAATACGCTCGCTTAGAGGTATTCAACTTCGATAATTTCGTATTCCACCGCACCATTAGGTGTTTCAATGTTTACGCTGTCGTCGAGCTGTTTGCCGACAAGACCGCGAGCAATGGGTGAATTAACCGAAATCAGGTTATTTTTAATATCCGCTTCGTCGTCACCAACAATGCGATAACGTACTTCTTCGTCGGTATCCACATTTAATATGGTGACCGTGGTGCCGAAAATCACTTTGCCATTGTTCGGCATTTTAGTGACGTCGATAATTTGCGCATTCGACAGTTTCGCTTCAATTTCTTGAATACGACCTTCACAGAACCCCTGCTGCTCACGGGCAGCGTGATACTCAGCGTTCTCTTTCAAATCTCCGTGTTCACGCGCTTCGGCGATATCAGCGATGATCTTTGGACGCGTTACTGTCTTTAATTCGTTTAACTCTTCACGCAATAGCTCTGCACCGCGTGCGGTCATTGGAATTTTTTGCATAGTTTTCCCACTTACGGTAGGCCGCAGCAACACTGCGGCCAAGCGCTTAGTTTACTCGTTGGTGTAACTCTTGAACTGACGCTACGTGGCCACGATCGTCTGCTGAGTTAGCCGTACAGTTGGCAAACGCAGCATTCAAGGTGGTGGTGTAGTTTGTCTTGTGCATCAAGGCGCCACGACGTAACACTTTGGAATCCTCAATCGCTTGGCGACCTTCGGTGGTGTTTACGATGTAGCTGTACTCGCCGTTTTTAATGCGGTCAAGGATATGAGGACGGCCCTCAAATACCTTGTTTACACGGCGAACTGCGATGCCCGCATCTTCAAGCGCTTGCGCTGTCCCTGAGGTTGCGTCTAGTTCAAAGCCTAGTTCAGTCATGGTTTTAGCAAGCTCGATAGCTCGCGCTTTGTCACCATTACGTACTGATAGTAACGCGCGACCACCGCGTGGTAAAGCATTACCTGCTCCAAGCTGCGCTTTTGCAAAGGCTTCGGCGAAAGTATCACCAACGCCCATCACTTCACCGGTAGAACGCATCTCTGGGCCACGAATTGGGTCAACACCTTGGAATTTAGCAAAGGGTAACACCACCTCTTTAACACTGTAATAAGGTGGAATGGTCTCTTTGCTGATGCCTTGGCTCGCTAGGCTTTGACCAGCCATACAACGCGCCGCTACCTTAGCTAATGGCACGCCCGTCGCCTTTGATACGAACGGAATTGTACGCGCGGCACGAGGGTTCACTTCAATCAGGTACACTTCACCGTCTTTAACCGCGAACTGAGTATTCATAAGACCAATTACGCCCAGCTCAAGCGCCATGTTGCGCACTTGCTCACGCATAACATCTTGAATGTCTTGGCTCAGTGTATGGGCAGGTAGAGAACATGCCGAGTCACCAGAGTGTACCCCTGCTTGCTCGATGTGCTCCATAATACCGCCGATAATAACGGTTTCACCATCACACACTGCGTCTACGTCAACCTCAATGGCATCATCAAGGAAGTGGTCCAAAAGCACTGGGGCTTCATTAGACACCGATACCGCTTCATTCATGTAGCGGCGTAGGTCGTCTTCATCATAAACGATTTCCATCGCTCGACCACCCAGTACATAAGAGGGGCGAACCACCAGCGGGAAGCCAATTTCTTTTGATTTGGCAATCGCCTCTTCTTGCGACGTGACGGTGGCATTTTCAGGTTGCAGCAGGTTCAAACGCTCAACCATTTGCTGGAAACGCTCACGGTCTTCTGCACGGTCAATGGCATCCGGTGAAGTACCAATGATTGGTACACCGTTCGCTTCTAGAGCGCGCGCCAATTTCAACGGTGTTTGTCCACCGTATTGCACGATAACGCCTTTTGGCTTTTCAACACGCGCAATTTCCAGAACATCTTCAAGGGTGATTGGCTCGAAGTATAGGCGATCTGAGGTATCGTAGTCTGTTGACACTGTCTCAGGGTTACAGTTCACCATGATGGTCTCATAACCGTCTTCACGCATCGCCAGTGCTGCGTGCACACAGCAGTAGTCGAATTCGATACCTTGACCAATACGGTTTGGACCGCCACCGATAACCATGATTTTGTCTTTGTCTGAAGGCGCCGCTTCACACTCTTCATCATAGCTTGAGTACATGTAGGCAGTGTCTGAGCTAAACTCAGCTGCACAAGTATCCACGCGCTTGTATACGGGCAGAATATTCAGCTGCTGACGCTTTTTACGGATTTCTTTTTCCGACACACCGGCAAGTTCAGCAATACGCGCATCGGCAAAGCCTTTACGTTTTAAAGCGCGTAGGAAGTCGCCAGTAAGGCCAGCTAGGCCGCCTTCTTTGACTTTTTCTTCGTCTTTGATGATGTCTTCAATTTGCACCAGATACCAGCGGTCAATCTTGGTTAAATTAAATACATCTTCCACACTCATACCATGGCGCATCGCATCGGCGATGTACCAGATACGCTCAGCGCCCGGCTCACGTAGCTCGCGAGTGATTTTCTCAATCGCGCCTTTTTCACCAATAGGCAATACCGGGTTAAAGCCGGTCGCGCCTACTTCTAATCCACGTAGTGCCTTGTGCAGTGACTCTTGCTGATTACGACCAATAGCCATTACCTCACCCACCGACTTCATCTGTGTGGTTAGGCGGTCATTAGAGCCGGCAAACTTTTCAAAGTTAAAGCGTGGAATTTTCGTAACAACGTAGTCAATAGACGGCTCGAATGACGCCGGAGTTTTGCCACCGGTGATATCATTTTGCAGCTCGTCCAAGGTATAACCCACAGCCAGTTTGGCAGCGATTTTTGCAATCGGGAAACCAGTCGCTTTTGAAGCCAATGCCGATGAGCGTGACACTCGAGGGTTCATTTCAATAATGACCACGCGGCCGTTATCTGGATTAACGCCGAATTGTACGTTAGAGCCACCGGTTTCTACGCCGATTTCACGCAGTACCGCCATCGAGGCGTTACGCATGATTTGGTATTCTTTGTCGGTCAGTGTTTGTGCCGGCGCTACAGTGATTGAGTCACCGGTGTGTACGCCCATAGGGTCGAAGTTTTCAATTGAGCAGACAATGATGCAGTTATCATTTTTGTCCCGCACGACTTCCATTTCGTACTCTTTCCAACCCAGTAAGCTTTCGTCAATCAACAGCTCATTGGTCGGCGATAGGTCAAGACCTCGCGTACAGATTTCGTCAAACTCTTCCATGTTGTAAGCCACACCGCCGCCGGTGCCGCCCATGGTAAATGACGGGCGAATAATACATGGAAAGCCAATGCGCGAAAGCACATCGTGGGCTTCATCCATAGAGCGCGCAATTTCCGCACGCGGACACTCAAGGCCAATATTTTTCATCGCGGCGTCAAAACGCTCACGGTTTTCCGCTTTATCAATGGCATCCGCCGTGGCACCGATAAGCTCAACGTCATATTTGGCAAGCACGCCGTGCTTATCCAGCTCGAGTGCACAGTTCAACGCAGTTTGTCCGCCCATGGTTGGCAGCACCGCATCGGGCTTCTCTTTGGCGATGATTTTCTCTACTACTTCCCAGTGAATAGGCTCGATGTAGGTGGCATCGGCCATTTCTGGGTCGGTCATAATCGTAGCAGGGTTAGAGTTAACAAGGATTACCCGGTAACCCTCCTCTTTAAGCGCTTTACAGGCTTGAGCACCCGAGTAGTCAAATTCGCAAGCTTGACCGATAACGATCGGGCCTGCGCCTAAGATAAGAATGCTTTTTATGTCAGTACGTTTTGGCATTATTACTCCGGTCTTAAATTAGTTAGATTGCGCTTGCATCAGTTCGATAAAGTGATCGAACAACGGGGCTGCGTCATGGGGGCCTGGGCTAGCTTCTGGGTGGCCTTGGAAACTAAACGCAGGCTTATCGGTGCGGTGGATACCTTGTAAGGTACCATCAAACAACGATTTATGTGTCGCTCTAAGGTTCTCTGGCAAGCTTGCTTCATCCGCCGCGAAGCCATGGTTTTGCGCAGTGATCATCACTACCCCACGGTCAAGGTCTTTTACCGGGTGGTTACCACCGTGGTGGCCAAATTTCATTTTTGCAGTGCTTGCACCTGAAGCCAGTGCTAATAATTGGTGACCAAGGCAAATGCCGAAAATAGGGATGTTTTTATCAAGGAAGGTTTTAATGGCGTCAATGGCGTAAGTACAAGGTTCTGGATCGCCGGGGCCGTTAGAGAGGAAAATGCCATCGGGATTAAGCTTTAACACCTCTTCTGCCGAGGTTTGTGCCGGCACCACCGTGAGCTTACAGCCTCTATCCACCAACATCCTGAGAATGTTGCGCTTAACGCCAAAGTCGTAGGCAACCACATGAAACTTTTCATCCTCAGCGCTTAGGGTTTTAAAGCCCTCGCCCAGTGTCCAGCTCGTTTCGCGCCACTCGAATGGCTCGCTGGTACAGACTTCTTTGGCTAAATCCATGCCTTTCAACCCAGGGAAGGCTTGCGCCGCTTCCAGGGCTTTATTCTCATCAACCTCATCGCCCGCGATGATACACCCGTTTTGCGCCCCTTTATCACGAAGGATACGAGTCAACTTACGGGTATCGATATCGGCGATGCCTAAAATGTTACGTTCTTTTAGGTAATCGTCGAGCGATTGTTGGTTGCGGAAATTACTCGCTAGCAGTGGCAAATCGCGGATAACTAGGCCTTTAGCCCAGATACGTGCCGCTTCTTCGTCTTCGCTGTTAGTACCCGTGTTCCCGATATGCGGGTAAGTCAGGGTAACGATTTGTTCGGCATATGACGGATCAGTCAAGATTTCTTGGTAACCAGTCATCGACGTGTTGAATACTACTTCACCCACTGACATGCCGTCAGCGCCGATCGCAGTACCGCGAAACACTGTGCCGTCTTCTAGGACTAACAGAGCGGATTTAGTCAAGTTAACCTCCTAACAGTAAAAAACGGGAGTAAAAATGACCGATTTACTACCCGTTTGCAGCGCTTGGTTATACGCATTATGAAATTTTGGCAAATTGACGATATTCTACACGAGAGTCGGAGAAAGATCTAATTAAAAGTTTGTAAATATAAAAAACAGCACCTATTCAATGAAAAACTCCCGAAACTCGTAAAAACACCCTTAAAGTTCTATAGTTCGAGCACATCTTGCATAGTATAAAAGCCAGGTTGCTTATTTTGCACCCACTTCGCAGCCCTCACAGCTCCTTGCGCGAACGTCATTCTTGAGCTTGCTTTGTGTGTTAATTCAAGCCTTTCACCCATTAATGCAAAGTAAGCCGTATGTTCACCAACTATATCGCCACCTCGTAGCACCGAATAGCCAATTTCCTTTTGAGATTTGGCCTGCTCACTTTGTGAGCGGTCATACACAGCGATGTCATCGTGTTGCCATTGTTTGGCTTCGGCAATGGCTTCACCAAGGGCTAATGCGGTCCCTGATGGTGCATCAATCTTATGGCGGTGGTGAGCTTCGAAAACCTCTATGTCGGCGTCATCACCCATTTTCTGCGCTGCCGTTTGCACCAAATTAAGTAATAAATTAATACCGACGCTAAAGTTACGGGCAAAAACAATGGGGATATGCTCGCTGGCATCATACAAACGCTGCATTTGTTGCTCATCAAGCCCGGTGGTACCAATCACCATCGGCGTGCCTTTAGCAACGGCGATATCAAGGTGGGCCAGCATGCCAGCAGGAAGGGTGAAATCAATCAGCACGTCACACTGACTTTGCTCATCGAAGGCGCTAAAAGCTAAGCCCTCAGCGTGTTCGCTTAGGTCTTTAACTACATTGTTAACATTGACACCGAGCAGTTGTGAGTGCGCGCGTACATAAGCGCCTGCGAGCTGCGTGTCACCATCATTATTGGTTGCAGCTAATAACACTTGCCCCATTCGGCCATTGGCACCGAGTACCCCTACACGAGCAGACATATATTTTCCTTCAATCAATGAAATACTGATAGCCTCTATGCTAACGCAGATGCACAGGGTGCGCGAGTGAGAAAGATTCAAAACAATGCCCTGCGGCCATGTCGTGTGCGATTTCATTTTAAGCCCAGGGTAAGCCCGCTAATTATGGCTAAGCGCTCGATAATGTTAATTTTTTGTGTTACTACTGGGTAAAATAACAACAACCACAATGAACGCCGTAGACTTTAGCCGTCCATACGTATAAACTGCCCAAAATTACGCGCCGATTTGGTCTTTGGCTTGCGGGCGCACGCAGGGTTTGATGGACAAATCATGCGAAAGAAATACAGCTAAAAGAAGAACTTTTGGCTGTTGGCGATCATTTTTTGAGGTATTCATGCAGCCTACTTACAACGCAACAACGGCAAAACTGTCGTTGCTTCCACTGCTTATTTTTGTCGCGCTATTTTTGGGCACTGGATTGTATTTGCAATCGCAAGGTGTCGATTATGCGTTTTACCAACTCCCTGCCCCAGTCGCGATTCTACCAGCCATCGTTATCGCCTTTTTGATAACAAAACAAAGTATTAATGCCTCGGTGGAAACCTTTATTCGTGGTGCTGGGCATAGCAACATCATCACCATGTGTTTGATTTATCTATTGGCTGGCGCATTTTCCGCTGTTGCTGGAGCCACTGGTGGCGTTGATGCTGTGGTCAATGCTGGTCTGTCTTTTATTCCTGCAAGTATGTTATTACCTGGGCTGTTCTTAATAGCCGCGATAGTATCGACGGCCATGGGCACGTCTATGGGCACCATTGGCGCCATCGGCCCAATCGCCCTTGCCGTCTCGGCGAAAACAGGCATCGACCCTGCACTTATGGCGGGTACTATCGTCTCCGGGGCCATGTTTGGCGATAACTTATCGATCATATCTGATACCACCATTGCGGCTACACGCACCCAAGGCTGCGAGATGAAAGACAAATTCCGTGAGAATTTGAAAATCGCCCTGCCTGCCGCCATTTTAACTATTACATTATTGGTCATGCTCACACCACCGCCACAACAGGTAGAAGTAGCGGAGTTTGACTGGCTCTTAGTGTTGCCGTATTTCTTTATTCTTGTGCTTGCGGTGATGGGACTGAATGTCTTTGTAGTGCTCTTTAGCGGCATAATCTTCGCAGCAATAATGGGCTTTACAGGCGACTACCAAGGCGGAGCCTTTGTAAAAGACGTTTATCAGGGTTTCAGTGACATGCAAGAGATTTTCTTGTTATCCATGTTCATCGGTGGCCTGTCGGAGTTTATTCGCCGAGGTGGCGGGCTGGATTACCTTGCCAATAAAATTCAAGCGTTGACCAAAATCATTGCCCGTTTCAATCGCAAGGTGGCTGACCAAATTGGTATTGCGCTGCTGGTGATGACATCGAATTTGTGTATTGCCAATAACACGGTCTCCATTATTGTCGCAGGCCCAGTGGCTAAAAAGCTCGCAGACGATGGCGACATTGCAGCAAAGCGCTCGGCCAGCTTACTGGATATTTTCGCCTGTGTACTACAAGGCTCATTGCCTTACGGCGCCCAAGCTCTGCTACTAGGTGCAACGTTTAGCATTAGTCCATGGCAGGTATCAACCTCGGCTTATTACTGCTTCATCTTGGCTGTTACGGCAATTATTACCATCATACTGCGGCGCCATCGCGGTTAAATCAACGCCATGCAGATGGTGGTTGTTCGCCATCATCTGCTATAATTGCGTTGACTTTCCTTTTAGAAACATCTTGTTATGAAAATCAATACACGTAACCTTGTCGCCTGTGCATTGACAGGCTGTAGCTTGCTGAGCATGCCAGCGTTCGCGGCCAATTGGAGTCAGACTCAACTGCACGTGAATTATGGCGACTTTAAAAATCCTTTCTCGGGCCAAAAAGCAGATACCAGCGTCGTGTCTTTGCAACACGCGTCGGCTTACGATTACGGCGATAACTTCTTTTTTATCGATGTTATTCATGATGACCTTGATGATGGCTACCAAGACAGTGATTTCTACGGTGAGTGGTACTCCAATTTCAGCCTATCAAAAATCTCTGGCGAAAATATCAGTGCCGGCCCTCTCAAGGATGTCGGTTTTGTGATGGGCTTTAATGCCGCAGGCGATGCCAAGGTACTGAAATACCTACCCGGGGTGAAACTCGACTGGCAGGTAGATGGCTTTGACTTTTTCTCTACCTTAGTCACGGCTTATATTGATGATAGCGATGGCGTTAGTGCCGGCGGCGCGCCAACCGAAAGCGACAGTTGGATGCTGGATATTGCCTGGGGCGCACCTTTTAGCCTCGGCGAGCAAAAGTTCTACTTTACCGGCCACGTTGAGTACATTGATGGCCGCACTAACGAGTTTGGCGAAAAAGTACAAAACTGGGTACTAGCACAACCGATCCTGCAGTGGGATTTGGGCCACGCGCTTAACGCCAAAGAACGCACCTTGATGCTAGGTATCGAATGGCAATATTGGCACAATAAACTGGGCACCAATACCTCTGAGTCGGTTCCGCAAATTCACTTGGCTTGGACCTTTTGATCAGGTAACTTACAGCTCTTAGATAATCGAGGAATAATAATAATGCCCAAGGCAAGTGAGATAAAAAAACATGCGGCTATTGAGTATCAAGGTCGGGTGATGATTGTACGCGACATTGAGCGCTCTGTGCCCCAAGGTCGCGCCGGTGGAAGCCTGTACCGCATGCGCATGTATGACGTGGTTGATGGCACCAAGGTGGATGAAACGTTCAAAGCCGAAGACATGCTTAATTTTGCCGATTTACAGCGTCGTGCTGCGATGTTTTCGTATGTTGACGGTGATGAGCATGTGTTTATGGATGAAGAGGACTACACCCCCTATCATCTCAACAAAGACAGCATTGCTGAACAGCTACTGTTTATTGACGAGTCGACCAAAGGTTTACAGGTGGTGTTAGTTGAAGGACGCCCAGTGTCCATCGACCTACCAACTAGCGTTGAATTAGTGATTGAAGACACCTCACCATCCATTAAAGGGGCGTCGGCCAGTGCACGCACCAAACCGGCAACCTTGAGTACAGGGCTGGTAGTACAAGTGCCCGAACACATTTCCAGTGGCGATAAGATTAAAATTAACACCGCTGAGAGCAAATTTATCAGCCGCGCTTAGCGCTGATTTATTGTAGAGGTAAGCGCTCGCTTACCTCTTCCTTACCAAGCGTGCTGTAAGCATCATACTGCGTTTCACACTGGCTATTCGTTACGTGTATACACCTGAAGCAGCGGGTGGTCATACTGCGCAAAATCAACGGTAATAGACAAACGTTGTCGCCCCGTAAATAATTGCTTAAAAGCCTCTGGTGAGCGCCGCATACCATCTGCAAAAAGCCCCATGACCTGCTGATGATTCAAACTGCGTTGGCCGCTTTCGGTGTTTTCAATGGTCAGCATCGCCACCCGACGCCCAGAGCGACTGCTCATAGGCACCACATTTAATACTTTGAAAGCACTGATATCCGGCTCAATATTGTTATCGTTGGCAAAAGCCAGCGCTAAGCTTGTTGGCAAACTAGGGTCTAGATGCAAAGTGCTATCACTGCCCTTGGCATCGCTAAAGCCGCTATAACTCGCCACGGCTATCAATAGTGTCACTAAGTAATTATTGGCCACAGATTTCTCCAGGTGGTGGCAGTGCATGGTCAGTGCCTTGCACAAACCATTGTTTATCTCGCTTGACTAACAACATCGCAGGAGGCCCGGGCTGGCGCTGAACCTCTGTTAAGCGGTAAAAACCCAGTGCTTTAGGGCAATATACATAGAGCACCTGCATGTAGCCAGGCTCGTTATCATTGTGCTGTTGCGCCAACACATAAGGGCCAATCTGCTCATAGTGCTTTGATTTATCGATCACACTCTGCATACCCACAAGCAGTAAAATGCCATGTAAGGCACTCATTAGCATGACCGCTTGCGCGGCGATAGTAGCCAAAGGCCTGTAGCTGCGCTTTTCTATCGCCCACCACAAATATGCGCTCAAACCACCAGCCAGTACTAACTTAACCGAGCTAAACACCACACCGATACGATACATCAGCATGGGACTGTGCCACTGTATGGCAAATACCGGCGCGCTAATCAAACTATCAATGATAAGCACAAGCGCCAGTAACAGTGGGATAAATACTGGCGGCCTTTGCTTAAGTTTTTTATAGGCGCTGAGCATTTAAGTGCTTACCGAGCGACTAACGGCATTGCGGGCGCTTGCCTTGTTTCTGAGCACTGCTATACAAGCTTTGTGCATTGGTCATTTGCTTTTGCAACTGCGTAATGCGACTTGATGGCGCCGGGTGGGTTGATAAAAACTCTGGCTGACGAGCGCCACCTTGCTTGGCCATATTCTGCCACAATGCCACTGACTGTTGGGGCTCAAAGCCTGCTTTGGCCATCAACTCAAGACCAATTTCATCGGCTTCGCTTTCATGAGTACGACTAAAGGGCAACACCACCCCAAATTGGGCTCCTAGACCCAAGGCCTGCATAATCTCATTGCGATAGCTCACCTCGCTCATATCCAGTGCCACGGCACCTAACTGCATACCCGTTTGCAGTAGTTGGCTTTGCGAAACGCGTTCATTTGAATGCTCAGCAATCACGTGCCCCACCTCATGACCCAACACCGTCGCGAGTTGATCTTGATTCTGCGCCACATCTAATAGCCCGGTGTGTACACCAATGTAGCCACCTGGTAATGCGAAGGCATTCGCCGAGGGTTCATCAAACACCACCACTTCCCACTCTTGTTGCGCGTATTGCTGCGGTAGAACGGTGATCACCGCATCAGCCACACACTGCACATAGGCATTGGTAGCCGGATCTTTGTTGATCTTCTGTTCTTTTTTCATTTGTTCAAAGCTAGCACCGCCGAGTTGGCTCATTTCACTGTCTGAATATAAAGCCACTTGGGTGCGCCCTGTGGGCGATGTTTTGCATCCACCAAGCGCGGCGACAAGCGCCAGCGCGATTAAAGCATGTTTCATGATTTGTTCCCTATTTACCGAATGAGGTTAGCATAGCAAAGTGTGATGGGGCTCGCCTAGCTCTACGCAAAAGTATAAAACTGTATAATTAACATTATCTTAATAACATTTGGCTGTTACCTACTGGCAGCGGGTGATATAGTGAACAAACCAAGGTGTCTTATCCGTCTGCGCTGAACCCCAATACGTTAAAAGTATCAAGCCAGCCTTGGTTTCTCCACACTATCAAATTGAAGACTGAATTCTATGTCCACAGACGATATAAGAACGCCTAGTCGGCGTTTATTACTGCCGCTGTTAGCCAGTATTGTTGCTATTACCCCGCTTGCGGTGGATATGTATCTGCCGGCGATGGTGCAAATTGCCGCTGATTTAGGCGCGACCATGCCACAAGTACAAATTTCACTGAGTGTGTACTTAGGTGGTTATGCGTTAGGTATGCTGTTTTTTGGCCCCATAGCCGATCAAATGGGCCGTCGTCGCCTTGCCCGCATTGGCCTTGGGCTATTCGCGCTGTGCTCATTGGCATTGGCATTTTGCCAAGACATCCATCTTTTTTGGGCATTACGTGCTGCGCAAGCCTTTACCGGCGCCGCTGCTACCGTTGTGGTGCCTGGCATTATTCGTCATATATATCAGCAAAATACCGCTAAAGGCATGAGCTATGTGTCGATGATTATGATGATTGCGCCGCTCATTGCCCCGAGTATTGGCTCGCTGATCCTCGGCCTTGCGCAGTGGCAAGTGATTTTCTTAACGTTAGCGGGCTATGCCGTATTTATTCTTGTGTGGGTGCAAATGCACCTGATCGACATTCCCATTTATCGCAGCGAAAAGCGTGGCTTGAGGCTGTTTTTTGAAAGCTACTCGGTAGTACTGAGCGAACCTAAAGCCCGGGCAGATATACTTTCCTCAATGTTGGCGTCATTCGCTTTCTTTTGCTTTTTGACCTCGGTGCCGTTTATCTATTTAGATTACTTTGAAGTGTCAGAGCAATTATTTGGGGTGTTATTTGCCTTTAACGTAATAGCGCTGATGATAGGCAACTTCGTCAATACCCGTGTGGTGCCAAAAGTGGGTTCTCGGCGCATGTTGTTTATCGGCTTAGCTCTGGCTTTTATTGCCGGCGGCACCTTACTCACAGTGAGCCTAATGCAGCAGTCACTGTACTTTATCGTCTTTAGTATTGCGCCATTAATGATGAGCTTGGGTATCATTGCCAGCAATGCTGATGCTCTTATTTTAATGGAATTTGAACGCAACTCCGGCACGGCAACCGCCGTGATTGGTACCTTGCGTTTTGGTAGCGGCGCGCTGGTAGGGCCTATTCTCGCCCTGATCCATCCCGAAAATGCGGTGCCATTTTCAAGTATGATGTTCAGTGCCTTAGTACTTATTCTGCTTACCCAGTTTTGGCATCACAAAAAAAATGCCCGCTAAGCGGGCATTTAAAGTATTATCTGGTCGGCCCTTATGGCGCTTTTGACACCATCACCATAGCCGGGCGCAATAGGCGACCGTTGAGTGTGTAGCCTTTTTGCATCACTGCAAGCACAGTATTAGGTGCTACGTCTTCACTGGGTTGCATACTCATTGCCTGATGTAAATCAGGGTTGAATGTTTCGCCTTGTGGCTCAACCACTTCAACGTTAAATTTGCCAAGCGCTTCGACAAAGCTTTTCGCTGTCATTTCAACGCCTTCGAGCATAGGCTTAATAGCCTCGTTGTCTTTATCAGCGAACTCAATGGCACGTTCAAGGTTATCGAGCACAGGAAGCAGATCACCGGCAAACTTTTCCAGTGCAAACTTGTGCGCCTTGTCGACATCTTGAGCTGCACGACGGCGAATGTTTTCCACTTCGGCAGCAGCGCGAACAACGCTATCTTTTTGATCTTCTATCGTTTGCTTCGCCGCTTCTAATTCTGCGTGAAGCGCAGCGATTTCAGCTTCTGCGCTGTTCTCATCGCCTTGAGCTTGTTGCTCACTCGCCTGCTCTTGTTCCACCGCTTCTTGCGGGTTGTCCTGTTCGTTTTCTTTCGCCTGTGTTTGCTCGGACATTTATCTGTTCTCCAAAAACTGCTTAACTGCGTTTCATTATGGGGATGGTTTAAGTGGTTTCAAGGTCCACTTCTTCGATTTGCGCAAATTCTTGAATAATTGCTTCGATCTCTGCTGATTTCGGGGCAATCACACAAAACCGGCTTTGGTATTCGTGATTCGCAAAGTAAGCCAAACTCAATATTAAGAAGTCATCGAATCCCGGCATCGGTACACTGTTACCTAGTAGCACCGACACGCCATTGCGAAAGGCCAGCTTATCTTCAACCGCATGTAAAAAGCGCACTCCAATAGCATACTCTTGGTCGTGCTGGCTGTGAGCGTAGAGGTTATTCTCGCCCACCACGATGCTGTTATCAGTGCCCAACTTATTACCCAGCTCTCGCGTCCACTGAGCCAGCGAACCATGACAATAATGCGGTGCAGTGCGACTCATTGCTTTCATGCGGTGGATCCCCTCGAGCAGGTTTTGCTGGGCAAACACCGAATTCAGCCAAGTTGCAAACTGATAGCGAATGTCGTCATTGGCTTCGACGGGCTTAGTAATAAGAATGTTATGGCTTTGCCCGTGCCGGTCAAGCAGCAGCACCAGCCAATGTTTGCGGTCAAAATCAAGTACTTCAACTCGAAATACAACTTGCGTCGTTACCTGTGGTAGGCCGACACAGACGCACACTTTAAAGCGTCGCGCGAGGTGATGCGCAAACTCAATCAGTTTGTCCTGCGGGGGCTGCCAATACAAGCCGAGTTGGTCGAGGTCGAAATAGCTGTCAAACCAAAACGCAAACCCCTGCTCAGTAGGAATACGCCCCGCAGAGGTATGAGGTGAGTACAGTAAACCGAGCTTTTCAAGTCGAGACATGGCATTGCGCACGGTGGCACTGCACACCGCCATGCCTTTTTGCTTAGCAATGCGGGTCGAGGCGACAGGATTACCTTCGCCGTCGCAATACAAGCTCATTACAGCAGAGAAAATCTGCTCGTCACGTGGTGATAATTTCATATAGTTATAATTTAGGCTCTTTGCCTCAGTTTCAACACCCTGACTTTTGCGTTACTCTATAAGGAGTTAGTTCGGTCTTGGCACATTTATGAGCGCATCTTTTAAAACCATAGGCTTAATTGGTAAAGCCAATCATGAAGGCGCGGCGCTGACATTACAACGCCTCTATACCTTTTTGCAAGCACTAGGCTACAAGGTTTTGGTCGAGCGCCACTATGGCGGCCAACTTGAAGACGCGAAAGAAGCCACTTTGGTGGACTTAGTGGAGTTGGGTGAACGGGCCGATTTGGCGATTGTTGTCGGCGGTGATGGTAACATGCTCGGTGCCGCTCGGGTGCTTGCCCGCTTTGATGTTGGGGTGATCGGCGTCAACCGAGGTAACTTAGGCTTTCTAACCGATTTAAACCCCGATAGCTTTGAAGCCTCTTTAGAGCAGGTTCTCAGCGGTCAGTATATCGAAGAAAAGCGCTTTTTATTGGAAGTCGAAGTGTTTCGCCATGCTGAGCTAAAAAGTGCCAACTCAGCCATGAATGAGGCCGTACTGCACGCCGATAAAGTGGCTCATATGATTGAATTTGAGTGTTTTATCAACGATGATTTTGTCTTTTCGCAAAAATCAGATGGCCTGATAGTGTCCACGCCCACGGGTTCTACCGCCTATTCACTTTCTGGTGGCGGGCCCATACTCACGCCAGGTCTAAATGCCATGTCGCTAGTACCTATGTTCCCACACACCCTCTCCAGCCGCCCGCTCGTCGTTGATGGCGACAGTGTGGTGCGTTTGCAACTCAGTCCTAGTAATACCGATAGCCTGCAGGTGAGTTGTGATAGTCACGTGGTACTGGCCCTGCTCCCTGGTGATGAGGTTGTTATTAAAAAGGCTGAAAAGCCTTTGCGGCTAGTCCATCCAACTGACTATTCGTACTATAACGTGTTGAGGCAAAAGCTAAACTGGGGTTCTCGCTTGTATTAGCCAGCGTTAACTTAGCGTTCAGTTTTTATTGCAATTAGGCCCTATTTACATAAGAATAGGGCATTCGTTGTTTTCGGTTCCCACTCGTATCCTCATGGTTTTCGTCGTCATCTTGACACTTATTTTACTTATTACCTTGCTTGGTGTGTACATGGTCATTGAGCGCAACCGTGAGAAAGCGCGAGAGGCTCAACGACGTATGTTTAACGCTCGGGTCAAGCAAGTCCAACAACGCTTTCAAAGCCATCTGCATGAGTATGAAGAAGCTCGTATTCTACGTCCCAAACATGTGCCGCAACTCAATGCTATCTGCAGCAACTTCTTCGTTGTTCAAGGGCACAATGAGGATAACCTCACGTATTTAGAATACATCAGTGAACGCGTGCTGCAGACGTTGGACAGCGAGTTAGCTAAGTCTTATGTGCGTAACGACATAGATACTCTAGCAGAGCGGATTCAATACTTTATTAGTGAATTACCCACACGCGGTATCGAGTTTAATGCTGCGTTTTACCATGACATCCTCCCTACCCTGCTGACGCAGCTTACCTCCAGCGATCTCAGTGACCACGAGCAGCTTAAAGACGAGCATGATGAGACTGAGGACGACGTCGATGAGCAGCAAGAGCACTCATCAGCTCAGCACGAAACTGTTTAAAATTTAATTTGCAAAAACCACAAACACTGTATAGATTAACAGTTATACGTAACTGGATGGATGAACAGTATGCTGTGTGGATTAAAAATTACTAATTTTGCCATTGTAAGCGAATTGGAAACCCAATGGCGCAGTGGCATGACCGCCATAACCGGTGAAACTGGGGCCGGTAAATCCATTGCTATTGATGCGCTGTCGCTGTGTTTAGGTGAACGTGCTGACGCTGGCGCAGTGCGCCCAGGGGCAAAGCAAGCCGATATTAGCGCGCGGTTTGATATTAGCCAGCTGCCTAAAGCACAACAGTATTTGCAAGAGCATATGTTAGAGGGCGATGATGACGAATGTTTGCTGCGTCGCGTGGTTGCTAAAAATGGCCGTAGTAAAAGTTACGTTAATGGCATTGCCGTCACCGCTGGACAGCTAAAGGAGTTGGGCCAATATTTACTTTCCATCCACGGCCAACATGCTCATCAACTGTTGTTAAAAAGCGACCAGCAGCTGCATTTGCTAGACGAATACGCAGGCCACGGTGCACTACTTGAACAAGTGGCCAGCGCACATCATACCTATACTAATCTCCATCGTGAACGCCAGCAACTAGAAGCTAAGCACGCCCAACAACAAGCACAGAAGCAACTGCTTGAATATCAAGTTGCTGAGCTTGATGAGTTCTCCCTCAATGAGGGTGAATACGCTGACATTGAAGCTGAGCATCACAAACTCAGTCATTCACAGCAGTTACTAGAAGGCTCACAACAACAGCTTTATGCCTTGTATGAGGGCGAAGAACAAACCATTAACGGTGCATTGCAACAAAGCGCCGCTGCTATTGCCGAACTGGCCAACATTGATAACGCTCTTGAGGGCGTAGCGACTATGCTCAACGATGCGTGTGTGCAAGTGGAAGAGGCTAGCCGCGAGTTACGCGCTTATTGCGATGGCGCCGAGCTGGATCCACAGCGCTTACAGTATCTAGATGAGCGTCTTGGCACCGCAGTAACTCTGGCAAGAAAGCACATGGTTGAACCCGACGCTTTAGTAGAGCACCATCAGCATATTAAGGCTGAGTTAGAAGCTATTTGCGTTGATGACCAACGTTTGGCCCAATTAGACGAAGAAATAGCCTCGGCACTGGCTGCTTATCAGCAGCACAGCTTAGCGCTTTCAGACAGCCGCAAACACGCGGCTGAGCAACTGGGCGAGTTAATTGGCGCCAGTATGCATGAATTATCGATGGAAAATGGCCGCTTTGCCATTGAGCTTGATTACGACAACGAACGAACCCCCAGTAAGCTAGGCCAAGACCGCATAGAGTTTATGGTCAGTACCAACCCAGGCCAGCCCTTACAGGCGCTTAGCAAAGTAGCATCCGGAGGCGAGTTATCGCGCATCAGTTTAGCGATTCAAGTAATTATCGCTCAACGGGTTACCACGCCTACTCTTATTTTTGATGAAGTGGATGTGGGTATTTCTGGCCCGACAGCCGCTGCGGTAGGTAAGTTATTACGTCGTTTGGGTGAATCAACACAAGTAATCTGTGTGACCCATTTACCGCAAGTGGCTTCCAGTGCTATGAACCAGTTTTTTGTCGCCAAAGAAGTGGCCAATGATGAGACCTACACGCAAATGCAGCCGTTGAATAAGCAAGGGCGAGTCGATGAAATTGCGCGGTTATTAGCAGGGGACAACATTAGTAAAGCAACTCTGGCTAACGCCAAAGAGTTGATTGCCGCACACGGGTGAGGGATTACACTCGATTAACTCTATATGAGAGCTCAGAGCGCTAACAACTCGACATTAGCAATGTGTACGGTCTTATGGATTGAGGCTGTGCACTAAAGTGCTGTTACTATTTCCTTGAGCACAGGTATCACCGATAACACCAGTAACAATGCCATCGTCAGGTTAAACCAGCGACGTCTGTTTGCGGTGTTGAGTAGATTTTTAAGCATTGAACCAAACATTAGCCACACGCCAACGCAGGGAAATGACACCAATAAGAAAGTCAGGACGATAACAATATTGTCGCCACTAAATTCCCCTCCAACACTCGTAAAAGCGGCAATAGCGCCGCTAGCAACAACCCAAGCTTTACCATTAACCCATTGAAATAACGCACCATTGATAAATGATAAAGGTCGATGCTGCTCCTTCCCCTCAATGGCAGCGGATGAAAAAGCAATAACGAACGCAAGGTAGAGTAAATAAAGAACACCTAAACACTTTATGACAAAGTGCAGGCTTGGGTATCTGCTAAATACATAAGAAAATCCTAGGCCGACAAGCAACAACATAACAGCAAAGCCCACGCAAATGCCTGTCAGTAACGGCAGACTGCGCTTAACGCCAAAGTTAACGCCAGAAGTCATCACTAAAATATTGTTGGGTCCTGGGGTGATGGAAGCAGAAATGGCAAACAGAGTCACCGCTAACACATATTCCATAGCTCATTACCTCCCTGTCATAATTTGCACTTACGGATGAAAAACCGGTTGAGCGGTTTTTAGCTTATCCTTTTTCAGTCACTGTTAGCTATAAAAAAACGGGCCAACAAGGGCCCGCTTTGATTTTCCCAGAAAAGAACTTTATACCTCGAGGTAGTCCATGATGCCCTCGGCGGCGTTTCGACCTTCAAAGATCGCGGTGACGACCAGATCGGATCCTCGTACCGCGTCACCGCCAGCGAAAATCTTTGGATTAGTCGTTTGGTGAGTATATTCGCCTTGCTCAGGCGCAGTGATCCCACCCCAACTATTGATTTCGACACCAAACGGCGATAACCACTCCATCTTGTGGGGCTTAAAGCCAAAAGCTATGAGCACGGCGTCAGCGGCCACGACATGTTCAGAGCCCGCGACTTCTTCGGCGCGGCGACGACCATTTTCATCCGCCTCTGCGAGTTGGGTTTTTATCATTTTCACACCGGTGACGATGCCTTGTTCATTCACCTTAATACCTTTGGGTTGCACGTTGAACATGAATTCCACGCCTTCTTCTTTGGCGTTTTTCACCTCGCGCTTTGAGCCTGGCATATTTTCTTCATCGCGACGATAGGCACAGATCACATGGCTTGCCTGTTGACGCACCGAAGTACGCACACAATCCATCGCGGTGTCTCCACCGCCGAGCACGACAACGCGCTTGCCTTGCATATCAACAAAAGGCGTTTGGCTTTCGTCATAGCCCATCACGCGATTAGTATTACCAATTAAAAATGGTAATGCGTCATAGACGCCTTCGGCATCCTCATTGGCTAAATTGCCGCGCATGCTTTGGTATGTGCCAACACCTAAAAAGACTGCATCGTATTGATCAATAATACTTTGCAATTCAATATCTTTGCCTATTTCGGTATTCAGTTGAAACTCCACTCCCATCTCGGTGAAGATTTCACGACGACGCTGCATTACTTCTTTTTCGAGCTTGAAAGAAGGAATACCAAAGGTTAGCAACCCCCCGATTTCCGGGTGACGGTCAAATACCACCGGCTTAACGCCATTGCGTACCAACACATCAGCACACCCCAAGCCAGCGGGGCCAGCACCAATAATGGCGACTTTTTTATCGGTCCACACTACGTGCTTCATATCAGGCTTCCAGCCCATGGCAAATGCGGTATCGGTGATGTATTTTTCTATATTCCCTATAGTCACCGCGCCGAAGTCTTCATTGAGCGTACAAGCGCCTTCACAAAGACGGTCTTGCGGGCATACCCGCCCACACACCTCTGGCAGGCTATTGGTGCGGTGAGACAGCTCTGCTGCCTCGAGTATACGCCCAGTGCGGATCAGCTTTAGCCACTGCGGGATGTAATTATGGACCGGGCACTGCCACTCGCAATAGGGGTTGCCGCAATCCAAGCAGCGATCGGCCTGAGAGTCGACTTGGTTTTGCGAAAATGGTTCGTAAATCTCGACAAACTGCTGCTTGCGTGTGGAGATAGGCTTTTTCCTTGGGTCCACGCGCTGCACGTCAATAAATTGATAAACATTCTGACTCATACTTCCTCCTATTGCGCCTGTACGCGCAACTCCGCGCTACTGCGGGCGCGGTGGCCCAATAAACTCTGCACATCACTGGATCTTGGTTTCACCAACTTAAACAGCGGTAGATACAGATCAAAGCTAGCAAGAATAGCCTCGGCTCGCTGCGAACCGGTGAGTTCTAAGTGTTCAGCTATCAATCCACGGAGGTGCTCATGATGTGTTACTAAGTTATCCAGTTCGACAATTTCCACCAGCTCTGGGTTGATGCGTTTATCAAAGTCTTGGGCTTCGTCGAGTACATAGGCAAAACCACCTGTCATCCCCGCACCAAAGTTGACCCCAACCTTACCAAGCACACATACGACGCCGCCGGTCATGTATTCGCAGCCATTATCTCCTAAGCCTTCAACCACAGCGGTGACGCCGGAGTTACGCACACCAAAGCGCTCGCCAGCACAACCAGCAGCATATAAATGACCCCCAGTTGCACCATATAGGCAGGTATTGCCAATAATTGCCGCTTGGTGTGATTGGAAACATGAGCCCATTGGTGGGCGAACGACTAAGCGCCCACCGGCCATGCCTTTACCGACATAATCATTGGCATCGCCAATAAGGGTCATCTCGAGACCACCGGCATTAAACACACCAAAGGATTGCCCGGCAGTGCCATGTAGCTCAAGACGAATTGGATCAGCGGCCATACCCTGGTTACCGTGCTTCGAGGCAATATAGCCGGAAAGCATGCCACCAATGGAGCGATCGGTGTTATTAATGCGGCTCACCAAATTTAAACCCGATAAGTTATCAATGGCCTCCTTGGCTTTATCGAGCAGCTCCTCATTCAAGCGTCCCGTATAATGCGAAGTATTGTGCACCGAGCAGTATAGGGTCTCACCGCTGATATTATTGGGCTTCTCCAATAAATGACTGAGGTCGACTTTTTGCTGTTTCGGCGTTTTGCCCTCAATGGCTTCGAGTAATTCGGTGCGACCAATTAAATCCACTAGTCGCGTGACGCCCAGAGATGCCATGATTTCTCGCGCTTCTTGGGCAATAAACTTAAAGTAGTTCATCGCCATCTCAGGCAAGCCATGATAATGCTTGGCCCGTAATGTCTCGTCTTGCGTCGCTACACCGGTTGCACAGTTATTGAGGTGACAAATACGCAGGTATTTACACCCCAGAGCTACCATAGGTCCGGTGCCAAAACCAAAGCTTTCAGCGCCGAGAATGGCCGCCTTGATGATGTCTAAGCCGGTTTTTAAACCGCCGTCTGTTTGCAAGCGAATACGGTGACGCAAGCCATTTTCAACTAGGGCTTGCTGCGTTTCCGCTAATCCCAACTCCCACGGGCTACCCGCATACTTCACTGATGTCAGTGGGCTGGCCCCGGTGCCACCGTCGTACCCGGCTATGGTGATAAGGTCGGCGTAAGCTTTGGCCACACCGGTAGCAATGGTGCCGACCCCTGGCTCTGACACTAACTTAACCGAGATCATTGCACTTGGATTCACCTGCTTGAGGTCGAATATCAGCTGCGCCAAATCCTCAATAGAGTAAATATCGTGGTGTGGTGGAGGTGAAATTAAGGTCACACCTGGTACCGAATACCGAAGTTTTGCGATATAAGGTGTGACCTTCTCACCGGGCAGCTGGCCTCCCTCGCCAGGCTTAGCGCCTTGGGCGACTTTGATTTGGATAACATCAGCACTGCGCAGATAGTGCGGAGTGACGCCAAAGCGTCCTGATGCCACTTGTTTAATACGTGAATTTTTCTCGGTACCAAAGCGCAGCTTGTCCTCGCCACCCTCGCCCGAGTTAGAACACCCGCCTAAGCGGTTCATCGCAATTGCCAGAGCTTCATGCGCTTCTGGCGATAACGCGCCGATACTCATGGCGGCGGAATCAAAACGCTGATAAAGCGCCTCTGCCGGCTCAACATCATCGACACTAATGGCCTTAGTATCGCTGCGCAGCGCGAGCATATCGCGCAAATTAGTGATGGGACGATTGTTTACCAGGGCCGCATAACGTTGATAGTCCGCATAGTCTCCTGAGCGCACTGCGGTTTGCAGTGTTTGGATCACATCGGGGTTATAAGCGTGATATTCGCCGCCATGAACGTATTTTAACAGCCCACCATGGGAGAGCAGTTTACGTGCACTAAATGCTAGTTTGCGCAACTTGCCTTGGTCGTGCTCAAAATCCGCAAAACAGGCACCAGCGATATGACTCGCCACGCCATTAAAGCATAGCTCGACCACTTTATCGGATAATCCCACCGCTTCGAACAACATAGAGCACCGGTATGACGAAATGGTACTGATCCCCATTTTCGACATAATCTTAAACAACCCTTTGTTGATAGCATTGCGATAAGACAGCGTCACTTCGCGGTAGCTCTTGTCGATCACCTTGTTATCGCTCATCGCCACCAGCGACTCATAGGCGAGGTAAGGGTAAATAGCGGTTGCACCAAAACCAAGTAACACCGCGAAATGATGAGGATCGCGTGCGCTTGCAGTTTCGATAATTATGTTAGTGTCACAACGCAAGTTGTTATTCACTAAACGTTGCTGAACCGCACCAACGGCCATTGCCGCCGGAATAGGCAGGCTGTCTTGGGTAATATGGCGGTCGGTTAAAATCACCATCACCGCGCCTTCTTCAGCCTTACGCTGCGCCTCATCACAAACGCGTTCCAACGCCTGCTCTAAGGTCTCATCACTGGTGTAGTTTAGGTCCACTTGGCTGTGGCTATAGTGCTCATCATTGGCACTGCGCAGCTGCACCATATCCGAGTACATCAGCACTGGCGAATCAAATTGCAAGCGCTTAGCGTGTCCTGTGGTCTCATTGAAAACATTTTGCTCACGGCCAATGCAGGTCGTTAGTGACATGACATGGTTTTCCCGCAGTGGATCGATAGGCGGATTCGTGACCTGAGCAAACTTTTGTCGAAAATAATCATACAAGGAGCGATGGCCTTCAGAAAGTACCGCAAATGGCGTGTCATCGCCCATTGAACCGGTGGCTTCTTGGCCATTTTCACCCATCACCCGAATGACCTGGTCCAACTCCTCATTGGTGTACGCAAACATTTTCTGGTAAATCAGTAGCGTATCAGCGTCAAACGAACGGTTACCGGCTTCTTTGTCGGTCAGCTTCTCAAAAGGCGTGAGGCGCTTAACGTTTTGCTCCAGCCATTGTTTGTAAGGATGCCTTGCTTTGAGGTCTTGATCGATTTCTCCTGAGTGCCATACCTTGCCATGCAAGGTATCAACCACCATCAGTTCACCAGGACCAACACGACCCTTCTCCACCACTTCATCGGCGGCATAATCCCAAATCCCGACCTCTGAAGCCAAGGTGATAAACCCGTCTTGGGTCACCACATAGCGAGCAGGTCGCAAGCCGTTACGATCGAGGTTGCATGCAGCAAAGCGACCATCGGACATCACAATGCCCGCAGGTCCATCCCAAGGCTCCATATGCATAGAGTTGAAATCATAAAATGCGCGCAGATCATCATCCATCGCTCGGTTCTTTTGCCATGCCGGTGGCACTAACATGCGCATCGCGCGGAACAGGTCCATCCCCCCGGCTAAAAACAACTCCAGCATGTTGTCCAAGCTTGAGGAGTCTGAGCCACTCTCGTTGACAAAAGGGGCGGCACTTTGCAAATCAGGCAACAGTGGCGAGGAAAACTTATAAGCACGAGCCCGAGCCCATTGTCGGTTGCCCGTTATGGTGTTGATTTCACCGTTATGAGCCAAATAGCGAAACGGCTGTGCTAGGGGCCATCGCGGCTGGGTATTGGTGGAAAAACGTTGGTGAAAAACACAAATTGCCGAAGTCATGCGGATATCTGCCAAATCGAGGTAAAAATTTGGCAAGTCCTCTGGCATCATCAGGCCTTTATATACGGTGACTAACCCAGACAGGCTAGCAATGTAAAAATCCTTATCCTGTTCTAACTGTTTTTCGATACGTCGGCGGGCAATGTACAGCCGACGTTCCAAATCTTTTGGTCGCCATCCTTCCGGGGCGCTGACAAAAACCTGCATAAACTGTGGCAATTGCTTTAAGGCAATATCGCCTAAGTAACTGGTATCGGTCGGCACTTCACGCCACCCTTGTAGGGTCAGTGTTTCTTGTTCTAGTTCTTTGGTGATAACGCGTTTTGCCGCTTCGGCTTGAACCGGATCTTGGCTTAGAAAAACCATTCCCACAGCATAGTTCTTGCCCAGTAACCAGTTGTTTTCTTTGGCTACAGCTCGAAAAAAGCTGTCTGGCTTTTGCATCAGCAAGCCACAACCATCACCGGTTTTACCGTCTGCAGAAATACCACCCCGGTGTTCCATACGGGCAAGACCCGTGATCGCGGTGCGAATCAACTTATGGCTGGCTTGCCCATTGACTTGGGCTATCAAGCCAAAGCCACAATTATCTTTTTCTAATGCTGAGTCATATAACATTTGCGGACTCCTCTCCCCCTTGCTACTGCGTGCTAACCGCGTTGCAAGCAACCCTCACAGGCGGCCTAGCAGACCGTCAACGCTAACGCTTTGCAAACAGAGTGTCAATGAAATTATGAATACATATTCACATTCTTGAATATTTTTCACGCTTTGTAAACATATGCGAAGCAAGGGGGTATAGAGGTATTTTTACTATTTATACTCGTTATTTTTTATATGACACCAGTGTCATATTTACAAATCGTGTAAATAGCGACCCTAAAAACGGACGTTTACGTTAACGTAAAGATGGGGTAAGTGTGAATAATTATTCATGTTGCGAATAAAAATTCACCTTAATATGCGCTCTGAGCTGCACAGTGCTCGTCAATACGCTCAGTGAGCTGTTGGCGCAATTGCTGAGCATTAGCAACAGGAATGGTTTGATTGATATCTTGCATCAACACTTGCCACTGTGGCCGCGTTTTCGATAGCGCAAAATACAATGGCTGATTGGTTATGCTTGGTTGCAATACTCGATAGGCAGCGCGGTCAATACCGTTTGCACTGGCAACGGTATGTAATACCAAGGGATCGCCAATAATGAGGTTAACGCGCCCGTTAACCACTAAGTTAAGGTTTTGCGCATCATCTATAGCTTGCTGAACAATGACTTGACCACTGTCGATCACTTGATCTACCTGGGGGGCATTTTGATAGCCACGAACGATACCAAGAGAGTAATTGGGCAATTCCGATATTTGCGGGGCCTGGGTGATAGCACTGTCTGCTGCAGCCACATAATGCACCGGTGCATGCGCAAGTGCTGAGGACAATGCGAGGTGATTAAGCCGCGTGCTGCCAGGGATGACGTCTGAGGGCGCGGATGATTCTATTTCATACTCTGGAGCTAAAATGTCCGCATGACCCAATTCAGTCATGCGCACCGCTCGGGCCCAAGGCAAAAACCTGAACTCAGGATTATACCCAGCCTGCAATAGCAACGCCGCCATATAATGCAATAGCCAGCCACCCTGACATTGATTACGCCCCAAGTAAGGAGGCCAATCAAGCGTCGCGACAATCACATTACGCTCGAACCCCGCATCGACAATAAAGGTACTGCCGCGCCAAAAGCCTGTGTAACTCATGGTTGCATCATTTACTTGATAGTCAATCGTAATAGATTGACGCTGCGCGTAGGAGTAGCTAGCGGGGAGTATGGCCACTGCCAAAATTAAAACGGTCATACGAATATAAAGCATGAACATACAAGGCACGCCCAATAAACTGCTATTAATAACAAAGTTTAACCGAAGTTGTGCAGATGGAAAGTTTTTACCGAGGGATTCGAAAAATTGCTTTTTTAGTGAGAAATGCGTTGCTGATCGATGGTATCAGTCAAAGCCTCTGGACAGGGCTCTTAATACAAAAGCCAGGAGAACCTGGCTTTTTTACTCTTATTCGCTATCAGCGTCTTTGTACTTTGCCGCTGTTTGCTCAATGAGAGGCTGCAACTCGCCGCGTTGGAACATCTCAATAATAATGTCGCAACCACCGACTAACTCACCTTCCACCCATAACTGCGGAAAAGTTGGCCAGTTCGCATATTTGGGTAACTCAGCACGAATATCCGGGTTTTGTAGGATATCAACGTAAGCAAACTGCTCGCCGCAAGAAATCATCGCTTGCGCTGCTTGAGAAGAAAAGCCACAGCTTGGTAGTTTTGGAGAGCCTTTCATATAAAGCAGAATGGGATTTTCAGCAATTTGCTGTTTAATCTTTTCAACGGTTTCCATGTACAACCTCAATTTCTGTTAAATGTGACGGTAAGTGTTGAAATCCATCACTTTGACCACAATGTCTATCGTTAGCAGTAATTTTAAAGCAAACAGCGCGCTGTTGATACCGTAGCATGACGGTGATGAAGGCAACCACGATATTTTTTGCTCTGATGTAGCAAAATCGTCGTATAAGACGTTTACTGTAAACGCAGGATCAGGCACTTGTCGCCGTTTTGGCGTTGCTGTTTGCTAAAACTTGAGTAAAATACTCAGGAATTATAGTACCACTATAATGGCATTCAGTACACTTTGCGCAGTCCGCGCGCAGCTGCTTGCCCTTTTTTCAAATAATGATAGATGGAGAAAAACATGGCATTTGAACTACCGTCACTACCATACGAAATCAATGCATTAGAGCCACATATCTCTCAAGAGACGCTTGAGTATCACCACGGTAAACACCACAACACCTACGTGCAAAAGCTAAATGGCCTTATTGCTGGTACTGATTTCGAAGGTAAATCTCTCGAAGAAATCGTATGCTCATCTGAAGGCGGTGTTTTCAATAATGCTGCTCAGATCTGGAACCACACGTTCTACTGGCACAGCCTTTCTCCAAACGGTGGTGGTGCACCAACCGGCGCTGTAGCCGATGCGATTAACGCTAAATGGGGCTCTTTTGAAGCGTTCCAAGAAGCATTCAATGACAAAGCAGTAAACAACTTCGGTTCGAGCTGGACTTGGTTAGTTAAAACTGCAGACGGTTCATTGGATATCGTTAACACATCAAATGCAGCTACGCCTCTAACTGAGCAAGGCGTAACTCCAATTCTGACCGTTGACCTTTGGGAACATGCTTACTACATTGACTACCGCAATGTACGTCCAGATTACCTTAAAGGCTTCTGGTCGCTAGTAAACTGGGACTTCGCAAACCAGAACTTCAGCGCTTAATTTAACCGCTGATATAAATAGGTGAAATTTTTTCACCTGCTTGTTCTAAGTTGATAAAAGCCGTATGCGCACCATGCTCATGCGGCTTTTTTGTGGCTGTTCATAGCGCTAAATATGAATAACTAAATTCCTAATATATTTCGCAAAATTTCACTTTACTGTCTACGCTTTAAGTACCGAGTCGCATCTTTCCACCCTTTCATCTCAGCTTCGGGTAACTTGGAGGTCGGTATGACAATTTTCGAGCATTATCAATCACGATTTGAAGCATCCCAGGAAGAAGAGTACAGCATTAGCGAGTTTCTAGAGCTGTGCAAAAAAGACAAGACAGCCTATGTCACGGCACCAGAGCGCCTGCTAACAGCCATAGGCGAGCCAGAAATGGTCGATACATCGCAAGATGCGGTGTTAAGTCGGCTTTTCTCTAACCGAGTTGTACCAAGATACCCCGCATTCAATGAGTTTTATGGTATGGAAGATGCCATTGAGCAGATTGTTTCCTACCTAAAACACGCCGCACAAGGCCTAGAGGAGTGTAAACAAGTATTATACTTGCTTGGTCCTGTGGGCGGCGGTAAATCATCGATTGCTGAAAAGCTTAAGTACTTGATGCAACAAGTGCCTATTTATTGTCTTAAAGGCTCACCGGTGAATGATCACCCCCTGAGCCTTTTTAATGCCATTGAAGACGGCGAACTGCTAGAAAAAGAATACGGCATTAAAAAGCGTTATTTGCGTACCATCATGTCGCCTTGGGCAGCGAAAAGATTAAAAGAATACAATGGTGACATCAGTCAATTTAAGGTGGTAAAGCGCTACCCCTCTATTTTAAATCAAGTGGCCATTGCCAAAACTGAGCCTGGTGATGAAAACAACCAAGATATCTCCGCCCTAGTGGGTAAAGTTGATATTCGTAAACTTGAACATTACGCGCAAAACGATCCAGATGCGTACGCGTACTCAGGCGCTTTATGTCTTGCCAACCAAGGCTTGATGGAATTCGTCGAAATGTTCAAAGCGCCCATTAAAGTACTGCATCCGCTGCTAACTGCCACCCAAGAAGGCAACTACAACGGTACTGAGGGGATTTCCGCCCTGCCCTTTAATGGCATTATTTTGGCTCACTCAAATGAATCAGAGTGGCAAACGTTTAAGAATAATAAGAATAATGAAGCCTTTTTAGACAGGGTTTACATTGTGAAAGTGCCGTATTGCTTACGTGTCACTGAAGAGGTAAAAATCTACGATAAGTTACTACACAACAGCGAGCTAAGCGACGCTCCGTGTGCTCCAGGCACTTTAGAAACCTTAGCGAAGTTCTCGGTGTTATCGCGGCTAAAAGAGCCTGAAAACTCCAGTATTTACTCAAAAATGCGGGTCTACGATGGTGAAAGCCTGAAAGATACCGACCCCAAAGCCAAATCCTACCAAGAGTACCGCGACTATGCCGGCGTCGACGAGGGCATGACTGGGTTATCAACCCGTTTTGCATTTAAAATCTTGTCGCGCGTGTTTAACTTTGATCACAGTGAAGTGGCTGCCAATCCGGTCCATCTTTTCTATGTATTGGAACAGCAGATAGAGCGGGAGCAATACAGCGCTGAAGTGCAAGAACGTTACTTGTCGCACTTAAAAGGCTACCTCATCCCTCAATATGTCGAATTTATCGGTAAAGAGCTACAAACAGCTTATTTAGAGTCGTACTCCGAGTACGGGCAAAATATCTTCGATCGCTACGTCACCTATGCCGACTTTTGGATCCAAGATCAAGAATACCGCGACCCTGACACCGGGCAGCTATTCGACCGCGCCGCACTCAATGCTGAGCTGGAGAAGATCGAAAAACCTGCGGGTATTTCTAACCCCAAAGACTTCCGCAATGAGATCGTTAATTTTGTTTTACGAGCGCGCGCTCACAACAACGGTAAGAATCCGCTTTGGACTAGCTACGAGAAACTGCGCACGGTGATTGAGAAAAAAATGTTCTCCAACACCGAGGACTTACTGCCGGTTATCTCATTTAATACCAAGACATCAGCAGAGGATCAGAAAAAACACGAAGACTTCGTTAACCGAATGGTTGAAAAAGGCTACACCCAGAAACAAGTGCGCTTACTGTCTGAGTGGTATTTGCGCGTTCGCAAATCGCAGTAACCAGCACGTAGTGAGTTGAGGGAGGTTTTATGGCGCACTTTATCGACAGGCGCCTGAACGGCAAGAATAAAAGCACGTTAAATAGACAGCGCTTTATTCGCCGCTATAAAAAGCAAATTAAAGAAGCCGTTTCAGACGCGATAAATAAACGCAGTGTTACTGATGTCTCTAGCGGGGAAAGCATTTCTATCCCCGCCAAAGACATCAAGGAGCCTTTTTTTCATCAAGGTCGCGGGGGGCATCGTGAGCAGGTGCACCCGGGCAACGACCAATTTAATAAAGGCGATAAAATAAAACGCCCGCCGCAGGGTCAAGGCGGCGGCGCTGGTGAGGGCGAAGCCAGCGATCAAGGCGAAGGGCAAGATGAATTTGTATTCTCAATTTCAAAGGATGAGTATCTAGACTTATTATTTGAAGATTTAGAACTACCGAACTTACAAGAAACCAGTGTCGATAAGCTGGTACAAATGAAAACGCACCGCGCTGGTTTTTGCAGCGATGGCATGCCAAGCAATATTGATATTGTTCGTTCTTTACAAGGCTCACTTGCCCGAAGAGTGGCGATGACCGCAGCAAAGCGACGCGAGCTCGCTGAACTAAAAGCGCAATTGATTGAACTTGAGCATGCCCCTGTACCAGAGCAAACCAAAATTAACGCGCTCCTTGAGCAGATAGAAGTGCTTGAGCGAAAGATATCTGCGGTGCCTTTTATTGATAATTACGACTTACGCTTTCGCAACTACGAAAAGCGTCCGCACCCCACTTCTAAGGCCGTTATGTTTTGCCTTATGGATGTCTCTGGTTCGATGGATCAAGCCACCAAAGACATGGCGAAACGCTTTTATATTCTTCTCTACCTATTTCTTACCCGCAGCTATGAAAACATTGAGGTGGTGTATATCCGCCATCATACTCAAGCCAAGGAGGTCGACGAACAAGAGTTTTTTTACTCGCAAGAGACTGGCGGCACCATCGTCTCCAGCGCATTAAAACTGATGCATCAAATAGTGAGTGAGCGATACGCATCCAGTGAATGGAATATCTACGCAGCGCAGGCGTCCGATGGCGACAACTGGGCAGATGATTCACCGCAATGCGCCGATTTGCTGAGCAACAAAATCTTACCCATGGTGCGATACTATGCCTATGTCGAAATCACCAATCGTGCACACCAAAGCTTGTGGCGAGAATATGAGCAACTCGCGGCTCAATTCGGCAACTTTGCCATAGAGCACATTCGTGCTGTTGATGATATTTATCCTATTTTCCGAGAGCTATTTAAGAAAAACGCCAACAAAACGGCGCGTAGCGCCTAGTAATGAGGGGCGATTATGACTCGAAAGCCATTAAGTGATGGTCCAGATTGGACCTTTGATTTGCTTGAGCAATACCGCGACGAAATAAAACGCGTTGCACAACACTATAAGCTTGATACTTACCCGAACCAAATTGAAGTGATCACCGCTGAGCAAATGATGGATGCGTACTCCAGTGTCGGTATGCCTATTGGCTACAACCATTGGTCGTACGGTAAGAAATTTATCCAAACTGAGCAAAACTATAAGCGCGGACAAATGGGACTGGCCTATGAGATTGTGATTAACTCGAACCCTTGTATCGCATACCTGATGGAAGAAAACACCATGCCGATGCAGGCCCTAGTCATGGCTCACGCCTGCTATGGCCATAACTCATTTTTTAAGGGTAACTATCTGTTTAAAGCCTGGACGGATGCCGGTTCCATTATTGACTATTTACTCTTTGCCAAAAACTACATTGCCGAATGCGAGCAAAAATACGGCATTGATGAAGTGGAGAATATTCTCGACTCCTGCCATGCGCTAATGAATTACGGTGTAGATCGCTATAAAAGGCCACAGCAAATCTCTTTGTTCGAAGAAAAGAGACGACAGAAAGAGCGAGCAGACTACTTACAGTCTCAGGTTAATGAGTTATGGCGCACAATTCCAGAGACTGAGTCGCACAGCAAACAAAAGCGCGAGCGTTTTCCTCGTGAGCCGCAAGAAAATATTCTTTATTTCATCGAAAAAAATGCGCCTTTACTGGAACCGTGGCAACGAGAAATTGTGCGTATTGTACGCAAAATCTCGCAGTACTTTTATCCACAAAAACAGACCCAAGTAATGAATGAAGGCTGGGCTACTTTTTGGCATTACACCATACTTAATCACCTGTATGATGAAGGAAAGGTCACCGATGGCTTTATGCTCGAAGTACTGCAAAGCCACACTAATGTGGTGTATCAACCTCCCTACAACAGCAACTACTACTCGGGGATTAACCCTTATGCCTTAGGGTTTAACATGATGACGGATATTCGCCGAATCTGCGAAAACCCAACGGATGAGGATAAACAATGGTTTCCGGAGTATGCTGGCAGTGATTGGCTGGAGACCCTGCATTTTGCCATGCAAAACTTCAAAGATGAGAGTTTCATCAGTCAATTCCTTTCTCCTCGTATGATGCGGGAGTTCAAACTGTTCTCCATCGTTGATGATGCTCAACAACCTCACTTGGAAGTCGGGGCTATTCACGATGAAGCGGGTTACCAAGCTATTAGGGAAACCCTATCAGCGCAGTACAACCTCAGTAATCATGAGCCTAATATCCAGATCTATGATGTTGATATTAGAGGGGATCGTTCTTTAACTTTACGTTATGTACCACATCAATCGATTCCTTTAGCGGACTCAAGCGATGAGGTGATGAAGCACCTATATCGGTTGTGGGGGTTTGCAGTGAGGTTAGAGCAAGAGCAACAAGATGGCAGTACCCAACTGCTCAGTCAGTGTCCTGCAGCGCAAAACAGCGACGCTTAATTAAGCGCCGTTGTTAGCGATAGAAATGCGGTTTCGCCCTTCTTGTTTCGACTTGTACAGCGCTTTGTCTGCTGCGGCGACCCACTGCTCATGTTGCTCAAAAGCGCTGTCGTACTGAGCGATCCCTACACTGATAGTCATTTTAATGACTTCCTCGTCAACAACCACTTGCGAACTTTCAACCTGTGCCCGCAAGCGCTCGGCAAATACTTTGGCGCCTTCTGCATCTGTATCATATAAAGTAATAGCAAACTCTTCACCGCCATAACGCCCAGCCATGTCACTTTCGCGCAAGGTGTTGCTTATAATGTTGGCTATGTGTCTTAGCGCCTCATCTCCTGCCGCATGGCCATGACTGTCGTTAATATTTTTGAAGTGATCGATATCTAGCATTAACAAGCTATCATGCCCTTGTGAGCGACTCACACGCTTAAACTCTTTTTGCAGACTTTCTTCCCAAAAGCTGCGATTAGGTAATTGTGTTAACCCGTCAGTGCGACTGATTTGCTCTAGCATACGATTGGCTTCTTCCAATTCGATTTTATTCACTGCCTCGTCGGTTACATCATAAATAATGATGCATACGTGAGTCACATCTCCGGTGGTACTGGTTAACGGGATGAAAGTCGCATTTTGGTACATATGGTTCGCTTTACCAGTGATCGGACGGTAGTTCTTAAAGCGAAAAATATAGGGCTTTTGCTCCCAAATAGTGAATGAGCGATTTTTCAGTACAAACACTGACTCGGTTTTGGTTCGAAACCACTTCTCATCAATGCTGGGGAACAAGTCGAATAAGTCTTTGTCTTTCACTGCACTAGGCAGCAGCCCAGAGTGATTCTCCATAAAGCCATTCCATATGCACACCCGGTATTTGCGGTCCAATACCACAAGGCCCACATCCACGGTATTAAACATATCCATGAGCCAGTGTATTTCGTGCATATTAAAATCAGCTGCAGGCATAAATTAATCTTCCAATAGGTATTCGACTTTGTATTTGAGAGTTTTCAGGGAATCTTCTGTGAACAACAACATGAGGTCGCAATTTATATCGTGGTCCTCGATTCCATAGCTGATTTCTATCGCCAATGTACGTTGCCAACGCGAGCGATTGGCCGAGACCAATTCTTCAACTTCACGATGCTGACCGAGCACCACTGGGTGGCCTTGGGAAAAACCCACATCAAGCTGCTTGGCTAAGCCGGTAAGTACCGAGCCCACTAAAATATTGCTGACATCCATTAATAGTTCGAGCTCTACCGCATCGGTGATCTCTCCCTCGTAATTCATCAGTGAAGCAATTTCTTTAAAGCTGGAGTCATTAAGCAATAACAACGCCTCGCCCGAGATCCCCCCACCAATAAAGCCCTGACAGATGCCTGAAGTTGCCGCATTTTGGTCGATTGAGCGAAGTGCCATTGCCAGCTCATTCACTTCAAGTACGTTTACATTAGGAATGGGCAGCTTTACGAATACATTAAGTAGCCGCGCGAGCAAGTCACCCGCTTGCCCCATCGCCACATTGGTGATCTCTTGATAAATGTCACGAATATCCGGGTCAAGCTGTTCCCCGAGCTGCAAGGCTAAACGTTGGCGTGCCGCCTTATCTTTTATGCCGTGCTGATCAATAATTTGCTCTAACTTGCTGGCATCGCACGGTTTGGCAATGAAATCAATCGCACCAAGCGCAAGAACACGCTCGTGCGCTGTCGGTTGGATATCACCAGAGACCACCACAACGAGCACCTGAATATTACGCTCTTTGATAGCCTGCAAGACTTGATAACCATCCATGCCTGGCATGTTGAGGTCTAGAAACAAGATTTCCGGTGAGAACGACTGCAATTTGTCTAGGCAGTCTTCGCCGTTGACGGCGTATTCCAGTTTTATTTCCCAATCTTCGGGTAGGGATCGGGCTAACTGCCTGCGAGCAACTGTGGAGTCATCACAAATTAACACTGGTGTTTTCATGACAGGCAGTACCTCACTCGCATGATCGTTGAATGGTGGTTAGTCGTATCGGAATGCGTTGTTATTGTTGTTGATCGCAAACTAGCCTGTATTAATGTTAATAAAAGATAACAATAAACACAATTTAAATATCCACCGCCGCTATATCCTTTTGTACTGGCGTATAGATATAATAGTTCATAGGATTTTGCAGAAAATAGAAAAGAGAGCGTTATGTTTAAGAAATTAGCACTGTGCACCCTGTTGACCTGCAGCACTGTAGCGCTAGCTCAGCAAAGCGAGACTATCAATACCATTGATGCTGGTAAAGTCACAGCCCAAGGAAAGCCCGTCACCCTGTTAGGCAAAGGAGTCAAAGTGGGTGATGCCGCACCGGATTTTCGTACCGTGAATGCCCAATTTGAACCTCGCAGCTTAAATGACTACCAAGGCAAAGCGGTTCTATTGAGTGTAGTTCCGAGCTTAGACACTGGCGTGTGCAGTATTCAAACAAAGCACTTCAATGAAAAAGTGGCCAGCGAATTCCCTCAAGTCGCTATGTTAACTGTCAGCACTGATTTACCTTTTGCGCAAAAACGTTATTGCGCCGCAGAGGGAATTGACAAGCTAGAGACTCTCTCAGATGCGGTATGGCGAGATTTCGGTGAGCAGTATGGTTTACTTATCAAAGATATGGGCTTGCTTAGCCGTGCCGTGTTGGTGTTGGATAAAGACCACAAAGTCATCTACAAACAACTTGTTAGCGACCTATCCAAAGAGCCTAATTACGATCATGCGATCAGAGCACTGAATAGCTTATAGACTCAGTTTTATTGGTGATAGTAAAAAGGCGCCTTGTGTGGCGCCTTTCGTATTACCAATTCTGCAATTGCTGCTGGGCTAGCTCAGCCAGTAAAGCGATATGAGCCTCGCTATCATTAAGCGCGGGAATGTAGTCTAGGCTCTCGCCTCCCGCCTCTTTGAACACTTCGGCGTTTTCCACGGAAATCTCTTCCAAGGTTTCTAAGCAGTCTGCAGCAAAAGCTGGGCAAACCACCTGCACTGTTTTCACCCCTTGATCTGGCAACGCTTCCAAAGTTTCATCGGTATAGGGTTTTAACCACTCTTCAGCACCAAAACGCGATTGGAAGGTCATCATCCATTGCTCATCACTGAGCCCCAACTTGGCTGCTGTATTTTGCGCTGTAGCCTGGCAATGCTCAAAGTAAGGATCGCCTTTTTTAACACAGCGCTTAGGGATGCCATGAAAAGAGAAAATCAGTTTATCCGCCTCGCCATGCTGAGCGCGGTAATCGGCAATAGATTGCGCCAATGCATTAATATAGCTAGGCTTCTCGTAGTAGTGCTTAAGGAAACGAATTTCCGGTAAGTTACGCACGGTTTTTAGATGCGCCATCAGCTTGTCGAATACCGCAGCCGTGGTTGTCGCAGAGTACTGTGGATACAGTGGCAACACCGCTATTTTATCGATGCCACGCGCCTGCATATCTTTAATACGGCTAGCGATGCTGGGGTTACCATAGGTCATGGCATAGTCGACGTGAATGGCCTCTCCCGTCCCTTGTTCTAAGTGCTGCCGCAAGGCAATGCTTTGTTGCTCCGTAATTGCGCGCAGCGGCGAGCCTTGCTCCTGCCATATTGATGCGTATGCTTTAGCCACCTTGGGCGAGCGAATAGGAAGAATGATGCCGTTGAGAATAAAAAACCACACAGCTGGCGGTATCTCTACGACGCGAGTGTCGGATAAAAACTCGCGCAAATAAACACGAACGGCTTTTGACGTGGGCGCATCAGGGGTACCAAGATTAACTAACAGCACCCCGTAACGGCTGGCGCTTTGCGATAAAGCAAGTGACATAGCAATGAAGTCCTAAACGCTAAATTAAAAGTGATTATACTTTGAAAACAATCGCTAAGATCAAAAAAAACCGCCTGAAGGCGGTTTTTTTAGTGCGGGGTTAGCCTAGCAGTTCGGCTAACTGCTGGCTGACTGCTTCAACAGCTTGGGTACCATCGAGTTTATGGTACTGAGTGTTGCCAGCAGCCGCTTCTTTTTGATAATAATCAACTAACGGCTTAGTTTGCTCGTGATATATAGCGAGACGTTTGCGTACTGTCTCTTCAGTATCATCGTCACGGATGATCAAATCTTCACCGGTGACATCATCTTTGCCGTCCACCTTAGGTGGATTGTAAACCACATGGTAAACACGACCAGAACCTGGGTGAACACGACGTCCGCCCATACGCTCAACAATCACTTCATCAGCCACATCGAACTCAATCACGTGATCGACATCGATGCCATTTTCTTTCATTGCATCGGCTTGAGGGATGGTACGTGGGAAACCATCTAGCAAGAAACCGTTTTCACAATCAGCCTTAGCGACACGCTCTTTTACAAGACCAATAATAATCTCGTCAGACACAAGTTGTCCGGCATCCATCACCTTTTTCGCTTCTAAGCCAAGCGGTGTGCCCTCTTTAATAGCTGCGCGCAACATATCGCCGGTAGAGATTTGCGGAATGTTGTATTTGTCCATTAAAAACTGAGCTTGCGTGCCTTTACCTGCACCGGGTGCGCCTAATAGGATGATGCGCATAATTGATTCCTCGTGTCTGAGTTGGGGTTACAAAATAAACTCAAATTTTTTCACATGGGCCGACGTTACTCAAGGGTAAAGAGATAAAACTTTGGTCCAATTTTCATATTCGTGTAATAACTGAACAAGCGGGTACAAAAAAGCCCAGCAATTGCTGGGCTTTTTCACGCTTTATACGATTTATGCGTCAGCATCACGCTGAGCTTTTAAACGCGCCAGACGGCCCACTTGGTGAGTAGACGTTAGGAACGAATAAATAGGCGCTAAGTAACCGCGCTTGCGAAGCTCTAGGAAAGCTTCGTCGCTTAGCTCATTTAACTTTTTCTCATCAATTAGATAGATACCTGAGATATCTTTCTTTTCGCCTTTGATATCCACAGTCAGCGTTTGTGGTACCAATAGCTCTTTATCTGCAAGATACTGAGTGAAGGTTTCAGTCACACCTGAGAATTCAATGAACGACACAAGTGCATCTTTACGACGCTTCAGGTATTCAGTTTCTTCGCCATTTTCAAACAGCGCATTACCGTCTTCCTCGCCTACCAACGGGCTAGCTTCATCGATAACTACACCGTACTGCTCTTCTTCTGGGTGCTTAACAAGACCTAGCGGATAGCGAGTCACAGCTAATGGGGCAAAACCTGCTACCCACTGATCGCCATCTACAAATAGGTTTTCACCTGGTTCAAGTCCAAAAATCGCTACCGCTTGGAATTTACCAGTTTCATTATTTTTAACGAATGCCATCGGAAATTCGTTAGCAACACGACCAAACTCGTGAGCAACTACAGGAACGAGGTGCTGAGTTTTCAAAAATTCTAGGTTAATGCCATTTTTGATTTTTGTGTTGGCATGTTTTTCGTTATGCAAAGGCTGCACTTGTTGCTCCGCCATATTACTGCTCCATTAATTTTACGTATTTGTTACTTATCTAGTGGCACTAAGGCTAGCGGTTTTACTAGGAAAAAGGAAGTGAAAATTTTGTGGCAACGGAACATCGCATTTGACTCCAATTGATTTTGGCTAACATAATGCTGTCTAACCCGTTACAAGCAAAAACCAATGTATACACTGAATTTAGATTACCAAGCGAACGTCATTGCAATTCCTGCAACCAATGAAAGCGTGGTCGTCGTTGATGACTTCTTAGCTAACCCTGAACAAGTCATTCACTATGCCAAAACCACCGCATACTTTAACCCTCCGGGAACGGACCGCTCTTTTTATCCAGGTAAACGCGACAAAATGCCTTTACCCTATAAACGCGCGCTATCAGAATTACTCAATAGTCTGCGCGACAGAGGAGTGTTGCAACTTGACGGTAAAGTAGATATTTACAGAAACGAGTTATCTCTGACCACGGTGAAAGAGTCTCAACTTTCGCTCTTTCAAAAAGCCCCCCATATCGATAGCTTAGATAATAAAGACTATGCAACCGTGCACTATTTATGCTCTGAGCAACATGGCGGCACCTCCTTTTACTGCTACCGGCCAACGGGGATGGCGCAGTTTAGTGATGACAACGCTGTCAAAAACATGCTTAAATCAATTCAGCATCATGCACATAGTTTTGATGGTTATATTCAGGGCGACTCTGACCTTTTCGAGCGAGTACTGAGTGTGCCGGCGAAATTCAATAGAATCATTATTTATCAAGGCAATATATTGCACAGCGCTGATTTAAAGGGACAACATAATCAGCAGGATGATATAGATAATGGTCGCCTGAGTGTCGCTTCCTTTTTCTACTTAGAATAAAAAATAAAGGAATAAGAATGAAAGATTTATCACGTGTTATTGTCGTTGGCGGTGGCACTTCTGGCTGGCTTAGCGCAGCCTACTTAGCCAGTAGTTTTAAGCGAACCGGACGAGATATTAAAGTCAGTATTATTGAGTCAGACACTATCCCCACAATTGGCGTTGGCGAAGGCACCTTCCCTACTATCGTCAATACCTTGTATGAGATTGGCCTTTCTGAAAAAGAGTTTATCGCTGAGTGTGACGCCAGCTTTAAGCAAGGTGCTCTTTTTAAAAATTGGCTGTATAACCCAAGCGAAAAACCTCATGCCTATTACCACCCTTTTGATCCCCCCGCCAAACCAAAAGGCCTTGATTTGAGCGCATATTGGGTGAGCCGAAAACATCAAGGCACGATGCAACAAGATTTTGCCCACGCGACGTCTGTGCAGTCATTCCTGTGCGACGAAAACCTCGCACCTAAGACACCTGAGACGGGAGAATATGCTTGGCTTGCCAAGTATGCATACCACCTCGATGCCGCAAAGCTGGGTCAATTACTCAAAAAGCATGCAATGAACAAGTTACAGGTTGAGCATATTGTTGCAGATATTGAGCAAGTAGAGCTTGATGAGCAAGGTTTCATCGCACACTTAGTTGATAAGCAGCAACGCCAGCATGATGCTGATTTTTTTGTCGACTGTACGGGCTTCTCCTCTTTGCTGTTAGCAAAAGCTTTAAAGGTGCCCTTTGTTGATAAGAGCCACTACCTCACAGTCGATACCGCCGTTGTGTTACCTGTGGAATATGCCGATGCCGAGACCCCTATCACGACCCATACGGTGTCCACGGCGCAAGACGCCGGATGGATTTGGGATATTGCCTTACAAAATCGCCGAGGCACCGGTTATGTTTACAATTCACACTACTGCTCCAAAGAGCAGGCTGAGAAAACCTTGTGCGATTATCATGGTATTGCCCATGATAGTGAGAAGCGCTATCGTCATATCAGCTTCAAAACCGGCTACCGAGAAAAATCGTGGGCCAAGAACTGCTGTGCTATCGGTTTTTCCAGTGGCTTTGTCGAGCCTCTGGAAGCAACCGCTATAGCCATGGTTGAGGCGGGAGTGCGCTCTCTTGCCGCCCGCTTCCCTGCAACTCGAGAAGCGATGCTAGAGAGAGAAAAGCAATACAATCGTATTTTCACATCCCGTTGGGACAACATTATCGATTTCATTAAGTTGCATTATTGTCTCACCAAGCGCGATGATACGCCTTTTTGGCGAGAGCAGAAAAACCCCGAGACCATTCCTGCCTCACTACAGGAAAAGCTCAAGGCTTGGCAGCATTACGGTATTACCGATGGCGACTTACCCTACAAATACGACCTGTTTACTCTCGCTAGTTGGCAATACATTCTCTATGGATTAGAGTTTTTACCTGACTACGTTGAAAAAGCGCCAATCAACGAGGAGATCATCGACAAGGCATTTGCCTCAATCGCCGCACAAAAACGCAGTGCTGCAAGCAAGCTCTTGTCAAACAGAGCATTGCTCGAAGCGTTAGGTGCATCGTGTAAAAGCTAAATTTTCTGCAGCCCATGTTGGGCTATATTGTTAAGCAAGGCTCGGTGTTTAGGCAGCTGCTTTAGTAGCTGCTCACCATAGCTTGTTAACATAGCAATCAACTCTTTATGCTCAGGCTTGGCAACTAAATGAGCGCATGGCTTAAAATGCATACCATAAAGAATGTACAAGTAGTTCTCTAGCTCAAACACTTCATATTTAGAGTTAAAGTCAGACTTTTTAGGGACTTGGTATTGCCACAACGCAAGACGTTCTTTGAGCACCACAGACATGCTGTCAGTTGACTTCATTGCCCGCCAGAATGCAGAGTCTTGACGATCTGAAAGATAATAGTGCAATTGGATAAAGTCGACGACTCGGCGCCATGCATAATCGACAATTTCGTTATACTTCTTAGCGGCTAACGCTAGCGCATGATGCTGCACCGGCAAATTCTCAGCCAACAGCTTTGCACTAAAGTCAGTCAGCAGAATGGAGGTAGCCTCTAAAGGCTCAACAAAACCTTGAGCAAGCCCTAAAGCCACACAATTCTTATGCCAAGCCCGCTCAGCGAACCCCGCTTTCATGTCAATTTCTCGTACTTTTAAGCCAGATAACGGCTGACCTAAATAACGTTCAAATTTGGTATATGCCTGCTCTTTTGTTAAATGGTCACTGGCATACACAAAGCCGGTTCCACGTCGTGTGGTCAGGGCAATGTCCCATATCCACCCGGCCTGATGTGCTGTGGCCAGCGTGTAAGGTGGGATCGCATCATCTGCAGAGGTCGGGACTTGGGCCGTAATGGCTTTATCAATCGGCAGCTGAGCACTTACATCCACTGATTTAACGCCCAAGGCTTGTCGATGCAAAATGCTCGAAAAGCCACTGCAATCAACAAAAAAATCGCCGCTGACTTGGCCACTATCGTCGGTTTGCAGCTCACTGATGTAGCCTTCATCATTGCACTTTACCGCTGTAACGTTGGTTTTCAGTAACTTCACGTTGAACCGAGATGTGGCATTGTCCTTTAATAGTTGGGCAAACTTGAGCGCATTGAGGTGATAGGCATAACTGGCGTGGCCAGTGTATTGCGCTTGAGTTATTGCCTTAGGGCCGACACCGTGCTCACAGAGCATATGTTGAAACGAAACGGTTTCGGCGAATGAGGCGGTTGTTGTGTCACTGAGCCAAGTTTGCGTGACATCTTGATTATTTGGAAAGGGGTATTCGAACAAGTGATGATAATAGTTATGTTCACCATGGTGTTGTTTATCAAGCCAGTTTATGAACTTTATTGATTGTTTAAACGTCGCATCGCACTGGGTAATAAAGGTTTGCTCGGAAATACCAAAACTTTGTAAGGTACTGACCATCATCGGCACAGTGCCCTCACCGACGCCAATGGTTGGAATAGTAGGTGACTCAATTAAGCACACCTCAATATCGCTGCCTAATAGTCTCTTGCCAATGTGATTTGCAGCCAACCAACCAGATGTACCACCACCGACAATAACGACTTTTCTCAACTTTTTCATTTTCAAACTGCCACTAGCCTAAACAAAAAACCCGAGCATGAGCTCGGGTTTTATCAACAATATCGCTTTAGAAGCGGAATTGTAAACCAACAGAGTAACGCGACTCACCCTGATAATTATACGCTGGGTATCCACGACTGAAGCGTGGGTTATCAGTGTCAGTCCAGTTTTGGTGGTTACCAACCTGGATGCTGTCTTCCTCTAGAAGGTTTGTAACATCGGCGATAATAGTGAAGTTCTCGTTGATATCGTAACTCGCACTTAAGTCCAATGTTCCAAAGTCTTCATGTAGACGACTACCGTAGAAGCCCGTTTCACGAATCATGTACTCTGAACGCCAAGTATAGGCTGCACGTAATGATAGTGCGTCGGTCTCATAAAACGCCACTGTGTTCACTGTGTGCTCTGATGCATCAGAGAATACAGAGTTACCATCTACGAAGTTCTCTGCATTGGCATCTGAATCAGAGTAAGTGTAGTTTACAACAGCCCCGAAACCGTTATCAAACGTATGCTGCAACTGGAACTCTGCACCATAAATGGTGCCACCGTCACCGTCTGTGTACGTTTCTACACGCCAGTTGTCGGTGTTTGTTCCTGGGTCAACGATACCAATACTTTGACCTGGTTGTTCTGTATTTGTGGTAAAGGTGTCAACGTCTTTCCAAAAGAAGCTACCTGCAATTAAGCTAGACGGTGCGTAGTAATACTCAACACCAACATCAGCTTGGTTCGCTTTAAATGGGCTCAGTGACGGAGTACCTTTGGTGACCGACTGGTTGTTATCGTCGTTGTCGTCATAACCTGCTAATGCAGCGTTACTGAACATGTCATTGTAGTTTGGACGAGAAATAACGGTCGCAGCAGATACACGTAAGATCATGTCTTGAGAAAGGTCATAAGCCAAGTTAAAGCTAGGTAAAACCTCTGAATAGTCATGCTCTTCAGTTGTTAAAGCTGTCGAATAACCATTATTAAATGCATGCGTTGGGTCGACAAAACCAGGTGCTAAAGCATAGGCTTGCGAGGTTGCTTCAGTTGACACGTAACGTAAACCGAAGTTACCACGGAAATTTTCACCTGAGTAATTAGCCATTACATAGGCAGCAACCGTTTCTTCGTTTAGTGATGCATATCCTGAGCGTTCACGAGCCCAGCTTTCGATAAACTCTTGAGTATAAGCAATCATCTCAGCGCCATCACCATTAGGGATAGAGATATCGCTCATGCCAGCATCAATTCGGCCATCGGTGAAGCGGTCAGCATCAACGATTTCAGCCTCTGCAGCACCATCAAAGTTCAAGTTTGGACGGTTTTTGTCACGAACAACATCGTGATCGGACCAACGTAAACCGGTTTTAATTGACGTGATGTATTCAAAGTCTGTTTCGAACTCTACATCTACCTGTGCATACGTTTCTTCATCCGTACGCGGCTCATTAACAATCGCGCCCGGCTGTAAACCTTCCCAGCCAACGTACTCGCCAGCCGCAGGCAATGGATAAGATTGGTCTTCGGTATCAAAAATCCAATTCGTGCCCGTGCCATCAAGTGTGCCTACCGAGCCGCCTAGGCCCGAAATATAAGCAACGTTGGTTTCAAAATTGGTACCACCCGTGGCTTCTGATGTACCCACTTGAACTTCAACCGTGAAGCCATCGCCTAAGAACTTCATGTCTGCGGCAATCAGTTCAGTTTCCATTGTTGCGTTACGTGGACGCACGTCCCAATAGCTGTTTGCACCTAAACCTGTGTCATCAAACCACTGTTGCGATGAAGTACAACGCTCTGGCACACCATCAGCATTCAGCGCTTCGCAGTTAGACGTATCTTGTGGGATCCATACTTGATTATTTACGCCATCTGCACCCAACTCAAGATTCATATAGTGTACGCCGAACTCAAGTGCATCAGTTGGTGCGTATTGAAGCTGGATATCATAGGCTGTGCGCTCACGCTCTTGCACAAAAGCAGTTGGCGCAATACGACCACCCCAAATAGGTAACGCCTCATCACCGCGACGTTCCAGTGTATAGTCCGATTGTGCAACAGAAATTAATGCACCAAAATTCTCAGCTTCGTTTTTCCAGCTGACTAACCCAGAAACGGTTGGATCAATTTCATCTGACTGGCTAGAACCCGAACCTTTAACGCTGCCAAAAATAGTCATTGGCTCTAAATCTAGAGGCTTGCGGGTATTTACGATTACAGTACCGCCAACACCACCTTCTAACAGGTCTGCTTGCGATGACTTGTATACTTCCATATCAGCGATCATTTCTGGTGGAAGCATAGAGTAGTTGAAGGTACGGTCAATGGCTTGTTGTGAATACCAGCCTGTAGAGGCCACATTCTGACCATTTAGCGTGGTTAATGTCAGCGAGTTTGACGCACCACGGATAGAGACGGCTGAACCTTCACCAAACTGACGAGAAACAGTAACACCAGGCACACGACCTAGAGCCTCGGCGAGGTTATTATCAGGAAATTCACCAATGTCCTCTGCTGACACCGCGTCTACCACGGCATTAGCAAAGCGTTTGGTATTCATTGACGCTTCTAATGAGCGGCGGATACCGCGCACTTCAATTACTTCAACATCTTCTTTTGCTTGAGTTTGTGCATCAGCCGCTACTGCTGCGCCGGAAAAACCAGCACCCATAGCAAGGCCGATATTCACTGCTAATAAGCTTTTTTTAAAATTTTTAGCTAACACAGGATTCCCCTTGAATCATTTTGTTGATTTTTTTATCACTTCTGCCCAGTGATGATGACAACGCTGTCATCTACTAACAAACCATACACCCTAAATTACAATTCCGCTACATCTTTTTGGCTTTTTTGTTTAAAAAAACCGCGAGTTAATCTTTAACTCTATGATTTAGTGAACATTTAATAGAGGTGAATTTAGCTCTGCTAGTGTGAAATCGAGATGAATATAACACAAATGTGACAACAAAAGTAAAGCCTAATTGGCAACTTGGTTTCTGATTAAGGTAAATAAGAGGGCAGTTTTGATTCTACTTACCGCTAAGTGAGCGACTAAGTACCTGTAAAAGTAAGAATAATTTTAAAATGCTTAAAGTATCCCCTGTTCTACTCCCATTTGGATAACTTTAACAACAACTATTCTCATAGCACTATTTTTATACAAAAGATAATAGTTGAGCGGCGCTTTAATACAGAGCATCGGGCAGAAGCGTTTGTATCTTTTCAAGGGTCACAATTAATTATCAATAACAATGACAGCGCTGTCATTGTTATTCTATGCAAATATTCTGCTGCCGTCTAGTGCCCACTGCAATTAAATCTATATTTGCTTACAAAAACTTGGGGGCACGATTTTGCAGCCTTTGATTTGCGCCTTCTAGCAGGATACCAAAAGCTAAACTGTCAGCCATTTAGCTTACATCCCTAAAAAACAAAAGCGCGGCTATTGCCGCGCTTTTGTTATTCATTATTGATAGTCATACGGTTAAGGAGCCCAATACACCTCGAGCTCAATATCGGGATGCTGCAATATTGCTCGCAGTGGCATCTCTGCAACATCTCCTTGCTGCTTAGCCTCTTTATAAGTTGCAAGCTTCTGCTCACCACTGATAAGTAACTTCACGACCTTTGATTGGGCAATAGCATGCACCGTTAATGTCATTCGTTCGGTAATCGCTCCTGTCACCTCACTTTCAATCGCATTAATAGCACATACCAGTTGCTCGGCTTGAAGCCCAGTTTCTAAACCCTGCGCGTGCGGGAAAAGAGACGCAGTATGGCCATCCGGCCCCATGCCCAAAATGGTTACATCATAAGGGCGGTGCACTTGCTGATAGTGCTGCTCACATGCTTCAACGCCTTGCTCAGCAGTCGGGGCTGCGTTTTTCATGGTGATAAAGTTAGCGCGCGCAGCCTTATTTTGTAGCAAGGTATTGTTGATGAAAGTCTCGTTACTTTTCTCGTGACTGGCATCAACCCAGCGCTCATCAACCATCGCAACATCCACTTTGTGCCAATCAATATCAAGGTTTGATAGGTACTTATAGGCGGGAGCCGGCGATGAGCCGCCAGATACCATCAGCGCTGCACGGCTATTTTCAGCTAAACCTTGGGTCAAGCGCTGCTCTAGTGACTCGGCCAAACTGGCGGTCATCTGCTCTTTGGAATCAAAGAAGTGTTCTGTAATATTCGCCATTACGCGCCCTCCCCGGTATTAAACCAACGGTGGTTATTTGTTGCTAAAAGCTCATCTGCATCATCTGGGCCCCATGAGCCAGCTCGATATAGGGACGGGATCCCTTTTTCCTGCCAACGTTCGATAATAGGATCAATCCATTTCCATGCTTGACGCACTTCATCACGATGAATAAATAGCGCTGGGTTATTGGCCGCCGCATCCAACATTAAGCGCTTATAGGCATCTGAATGGAAACCCTTTGAGTAGGTTTCAGAAAGCTCGATATTTAACGTAACAGGCTCTAGTTGCATTTCTAGATTGTCTAAACGCTTAGACATCAGCGTAAGTTGGATGCTTTCCTCTGGTTGCAGGCGGATCACCAGGCGATTAGGCTGGATAGGACCGACATCTTGCTCATACACATTGTGCGAGACCGGCTTGTATTCAACAACAATCTCCGCACAACGCTTATGCATACGCTTGCCTGTGCGCAAATAAAATGGCACGCCAGCCCAACGCCAGTTATCGATATGCGCTTTGATAGCGACAAAGGTTTCTGTCGCGCTTGAGCCTTCACCCAGTTCTTCTAAATACCCCGGTACGAGTTTACCGTCGAGATCGCCTGGTACATATTGGCCACGCACGATATTTTCATCGACTTGCTCACCCACCAACGGCCTTAGCGCCTCAAGCACTTTTAATTTTTCAGTGCGAATGGAGTTCGCATTGAGCTTATGCGGCGACTCCATCGCCACCAAGCAAAGTAATTGTAACAAGTGGTTCTGCACCATATCACGCAGCGCGCCGGCTTTATCATAGAAGCCCGCACGGCTTTCAAGGCCCACCGTTTCCGAAATGCTAATTTGAATATTATCAATCGACTTGGCATCCCATAAATTCTCAAACAAAGAGTTAGAGAAGCGCAACGCCATCAGGTTTTGAACCGTCTCTTTGCCTAAATAGTGATCAATACGGAAAATCTGCTCTTCACTGAAGAATTGTGCAATTTTCGCGTTAATCTCTTCTGCTGACTTACCACAGTAGCCGATGGGCTTTTCAACCACCACACGCGAGGTATCAGTAATCAACTCTTTAGCAGAGAGAATTTCACAGCAGGTGCCATACACTGCTGGCGGCAATGATAAGTAGAATACACGTGATTTATCTGCTTCGTGCTCATCTAAAATCGTTTTTAGCTCATCCCAATGACTGTCAGCCTCGGTCACATTGACAACGACTGGCACTAAGAACTCTGCGAACGCCTTCCAATCTTTGGCATTGTACTCACCTTTGGCCAAGTACTCTTTCATTGCTTTGTGAGCGGTATCAATATATTCGTCACGTTTATCAGCGCCACGAACAGTGGGGAGGATGCGTGTCCCTTGTGGTAGGTTCCCTTCCTGATAAGCGCGATACATCGCCGGAAGCAATTTGCGCAAGGCCAAATCGCCACCGCCGCCAAAAATGATAATATCAAAAGGATTTAGCATGATTTACTCTCTACCTGTTTGGTGCCCATTTCGTGTGGATGCAGATTCACACCCTAGGGGCTGCTCTCATCGGCTATCTATCGAGCCAATAATACTTGTTATTATGAGGACAGTATAACCTTTCGCGGCTCTATCCTGTGACAGTTTTCACACTGACATCGATGAATACGAAGTCAGCAGCCAAATCCACCTAAATGAAAATGGCAAAGCTCCGACACAGTTTTCGTGTTATCGGAGCTTTAGAATAAATGAGTCTTAGGGTAACCATACGTCCTCTCACAAACATACAGGCCCTAAAGACTCCAGCGCTACCCGTTCAAAGGTATTCTTTTGTGCTGGTCCGTAAAGGAAATAGAGTCTTAGAGGGTCAGTAAAACCACACTGCCCCTCTAAGTCCTCCAGCGCTACTCGGCTGTGCTGCCTAGGCAGCAAATTCTGTTTATCGTTTACTTTGATAATAATTCATTAATCCAGCTGTCGAACTATCGTGATCGCCGACTTGGCCATCGCTCAGCTCAGCTTCAATGCTTTTAGCCAACCCTTTGCCCAATTCCACACCCCACTGATCAAAAGAGCAAATTTCAAGGATGATACCTTGGACAAAAATTTTGTGCTCATACAACGCAATGAGGCGGCCAAGTCCTCTCGCATCTACTGTGTCTAACAGTATCGAAGAAGTAGGACGATTGCCTTGATGTACTTTGTGAGCAACCAATTGGTCAATTTCCTCGGAGCTGACCCCTTTTGCAGTAAGCTCATCGCGGATTTGCTCAGCGCTGACACCATTCATCATGGCTTCGGTTTGCGCAAAAAAGTTCGACATCAATACGCGGTGATGCTCACCCACTTCCACTTGCGGCTTAATCGAGCCAATAAAATCAGCGGGAACGATGGTGGTGCCTTGATGTAAATATTGATAAAACGCGTGCTGACCATTTATTCCCGTCATGCCCCAAATAAGCGGGACTGTGGTGTAATTAACGCGAGAACCGGAAAAATTAACTGACTTACCGTTACTTTCCATTTCCCCCTGCTGTAAATAGGCGGGGAGCATATGCAATGCTTGGTCATAGGGTAAAATAGCTTGCGCCTTATGGTCTAAGAAAGTGGTATTCCAGACACTTAATAACCCCATCAGCACCGGGATGTTGTTCGCCATTGGCTGGTTTTTAAAGTGTTGGTCAATTTCAAATGCCCCTTCAAGCAACTCGATAAAGGCATCGAAACCTAAATATAAAGCGATAGGTAAACCAATTGCGCTCCACATTGAAAATCGACCACCGACCCAATCCCACATGGTAAATACATTCTCAGGCGCAATGCCAAATGCAGAGGTCTTCTCTAAATTGGTGCTCACAGCAACGAAGTGCTTAGCAATTGCACCCGCTTCGCTCGTAGCATCTTGTAACCATTGCACCGCTGTTTGGGCGTTGGTCATGGTTTCAGAGGTGGTAAAAGTCTTTGAGGAAATAACGAACAGTGTGGTTTCAGGGTCGACCGCATCCAGTACTTTCGCAATTTGTACACCATCGGCGTTGGAAACATAATGTACGTCTAGGGTGTCATCGGCAAAGCTTGCGAGGGCCTCAGTGGCCATTTGTGGACCCAGGTTTGAGCCACCCACGCCTATACTCACAACATGGCGAATAGCCTTGCCGCTAAATCCGAGCCACTCACCTGAGCGCACTTTGGCAACAAAAGCGCGCATTTTCTCCAATTCAGTCTCGACTTGCTCGCTCACATTTTCACCATCAACGATAATCGCCGATTGGTCACGGTTGCGCAGCGCGCTATGCAAAACGGCGCGCTGTTCGGTAAAATTAATTTTTTCACCCGCGAACATCTTGTCGCGCCACTGCGCTAATTCACAGTCCTCAGCCAAACGAAGTAAATCGTCCTTCACCGGCTGGTTAATTAGCTGCTTAGAATAATCGAATAAAATGCCAGGAGCCTGAACGGAGAAAGTGTTGAAACGCGCATCATCGTTTGCAAAAAGCGTTTTCAAATGGGTGTTTTGTAATTCCTGAGCGCGCTTTTCTAGGCTCTGCCAGCTCGCTAGTTGTGAACGACTTGCTACCATTTTATACTTCCTTTAAGTCCTTGCTTATGGGGCTATTGTTACTATCATTAGCGCTAGGTAAAAATACGAAAGGCTCGCTGTGAAAAAGTGAATTGTCAGCGAAGATACTTTTTTACCTGCAAATATACGAAATTCAACCTAACGGCGTTAACACTAAGTTAAAATGACAACGCTGTCAATCTGCTAATTTGCAATTTTAGTGGAGGGATCATAGCGCATAATTTCGTCTTTGACACCGGTATCATGAGGAAAATTTAAAATTTTCTCTGCTATTTGCATTTAACTTTAGATACACTCATGGAGAAGCATGGCTATGTATGCGTTTTAAGCGATGTAAATGCTCTACAGCAACGCCAAAGCGATTTTATCGGCAAGGAAATAATAGAGCACGCTTAAGCAAAACAGGTCCACCGCGATAGTGACCTCTGTGTCTGCTACTCTTAATGACAACACCTGTGTGCCAACACAGACATAATAAGAAAAGAACATGAAAGTAACGATAAATGATGTCGCGAAACTAGCTGGTGTATCAATGAAAACGGTTTCGCGAGTAATAAATAACGAGCCGTCCGTGCGCAAGAAAACGCACGATATCGTTATGGCCGCTGTAAACGAATTAAACTACCAACCTAACCTAGCTGCCCGCAACCTTGCAGGAACATCCTCTTATGCCATTGGCCTAGTGTATGATAACCCCAACGCCTATTATGTAATTGATATGCAAAACGGGGTATTGTCTCACTGTCGAAAGGAGGGTTATGAGTTGGTCATTCACCCTTGCAGTTATGCCGATAGCACTATGCAAGAAGAACTAAAAACCATGATCAAGCGCTCGCGTATCGCAGGCCTAGTGTTAACCCCACCCCTTTCAGAACAGCAAGCATTGATTGATATGCTCGATGAGATGGGTATGCATTATGTACGCATTCTCTCTGGCCGTGGTGATAGCGAACAGACTAGCCCGTGTATATATGTAAATGACTACGCTGCTGCATACGAAATTACGTCTCACTTGATAAGTTTAGGACACCGTAACATCGCTTTCATTTGTGGTGATCAAGGACACAAATCAACCACCGAACGACTCGCTGGTTATGAGCAAGCCTTGCAAGATCATAGTATCAAGGTGCGTGAAGAGCTAATTTATCGCGGCGACTACTCATTTGAATCTGGCGTCAATGGTGCTAAAGCACTGCTTAAAGAAGGGAACCGTTTGGATATCAGTGCGGTGATGGGTGGTAACGATGAAATTGCAGCAGGTGCACTCTTTGCAGCGCGGCTTATGGATATGGCTATTCCCGATGAGTTATCGATCACGGGGTTTGAAGACTCGCCCTTCTCCAAACAAACTTGGCCAAAGCTGACCACCGCGCATCAGGATAACGATGTTATCTCTCAGCACGCCGCACGCTTGCTTTTTAGTAAGACTCGGGGAGCCCGTAATCAAGATAAAGAAATTATTCGCACTTTCACCCCCTCATTAGTGATGCGCGACAGCTCAGGCCCATTGAGCTAAGTAAACGCCTTAAAAGCGGTGCTCGTCACCGCTGTATTGTTCGTATAAGCCCTTACAACTGTTGTGAAATGACCGAGAAATAAGGATAATACGCGGGTTCTTTTCAGTTTTTTGGGTAGCTATGACGGAATATCTCTTACTGCTCGTCAGTACCGTGTTGGTAAACAATTTCGTGCTCGTACAGTTTCTTGGCCTATGCCCCTTTATGGGCGTATCAAGTAAGCTGGACACCGCCGTGGGCATGTCTATGGCCACCACCTTTGTATTGACACTGGCCTCCGTCACCAGCTACCTGGTTAATCAATATATTTTGCTGCCCTTAGAGCTCACCTTTTTGCGTACTATGAGTTTCATCTTGGTGATCGCCGTGGTGGTGCAGTTTACCGAAATGGTGGTGCAGAAGACTTCGCCGACGCTCTATCGCTTGTTAGGTATCTTTTTGCCGTTAATTACCACTAACTGCGCCGTACTCGGCGTTGCCCTGTTAAATATCAAAGAGCAGCATAGTTTTGTTGAATCTGCCGTATATGGCTTTGGTGCTGCCGTTGGTTTTTCTCTGGTACTGGTTTTATTCGCCGCTATGCGTGAGCGTTTGGCCGGTGCCGATGTACCTGTGCCATTCAAAGGTGCAGCAATCGCTATGGTAACGGCGGGACTTATGTCGATGGCCTTTATGGGCTTCAGCGGATTGGTAACGTTTTAATATGACCTTATTTTATGCCTTAATCGCCCTGGGTGTACTGGCCCTTATTTTTGGCGTGATCCTCGGTTTTGCTGCTGTGCGCTACCGAGTTGAAAGCGATCCTGTTGTCGAGCAGATTGATGCCATTTTGCCACAAACTCAATGTGGTCAATGCGGCTACCCTGGCTGTCGCCCTTATGCCGAAGCCATTGCCAACGGTGATGATGTCAATAAATGCCCGCCAGGGGGTGAAGCAACTGTTAAGAAGCTAGCCGACTTAATGGGGGTAGAAGCGAAGCCACTCGCCGGTGGCGAGGAAGCAGAGCCAGAGAAAAAAGTTGCCTACATTCGCGAAGACGAATGCATTGGCTGCACTAAGTGTATCCAAGCATGCCCGGTCGACGCCATTGTTGGGGCAACACGACAAATGCATACCGTACTCAAAGATGAGTGCACTGGCTGTGATTTGTGTGTTGAGCCCTGTCCGGTGGATTGCATTGATATGATCCCTCTAGCGCAAAGTAAACAAACGTGGAAATGGCAGCTCGATGCCATCCCCGTGACTCAGATAGATTAAGAGGTGTAGTGTGGACTCTTTATTATCACGTATTCGTCGCGGTGAGTTATGGCAAAGCCCTGGTGGCATTCATCCGACTACCCATAAACATAAAACGAACTCGCTCCCTATTCACAGCTTGCCTTTGCCCGAAAAACTGGTGCTGCCAATCAAACAGCACATTGGTGCTGAGGGGCAGTTATTAGTAAGCGCAGGTGAGCAGGTATTAAAAGGCCAGGCTCTCACTCGCCCCAATGCTAATTGGTCAGTGCCCGTGCATGCACCAACCTCGGGTCGTATAGTGGATATCACGCCTATGCCCTCGGCGCACCCTTCAGCCATTCCTGAGCTGAGTATTATTATTGAACCCGATGGCCAAGAGACTTGGTGTGAGCTTGTGCCTCACCCTAATTATCAGCAGCTTAGTGCCGAGCGACTAGTTGATATCATTCATTATGCTGGTATTTCTGGCATGGGCGGTGCGGGTTTTCCGACCTATGTTAAAACCGCAAGCAAACAGCCAATCGATATTTTGATTGTTAATGGCGCCGAATGTGAACCTTATATCAGCGCCGATGATGTGCTTATGCAAGCGCACAGTGAAGAAATCGTGCGCGGTATCCATATCATCCAGCACTTACTAGGCCCTGAGTTGACTATCATTGGAATTGAAGATGATAAGCCGAAGGCCATCGAGGCGATGACTCAGGCCTGCGCCGACTACGACAATATTATCGTCCGAGCGATTGAAACCAAATACCCTTCGGGCGGCGAAAAGCAGCTTATTCAGATACTCACCTCTAAAGAGGTGCCTGCTGGCGGGATCCCTGCCGATATCGGTGTGCTGGTACAAAATGTGGGCACCTTATATGCGATACAGCAAGCTGTCGAGCTCGGCAAGCCGCTGATCGAACGCGTTGTCACCCTTGCAGGCGAAACCCTTGAGCAACAAGGTAACGTCTGGGCTTTACTGGGAACGGAAATAAAGCATTTATTAGCTTTCCAAGGTTTTAATCCTGAGCCAATGCAGCGCGTGATTATGGGTGGGCCAATGATGGGCTTTACCTTGCCCAGTGTGCGCATACCTGTAGTCAAAACCACCAACTGTATATTAGCTCCCAGTAACCAAGAAATGCCGGCGCCCGGTGATGAGCGCGCTTGCATTCGCTGCAGTGCCTGCGCAGATGCCTGCCCTGCTAGTTTATTACCCCAGCAGCTGCAATGGTTTGCCAAAACCAAAGAGTACCAAAAACTCGAAGAACATAAGTTATTTGATTGTATTGAGTGCGGTGCTTGCGCCTACGTATGCCCAAGTGAAATTCCGCTGGTACAGTATTACAGAGTCGCAAAAGCTGAAATTCGCGAACAACAGATAGAGCAAGTAAAAGCTGAGCGTGCACGCGAACGCTTCGAAGCGAGAAAAGCACGCTTAGAGCGCGAGCAAGAAGAGCGCCGTAACCGCCACAAACGGCCCAGCCGAAGCGCCGCTAAAAGCAGTGAAAGTAAGGAAAAAGTGGCTGAAGCCCTGGCTCGCGTGAAAGCAAAGAAAACAGAGCCAGGTGATAACAAGGCAAAAGTCGCCGAAGCTATTGCTCGCGCCAAAGCCAAAAAAGCGCAAGGTGAAGCCCCTGAGCCAGATAACTCAGAGGTTGCTCAAGCTCGTGCGCAAAGAAAAGAGCAGGCTCGTGCATACAAGGCACAAAAACAACAGCCTGAGCAAGCACCAAGCGCTACAACGGATGACAAAAAAGCCGCAGTCGCTGCAGCTGTTGCTCGTGCTAAGGCGAAAAAAGCCCAGCAAGGTGAACAAAGCGATAGCCAGCCCACAGCCGCAGAAGACAAAAAAGCTGCCGTAGCCGCCGCAATAGCTCGCGCCAAAGCGAAAAAGGCGGCAAAAGCCGATGCATCTGCGCAGCAGCCCGACGAGGCAGCTGAAAATGTCGAAAGCGAGACCGAGGCACCCTCTGCTGAGGATAACAAAAAAGCCGCTGTGGCCGCCGCCATTGCTCGCGCCAAAGCGAAAAAAGCGGCGAAAGCCGATGCATCTGCGCAGCAGCCCGATGGGGCAGCTGACAGCGCCGAAAGCGAGACCGAAGCACCCTCCCCTGAGGATAACAAAAAAGCGGCTGTGGCCGCTGCCATTGCTCGCACCAAAGCGAAAAAAGCGGCGAACGCCGATGCATCTGCGCAGCAGCCCGATGGGGCAGCTGACAGCACCGAAAGCGAGACCGAGGCATCCTCTGCTGAGGATAACAAAAAAGCCGCTGTGGCCGCCGCAATAGCTCGCGCCAAAGCGAAAAAAGCAGCGAAAGCCGAAGCGTCTGCGCAACACCCCGATGCTGCCACTGAAGGCTCCTCAGACGAGACTGAGGCCCCCTCCCCTGAGGAAAAGAAAAAAGCCGCTGTGGCCGCCGCAATAGCTCGAGCCAAAGCCAAGAAAGCCGCCCGAGAAGCCGATAAAAACGATGATGAGGAGTCATCATGAAGCTCAATATGATGAGTTCACCTTATAAGCACAGCCATAAATCAGTGACGCAATTAATGCTTTTGGTGGCGCTCGCGGCGCTTCCAGGCATTGCCACACAGTGGTATTTTTTCGGCGCGGGTGTAGTAGTGCAATTAGTTTTAGCCTTAGTGTGCGTGAGTGTATTCGAAGCCGCTATGCTAGCGATTCGCGGGCGTAAAATTTGGCCAACCTTGCAAGATGGCAGTGCCTGGCTCACGGGACTTCTGCTGGCTATCAGTATTCCTCCCCTCGCCCCGTGGTGGGTTATTGTCATTGGCTGTTTTTTTGCCATTGTCTTTGTTAAGCAGCTCTATGGCGGGCTGGGCTATAATTTATTTAATCCGGCCATGGCAGGCTATGTGCTATTGCTTGTTTCCTTCCCGGTGCAAATGACCTTATGGGTGCCCCCGAGCGAGCTTATGCAGCACACGCTAAGTTTTAGCGATGAACTGTCACTCATCTTCACACACTATACCGAAGCCGGCTTTAGCCTCGAACAGATCCGTGTCGGTGTTGATGGCGTTACCATGGCCACGCCACTGGACACCCTACGCACCGATATTAGCCATGGCCTAACTGTAGCCGAGAGCATGGAAAAACCTGTGTTTGGCGAGTACGCTGGGATCGCTTGGCAATGGGTCAACATGGCCTATCTCGTTGGTGGCGTGTTATTGCTACAACAACGTGTGATCAATTGGCACATTCCGGTGGCGATGCTCAGTGCCTTGGCTGTGTGTGCAAGCATCGGCTATATCTTCGACTCGGGCAACCAACCTGGGCTGGCATTTCATATGTTAAGCGGAGCCACTATGCTCGGTGCGTTTTTCATTGCTACCGACCCGGTTTCGGCATCAACCACGAATCGCGGCCGGTTAATTTATGGCGCCGCCATAGGCGTTATTGTGTATCTTATTCGTAGCTTTGGTGGCTACCCCGATGCCGTCGCCTTTGCGGTGTTACTGATGAATATGGCAGTGCCACTCATAGATCATTACACCCAGCCTCGTACTTATGGTCACGGAGCAAAATCATGATTATTTCTTCGATGGCGAAAAATGGTGGGATTTTAGCTGCATTCGCGCTTATTACTACAGGTGCTGTGACCTTAGTGCAGCAATACACCGCGCCCAAAATTGCGATCCAAGAGAAAAAGCAGTTACAAGGCTTGTTACAACAAGTGTTGCCGGCATCGCAATATGACAACGACCTTTATTTAGACTGCACCACCGTCAATACCCCGCAGTTAGGCCCGCGTGAGAGCTACACAGTGTATCGTGCTCGCAGGCAAGGCAAGGTCATCGCCTTAGTGCTACAAAGTACCGCTGCCAATGGCTACAGTGGCAATATAGATATGATCAGTGCTGTTTATCCTGACGGCACCGTCAGTGGAGTGCGAGTTACCAAACACAACGAAACCCCAGGGCTCGGCGATAAAGTAGAAACTAAACGCAGTGATTGGATTTACTCGTTTGCCAATAAGCAAGTGCAAGGCGCAGACGATGAGCGTTGGGCAGTGAAAAAAGATGGCGGCATGTTTGATCAGTTCACCGGCGCAACCATTACTCCTCGCGCAGTGGTGACAACAGTGAAAAGCACCGTTTTATATGCACAACAACACTTTGACACGCTCGCAACAGCAGACAATCATTGCTTAGCTGAGGAGCAATCATGAGCCAATATAAAACCTTATTTAAAGAAGGTGTATGGGGCAACAACCCAGCGCTAGTGCAATTGCTGGGCCTGTGTCCGTTGCTGGCAGTCAGCAGCACAGTCACTAACGCACTGGGACTGGGAATAGCGACATTACTGGTATTAGTGGGCTCTAATGTAACGGTCTCCCTGGTGCGCCAATGGGTGCCTAAAGATATCCGCATTCCCGTGTTTGTGATGATCATCGCCGCGTTTGTAACCATTATCCAATTGCTGATGAACGCTTTTACCTTTGGTTTATACCAGTCTTTAGGCATTTTCATCCCTCTGATAGTCACTAACTGTGCCATTATCGGCCGCGCAGAAGCCTTTGCTTCTAAAAACAATGCGTTGTTGAGTGCATGGGATGGGCTCATGATGGGCCTAGGCTTTGCCATGATCTTAGTGCTATTGGGTGCTATGCGTGAACTCATTGGTCAAGGTACCTTATTCGATGGCGCCGACTTACTACTGGGGCCATGGGCACAAAGCCTACGTTTAGACATTATTCACTTTGACAACCAATTCTTGCTGGCGATTTTACCTCCGGGAGCATTTATTGGTTTAGGCTTGCTGATTGCAGCTAAAAACTTAATTGACGCGCAGCTTAAAGCCAAACACGCGCCTAGCGCTGAGGAAGTAAAAGGTCCACGAGCACGCGTGACCAGTTTAGATTAGGCTCGTTTTAACGACATACAATCAAGGGGCAACAATGAACAAAGACAAGCGCCGACTCATCCTTGAGCGGTTGCGCGATGCCAATCCGCACCCAGAGACCGAGCTGGAATATAGCTCTCCTTTTGAGCTCTTAGTGGCAGTGACTTTATCTGCACAGGCCACCGATGTCGGGGTCAACAAGGCGACCAGAAAACTTTTTCCGCGTGCCAATACGCCGCAAGCTATCTTGGATATCGGTCTTGAGGCACTGCGTGAGAGTATCAAAACCATCGGCTTATATAATTCCAAAGCCAATAATGTGTACAAAATGTGCGAGATTTTGGTGTCACAACATGGCGGGGAAGTCCCTGAAAACCGTGAGGCCCTAGAAGCATTACCCGGCGTTGGTCGCAAAACCGCAAATGTCGTGCTTAATACCGCCTTTGGCTGGCCAACCATTGCCGTTGACACCCACATTTTCCGTGTCTCTAACCGTACCAAGTTTGCTATGGGTAAAGATGTGGTCGCGGTGGAGCAAAAGCTTGAAAAAGTCGTGCCGAAAGAATTTAAGGTTGATGTACACCACTGGCTTATTCTCCATGGCCGCTATACCTGCGTGGCGCGCAAACCGCGCTGTGGCAGCTGTATTATCGAAGACTTATGTGAATTTAAAGACAAGACTGAGGTAGCATAAATGCGTTTATTACACACCATGTTGCGTGTTGGCAACTTAGAGCGCTCGATCGAGTTTTATACCAATGTACTGGGCATGAAAGAGCTACGCCGTGCTGACAACGAACAATACCGCTACACCCTCGCCTTCGTCGGTTATGGTGAGGAGAAAGACACTACCGTGTTAGAGCTTACGTACAACTGGGATGAAGATAGCTACGATCTCGGCAATGCTTATGGCCATATTGCTATTGAGTATGACGACATTTACCAGGCTTGCGAGCAAATTCGTGCCGCCGGTGGCGTAGTAAGCCGCGAACCGGGTCCGGTAAAAGGAGGTACTACGGAAATAGCCTTCGTTAAAGACCCTGATGGCTATGCAATTGAACTGATCCAGAAAAAGGCTGATAACAGCTTTTAAGCTACGCTCCTGAGTCAAGGTTGTCCCTTGGCTCCTATCCTTCCCATAAACCACGCTTTAATTCGCACTTCTGTGGCAAGAAAAGAAAAAATAACGGGAATTTTTTATAAGCGATGGATATTAATAGCTATGAAGAGATGGTGTTTTTCAAGTGAGTACTTGAAGAAAGTGGCGTCCCCTAGGGGATTCGAACCCCTGTTACCGCCGTGAAAGGGCGGTGTCCTAGGCCTCTAGACGAAGGGGACGCAGAATTGATTCAGCAAAGTGTACTTTGCTTATTCTGCGTAAGATGAGCTTGAGCCCGCGAAAGCGAATGGCCTTATTCATCCAAGCAGAACCTGTAAGAGCAACAAGCTCACTACATTCTGTGTCACTAGGACTGGTTATTTAGACTCTTACCATACGAGTAAAGTGGCGTCCCCTAGGGGATTCGAACCCCTGTTACCGCCGTGAAAGGGCGGTGTCCTAGGCCTCTAGACGAAGGGGACAAAAATTTCGCTATCGAAGTACAACTTCGATAAATTTTTGTAAAGGCTGAGCCGAACCAGTGAGGCGAAGCGGCCTTAGCAAAAACGCTGAATTTAATGTCACTAGGACTGGTTATTTAGACTCTTACCATACGAGTAAAATGGCGTCCCCTAGGGGATTCGAACCCCTGTTACCGCCGTGAAAGGGCGGTGTCCTAGGCCTCTAGACGAAGGGGACAAAAATTTCGCTATCGAAGTACAACTTCGATAAATTTTTGTAAAGGCTGAGCCGAACCAGTGAGGCGAAGCGGCCTTAGCAAAAACGCTGAATTTAATGTCACTAGGACTGGTTATTTAGACTCTTACCATACGAGTAAAATGGCGTCCCCTAGGGGATTCGAACCCCTGTTACCGCCGTGAAAGGGCGGTGTCCTAGGCCTCTAGACGAAGGGGACACAAATTTCGCTATCGAAGTACAACTTCGATAAATTTTTGTAAAGGCTGAGCCGAACCAGTGAGGCGAAGCGGCCTTAGCAAAAACGCTGAATTTAATGTCACTAGGACTGGTTATTTAAACTCTTACCATACGAGTATCACACCTAAACATTCGAAGTTTAGCCTACCGAGATAGAAACGTGTGTTGCACTATAGAATTTGGTGGAGCTAGGCGGGATCGAACCGCCGACCTCTTGCATGCCATGCAAGCGCTCTCCCAGCTGAGCTATAGCCCCAAACAGCTTGAGATTAACTGCCAAACTTGCGGTGTTCATCTCGTTGAGTGCGGGGCGCATTCTATGCACCCCCCTAAACAAAGTCAACACTTTTTAAGTAACTTTTTACTGACCGAAGCAATTTTAGCCAAGACGCGCAAAGGTTAGACAAAAACAGTCAAATGTGGCTCTTTATTAACCACTTACCTACTTTGATACAGGCAAATATCGGTATCTATTATGGTTATTTCGTCAGCCAACGTATCACCTTAATCGCAACGAGCACTTATGTCTCTAGTTGCCATGATAAAAAGCTGGCTTGCCACCCCATAATTTCCGTTGAGATATGGGTATCAGGTCGACATCGAGCTGCTCCATATGCACAGTGTAAAGGCAACAAGTGCTCTGACGTGGGCTGACAATAAAGTGCACCAGGTGCTGTTCGCCACGCAATTAACTGCTGTTGGCGCTGCTTTTCACTCATTGGCGCCTGCAAAGTGTGTATGAGCCAATCTTCAAACTGTCGATTATACCCCTGAGTATCATCAATCGGCCCTTTTTTAAATGCAGCCATATTATGAAAGGTGAAACCTGAACCAAGCAATAATACGTTATCAAGATCAGCAACAGCATTTGCGAGGTGTTGCCCTAACTCTACATGAAAGCGCTCATCTAAACCGCCATGCAATGATATTTGTACACAAGGGACGTCTGCATCTGGATACATTAACTTTAACGGTACAAAGACACCATGATCTAGCCCTCGTTGCTGCTCAATAAGAATAGGTATACCTTGGTGTTGTAAATAACTGGCTAAGTAGTTGGCAACTCGAGTATGACCCGTGCAAGGATAAGCAATATCATAGGCCGCCCTATCAAAACCGTAATAGTCATAGAGTAAGTTGGGCTGTTGCTGGGTATTAATAGCAACTCCCTCCTGTGAAAGCCAATGCGCGCTTATTACAATAACAAGCTGAGGCTTAGGGATTTGAGTCGCTAGTTTTGCTAATGCATCACACATACCTGTGTGACTTGGTTCAGCCAATAGAGGTAACGGCCCTCCCCCGTGGGAGATAAAAAGACTGTGATTCATAATGCGCTCCATAAATAATGCCTTCATTATTGCGCTGGTATCGATACCTATATAGCCCTATGAACGCACATCCCTTGTTACCACGCGCACAACCGTGACTCACATAAGCGGGAGTGCAGGCTTCGCGTGCGTAGTTGATGAACAGGTTGTTTATAAAACCCGCATATAAAACAAAATGTGCAACTCAAGTGTTGACAGTCTTTCGTCTCTATCTATAATAGCGCCCCACAACAGCGAGAGAGGTTTCCTCACTCTTTGTTGCCAGATGTGGGTTGTTAGCTCAGTTGGGAGAGCATCGCCCTTACAAGGCGAGGGTCACTGGTTCAAGTCCAGTACAACCCACCACTTTTTAAGTGACGCATCTGTTTATTCTATATGGGTTGTTAGCTCAGTTGGGAGAGCATCGCCCTTACAAGGCGAGGGTCACTGGTTCAAGTCCAGTACAACCCACCATTTACTCATCTTCGAGTATCGCATATAGAATAACTTAGACCCGGGTTGTTAGCTCAGTTGGGAGAGCATCGCCCTTACAAGGCGAGGGTCACTGGTTCAAGTCCAGTACAACCCACCATTTTAAAGTGAGACATCTGCATATTCTATATGGGTTGTTAGCTCAGTTGGGAGAGCATCGCCCTTACAAGGCGAGGGTCACTGGTTCAAGTCCAGTACAACCCACCATTTACTCATCTTCGAGTACCGCATATAGAATAAATTAGACCCGGGTTGTTAGCTCAGTTGGGAGAGCATCGCCCTTACAAGGCGAGGGTCACTGGTTCAAGTCCAGTACAACCCACCATTCTACCGTGCCTCATGCGCACCACTCTATATGGGTTGTTAGCTCAGTTGGGAGAGCATCGCCCTTACAAGGCGAGGGTCACTGGTTCAAGTCCAGTACAACCCACCATATAGATACTCACCAGATATAAAACCCTCGATGCTCAGCATCGCACTCGTTCCCTATTCCAAGGCAAAAATCACTGGCTCAAAACCAGTACAACCCACCATATAGACACTCACTAGATTTAAAACCCTCGATGCTCGGCATCGCACTCAGTCCCTATTCCAAGGCAAAAATCACTGGCTCAAAACCAGTACAACCCACCATATAGACACTCACCAGATATAAAATCCTCGATGCTCAGCATCGCACTCGTTCCCTATTCCAAGGCAAAAATCACTGGCTCAAACCCAGTACAACCCACCATATAGACACTCACCAGATATAAAACCCTCGATGCTCGGCATCGCACTCAGTCCCTAACCCAAGGCTAGAATCACTGGCTCAAACTAAGTACAACCCACCATATAGACACTCACCAGATATAAAACCTTCGATACTCAGCATCGCGCTCAGTCCCTATTCCAAGGCAAAAATCACCGGCTCAAAACCAGTACAACCCACTATATAGATACTCTTTAGATATAAAGCACAATATATAAACGCCTTGTAATATAAAGCCTTAGGTACTCAACATACCACCTTCTTATTATCCAACGCCTGCACATTAACCATGACTGCACAGCTTTTACTCTCTTCACCAGCATTTTCTGGCTTTATTCGCGATTTACTTGTCAGCAGCTAGACTAGTTTATATAGTCGGTTTAAATAACATCTCCCTAGTAGCGGTATGGCCCAGCAAGTTTCCAGCTCAGCGCATATATTAATCATTGAAGAGCAGCCATTAGCACTTAGCTATATGAAGCAATCTTTAGAGCGTTTGGGCTACAGACGCTTACGCTTTGCTGAAAATGCCGTTGTCGCCAAAACATTATGTAAAGAAGACGCTTTCGACTTGATCATCTGTGCGTTTAACTTAAGCAAGCACCAAGATGGCTATCAATTATATGAAGAGCTCAAGGTAAATAAGCTGATCAAGGGCGCCACCGGCTTTATTTTTATTTCTGCAGAAACCTCGGGGGCATTAGTACACAGTGTGCTTGAGCTACACCCCGATGACTTTTTAGTAAAACCCTTCAATACCCTAGAACTGAAAAGCCGTATCGAGCGCGTAGTGAAACGCAAACGCGCGCTCAAGGATATTTTCCAGCTTATGGATGATGAGAATTACTCCAAAGCGGTAAAGATGATCGATACTAAACTTGCCAGCCAACAAGGTTATGCGGCAGTGCTACTGCGCCTTAAGGGAGATGCTCTGCTACTGCAGCAGCAATATGAGCAGGCAAAAACCTTCTTTAAATCTGTATTGGATATTCAAAAATTTACCTGGGCGCGCATTGGCTTAGTTGAAGCGCTTATTGGAAACAACGAGCATAACCTCGCCCACCGCATGCTCAAAACCCTGCTAGAGCGTACTGAAACCCGTCTTGTTGCTTATGACTTATTAGGGCAGTTAGAGATAAAATTGAATCAATTCGAGCAGGCCCAAGAGTACTTAAGTGCGGCTACCACTATGGCTCCGCGCAACCTAGAGCGTCAAGAGTCTCTCTCGCAGGTAGCGCAGATCAATCATGATTATGAACAAACTTACCTAGCTAAACGTGATATTGCTAAGTTTGCTCGCCACTCAGTACACGATAACCCAGAGGTCTACCTTAATGCCGCTCGAGCAGGTATTGATTATGCCCTGACAACCGATCAAGGCGAGCAAATATCCCGCGTTACCCGACAAACAACCAAATACCTTAATGACCTAAAAAAGCAGTTTCCTGATGCCCAGCAACAAACCCAGGTGGATGTTCTTAACGCGCGGCTTCATTATTTAAAAGATGAACACCACAAAGCCAAAATGCTTATCGAGCAGCTGGTCATTGATGACTCCCCTATCCGCTCTATTGATGGTGCCCTTGATCAAGCCAAGGCATACCATGAGCTAGGCTTTCACACGCAAGCACAGGCATTGTTTAATAAGATTATCGATCATTGTGAGCGCTACCCTGAGAGACGCTCTGAATTGCAACTAAAAAGCGTCATTCAACAGCAAAGTGAGCGCCGAGATTTACGCATGGGGCCGCGTGAGTTGAACAACCATGCGGTAGAGAAATTTAAACAGGGCAATTACCTATTGGCACTAGAAGCTTTTACTCAGGCTTTTCGGGTGATGCCGAAAAACCGCAGTATTGCCCTAAACTTATTGCAGTGCTTGTATGAAGGCAGCACCCGCCAAGGCATGACGTTTAACCAGCAACTTGCCAACAAGTGTGTAAGCTTACTGGAACAGGCGGATTTAGATGCGGAGATGAGCGAACGCTTTGAAAAGATAAAGCAGAAATATATTAACAAGCACTCACATATTGCTTAGCCGCCGAGGTTGTTGCCCGCACCTTGCTAGCTTTGCTATGCCAAGCGTGTATATTAAGTCACTACCCAACGACAATAAAAAACACGGACAACAATGAAGCCAATCAACACCCTTGCTCTTGCCATCACTTTGGCCTTAGTAGGCTGCTCTGAAGCCCCCCAAACCATTGTAAAAGCAGAGCAACCAACTCAGCAACGCAATCAAGCGCCAACGTCTGAACAAGTTCATAATGCCGTAGAGCAATACACCAAAACCTTTATCAGCCATCAAAGCGCCCTAGCCACGTCGCTTAAGCTACCAGAGCAAAGTTATGGTGACTATAACCGCCAGCTCCCTGATTATTCGGTGGCCGGTATGCAGCAACTGCAAAAAGATATGCGCCGCGCTGGCGAGCAATTAGCAGCACTGCAACACCCTGATCTGGCTGCGGATGAGTTATTGCACCTGCGCGTCAATGAGGTAATTGCTCGCTATTATGCTGGTGACGAAGACTTTGCAGCGGGCTATATCGATACCTGGGGCGGGCACCTACCTTACGTGGTCAACCAACTGTCCGGCCCGCTCATCGATTTACCCAACCTGCTTAAAGATCAGCATGAGGTCTCAGACATTGAAGATGCTGACAATTACCTTGCTCGTCTAAGTGGTTTTGCCGAGGTTATTGCACAGGTCAGAGAAAAACTTAAAGCCGACGCCAAGCTTGGAGTCATATTACCGAAACCCTTGTTTGCAAACACATTGGGTTATTTAACTAATTTTACCGCTGTGCAACCCAGCGAGCACCCGCTTGTTGCCTCATTCGCCGACAAGCTAAGTGCTATCGACGGTCTTGATGAGCGCCAACGCCAGGATTACATAAACACTGCCGAGACACTCGTACGCACTGAGATTTATCCTGGTTTTGCGGGTGTAAGCAAAGACATGGCGGCGCTTGAAAAGCACGCGCCCACTGATGTCGGTATTTGGGCGCAACCAAATGGCGATGCTTTCTATCAGCATGAAATCACTTACTTAGGGGACTCCACGCTCACTGCCGAGCAAATCCACCAGCTAGGCCTTGATGAGGTCGCGCGCATTACCGAGCGTATGGATGAAATCCTTAAAGCCAACGGCTACAGTGAAGGCAGCGTTGGCAAGCGCATGCAGCAACTCAATAACGAACCTCGCTTTTTATATGAAGATAGCGATGCAGGGCGAGCCGAGCTACTCACCTTTTTACGCGGTGAGATAAGCAAAATCGTCGCCAAAGCGCCGCAGTATTTCTCCACCTTACCACCACAAAAAGTAGAGGTGCGTCGTATTCCTGTCGCTGTTGAGGCAGGCTCCGCCGGCGGCTATTATAACGGCCCATCGCTGGACGGTTCACGCCCTGGTGTATTCTTTATTAACCTCAAGGATATGAAAGCAGTTCCCAGCTTCGGCATGAAAACACTCACATACCATGAGGCTGTACCGGGACACCATTTCCAAATCGCATTGAATATGTTGCAACAAGATATTGGCCTGATGCGCCAAAATGCCTCCTTTAATGCCTATGTCGAGGGCTGGGCGCTTTACTCCGAGCTCGTCGCTTATGAGATGGGGATGTATCAGGACGACCCGTTTGGTGACTTAGGACGATTACAGGCTGAAGTGTACCGCGCTGCACGCTTGGTGGTAGACACCGGCCTGCACTATAAAAAATGGACTCGCCAGCAGGCCATTGATTATTTTGCCGAGGCCACAGGCACCGCTATGAGTGATGTGGTCTCTGCCATTGACCGCTATATTGCGTGGCCAGGTCAGGCCTTAGGTTACAAACTAGGTATGATCAAACTGGTCGAGCTGCGTGATAAAGCGCGTACAGCACTAGGCGACAAGTTCGACATAAAAGCGTTCCACGATGTTGTTCTCACTCCCGGGGCTCGCCCCATGGCGATTGTTGAGCAAGACATTGATGCTTGGATAGCCAGTCAACAATAACCTTTGCATGGGGCGAGCTCTCTCGCCCCGTAATTCTTTAATCCTTGCCTTTATAAATAGCCACTGCGTTAATACAGTAGCGCAGGTGAGACGGTGGCGGGCCATCAGGGAACACATGCCCCAAATGCGCATCACACACGTTGCACACCGCTTCAATCCGCTGCATCCCATGGCTACTATCACTGATGTAGGCGATAGCATTGGCTTGTGCCGGTTGCGTAAAAGAAGGCCAACCGCTGCCGCTGTCGAATTTCTCATCACCGGCGAATAAAACGTTATCGCAGCACACACAAAGGTAACGCCCTGGCTCAAAAAGCGTGCATGAATCGCTACTATATGGACGTTCAGTGCCTTTTTGGCGAGTCACATAAAACGCTTCGTCACTGAGTTGCTGCCGCCACTGTTCATCGCTTTTTTCCACACGATAAGGAGGCTCGGGATTGCCTTTTTCACTCATACGCATGATGTCTTGCCAATTAAGCATAAACACTCCTTAAATTTGATAATGCCTTAAGATGATATAACAGCAAAGCTAACGCCACAGCGAGGCTGCTTTTAGGGCCACTGCTTAGCCACATGAGCTATGTAATATCGACCTGTGTATCGGCCATAATAGCGCGCATGTATGCCAATAGCGCGTCACGCGTAGCGACTAAACTCAGCTCACACTCGCTATTGCTAGTGACAATGCACATACGATGGTCGTACACCCTAATGTGTCTGATATTATGTAAGGGAATACTCTGCCACGGGCCATGGAGATCATAAACCCCTGCGAGTGAGCACACTCTGAGTTGACCCTGCTGACGATGAATAAAATTGCTAATGGGGTTGCGCGTCCTGAACAGCGCCGTGAGACGATAAAGGCATGAGCTTAGCGCCACCAAGTAGCCACCCCCGATGATCAGTGTTAACCAAGGCCAAGATAACGTCAAAATCATAATTAACGCCACCACGGGTAGAGCCAATAAGGTGTATTTAGCAAGCATTACATCCACAGCTCGGGCGGCGTTGACGACCTTCATCTGGTTAGCGCTTATCTGCACCGTCTTTTTTGCTTTCCAGTTCATCCGGCCAGTCAGCGAAAAAGACTTTGAGGTAGCGACTACGCAATAAATACAGTATGACCCACGCAACCATGACTCCCTGTAGGGCTAAATGGAGAGAGAACTGATAATACTGCTGAGCGGCTTGGAGCATGATCCAAGTAAAATCCAATATCGCGCACACTAATAACGGCCAACGCATAAACCGCCATAAAGGTTTGAGTTTCTGGCTCGAGCTGGGTCGGCGCAATGAGTAAAGCACCGCAGGGACTAAGGCAATGGCACCAATCCCTAAGGCAATAAAGAAGTCACGTTTTTGTTGGTATACCAAGGCGACTAAATCAAGCTCAGGGCGTCGCGAAATCGCTGCAAACGCCCAAATTAGATAAGCCCGAAGCAGCACCAGTAGGGACAAAGTAAAGCCTATAGGGGTGCGATAAGCACCGTGTTTATCCCAATACTCGGGGCCATAGCGATTCACAGCTGCGACTTCCTATCGGCTAACACACCCACCAATATAAACGCCGCCAGTACAGTCAGTGGCAGATAAGTGCTGCCAAAGAGCATCAATAATTTAGCGATCAGAGGACTTACCCACAGCGTAAGCGCTCCCAAGCCGAATGCACTCACCAGCACAAACACTAAGGTGCGCAGCATAAAGTGCTTCGCAGCAACTACTTTTTTCACCGCCTTGATCACATCAGCGGCATACAGGCCGATGATGCACACCACAAACACCAAGGCAATATCACCAAGGTAAGGCGATAGCCATTGTCCCAGTTGATAAAGGCCTGATTTCAGCCAGTTAATGAAGTCACTCATATTAACCGCCATGCTCGCTTAGCAATTCGAGCAGCGCCTCTTCTGAGAGCACATCCACTCCCAATTCTTGCGCTTTGGTTAGCTTCGAGCCCGCTTTTTCCCCAGCCACTAAGGCATGAGTTTTAGCCGATACGCTGCCCGCAACCTTCGCCCCTAATGCTTGTAATCTCGCTTTGGCGTCATTGCGACTTAGCTGGCTTAAGGTACCGGTGATCACATAGGTTAGACCATTGAGTGGTTGCTCGTTATCGGCTTTCACTTCAATGGCCGGCCAGTGCAGCCCCTGCTTTAGTAATTCCTCAACCACTTGCTGGTTTAGCGTCTCACTAAAGAAACTCACTATGTGTTTAGCCACCACTTCACCGACATCGCTGACCTCTTGTAAGCTTTCGACATCGGCCTGCATTAGCGCGTCGAGGCTGCGATAGTGCATGGCCAAGTTTTGTGCGGTGGCCTCTCCCACTTCACGGATCCCCAGCGCGTAAATAAACTTAGCCAAGGTAGTTTCTTTCGCCGCTTCAAGGGCACTGACTAGGTTGGCTGCAGATTTGGGCCCCATACGCTCAAGGCCCTCAAAATGACCCTGACGCAGTTGAAAAAGCTCTGCTGGCGTGTGGATTAATTCGCGCTCCACCAGTTGCTCAACAATTTTATCGCCGAGGCCATCGATATCCATGGCTTTGCGTGAGGCAAAGTGTTTAATGGCCTCTTTACGCTGTGCAGCACATACCAAACCACCGCTGCAACGCGCCACAGCCTCGCCCTCTATACGCTCAACGTGGGAATCACAGACTGGGCACTGCTGCGGAAAGACAATCTCCTTGGCATCTGCGGGGCGGCGCTCAAGCACCACTTGAGTTATTTGAGGGATCACATCACCAGCTCGGCGCACCACCACGGTATCACCAACTTTTACCCCTAAGCGGGCTATTTCATCACCATTGTGCAGTGTGGCGTTGGATACTGTCACCCCCCCTACGTACACCGGGTGCAAGCGGGCTACGGGGGTAATTGCCCCAGTACGACCCACTTGGAATTCCACATCCAGTAACTGGGTGATCTCTTCTTGCGCCGGAAATTTATAGGCAATAGCCCAGCGCGGCGCTCGGGCGACAAAGCCTAAACGTTGCTGATGAGCCTTACTATTCACTTTAATTACCACCCCATCAATTTCATATTTAAGCTCGCCTCGGCGGGTTAAAATGTCTTGATAGTAAGCAATCGCTTGCTCTGTGCCGTTGACAAGCTTGGTCTCCGGGCACAGCGGCAATCCCCAGTCTTTTAATTGGTGCAGCTGCTCATAGTGGCCGTCGGCCAAATCGGCCCCGGAAATTTGCCCCATCGAGTAGGCATAAAACATCAATGGCCGCTTAGCGGTAATTTTAGAGTCTAACTGACGCAGGCTTCCCGCTGCGGCATTGCGTGGATTGGCAAACACTTTGCCCTCGTTTTTTGTCGCCTCTTCGTTAAGGCGCGCAAAACCCGCTAAATCCATAAACACTTCGCCGCGCACTTCTAACTCTTGTGGGTAATCACCCCGCAGCTTTAGGGGAATATTACGAATGGTTTTAACGTTCTCGGTAATATTTTCACCAACTTGGCCGTCGCCGCGCGTTGCCGCTTGCACTAATACGCCATCGCGGTACAAAATCGACACCGCTAAACCGTCTAGCTTGGGCTCGCAGCAAAACGTCAGTGCTTGCGTGTCTGCCAAGCGGTCTTGAATACGCTTATTAAAGGCGTTGAATTCGCTCTCATCAAAGGCATTATCCAAGGATAACATCGGTACTTGGTGGGTGACTTGAGCAAACTTGCTCAGTGCTGTGCCGCCGACCTTTTGGCTGGGAGAATCAGGGCTAAGCAAATGTGGGTGTTCGTTTTCGAGCGCCTGTAACTCGCGCAGCAAACGATCATATTCGGCATCAGGAATGCTGGGGTTATCCAATACGTAGTAGTTGTAATTGTGCTCTTCTATCTCAAGGCGCAATTGTGCAATGCGTTGCTCTGGCGTGCTACTCATAAGTTCCTCATAAAAAAGCCACCGCATCAAGTGGGTGGCTGCTACTACTTACAGAATGTGGTATTAAGCGTATTCACGTACTTTTTCGACATATTCACGCACGGTGCTGACGCTCAGTGGCTGGCGGTTATGATCTAACAACTCAGCGCCAAACTCATCTGCCACTTTCTTCGCCGCGCTGTGCAACATATTAAAGGTGGCCATGGCTTCGCCATCGTTAGGCAAAGTCATAAATAAGCTCACGCCTGCAGTGCTGAACTGCTCCATATTGTCAACGTCAAAAGTGCCTGGGTTGTACATGTTAACCATACGGAACAACACTGGGCCCTGACCGCTGGCTTGCTCGTGACGGTGGAAAAAGCCATCGTCGGAATACTTAAACCCTAAGGTCAGCACTAAGGGTAATAACTTAGCTCCTTGCATTTGCAGCCCTTCAGGCATATGCACGTGAATGATCACAAAATCTTCTGCTGGCTGCTCGCTGTCACTGTTCGCTTCAGTTTCTTCATGCGCCGCTGCGGGCTCGTCATCAATGTTAATTTCGCCAATGCTTGGTTCATCGTCGATAGCACCAAAGCTGGGCTCGTCATGCTGCACTGATGTTGGCTCAGGTTCAGAACGACTCACCGTGTCTTGCGTGTTGTGCGGTTCATGGGGCTCTGCCTTTGGCTGTGGTTTAGCTTTAGCAGGTTTGTTCTCGACTGCTTGAGAGCGTTTGCGTACTGACCACAAGCCATGAACTAGCAAACCACCAATGACCACTGCACTGATTAAAATTAATACCCATCTGAGATTTTCGGCCATCCCCTCACCTTTATTCTGTGTTTGTTTAACTTAACTGGCTTGAGCCATTTCCATTGCTTGCTCAATATCCACCGCAACCATACGCGACACACCAGGCTCAGCCATGGTCACGCCGGTTAAACGCCCTGCCATCTCCATGGCTATTTTGTTATGACTTATATAAATAAACTGCACTGTTTGCGACATTTCCTCGACCAAACGACAAAAACGACCGACATTGGCATCATCCAGAGGTGCATCCACCTCATCAAGCATACAAAACGGGGCTGGATTGAGCCTGAATATTGAAAACACCAATGATAATGCGGTCAGCGCTTTTTCTCCACCACTTAGCAAATGGATCGTTGAATTTTTCTTGCCTGGCGGACGAGCCATGATAGCGACCCCGCTTTCCAGCAAATCATCGCTGGTTAATTCCAAATAGGCTGAGCCGCCGCCAAAGACCTTAGGGAACAACTCTTTGAGATCATCATTGATCTGATCAAAGGTACTTTTAAATTGCGCTTTGGTCTGGCGGTCAATTTTAGCAATCGCCGACTCTAAAATCTCCAAGGCATCGGTTAAATCTTGTAGCTGCTCATCAAGGTAAGCTTTGCGCTGCTTGGCACTGGCAAACTCATCAATCGCCGCCAAGTTAACAGCGCCAAGCGTGTCTAACTGCTTATCAATTTGCGCAAGCTGCGCTTGCCAGCGACCCACTGCGGCATCGTCATCAAGGCTTTCGAGCACCTCTTTGAGCGTGACTTTGAGCTCTTCTAATGGTGCTAGCGCCTGCTGCGCTTTCAGTGTCAGGGTTTGCTCCGCCAATAGCGCCTGCTGAATCTGCTCTTGCAACTGCTCACGCTGCTGCTCACCTTGGGCTAAGCGTGACTTATTTTGCTCATAGTTTTGCTGTACTGAATCAAGCTGATGGCGCAAATCAACCTGCTGCTCGCTCAGGCGCTCTTTTTCCTGCAACAAGGTTTCAATTTGCTCGGCCATTTGCTCAAGCGGCTGCTCCAGCGCTTGCTGCTGCGCCTGAGCCTGCTCCACTGTTAACGCCAAGCGGCTTAACTCATTGTCGATGTGTGCCAGCTTATTCTCACTGAGGGACAACTCACTTTGCTGACGCTCTGCGCTAAGACGCATATCTGCGACTCGAGCTTGATGCTCCCGCAACTGCTGCTCGCATTGGCGCAGGTGCTGTTGACCCTGCTCGTACTGACCCTGCAATTGCTCATTGTGCTGCTGCGCTTGTTCCAACAGTTCCTGTGCCTGCTGGAACTGCTCATCAGTAAGTGCATACTTATCTTGAAGCTCACGGTCTCGGGTCATCAACGCTTGTTGTTTTTCACTGAGGCGTTGTTGTTGCTGTTGCCATTGTTGTTGTTGCTCGCGCAATAATTCCAACCGGGTTTGCATGCTGGCATGGCTACGTGAAAGCTCATGCACTTGCTTCTTACTATTGTCCAGTTGCTGCGTATACTGCCCTCGCTCCTCATGCAGCTGTTGTAGATATTGCTCACTTTGTTGTTGCTGTCGCTGTGCACTCTCAAGCAGGCTATCAAGTTGCGCCAGTTGCTGACGCTTAGCTAAGATGCCTTGTTGTGCTTGCTCGTTTTCGAGCGCCCAATGACGACCGTGCAAAGTACCTTGACTGTCAACCACCGCAAACCAATAGTCATCTGCCAACAGCGTAATATCACCATTTTCGACATAGGCGATACGGTCAAGCAGGTCCGGGTACTCGCCTTGCTGGATAAACGCACTGACAGCCTCGGCTTTAACCTGGTGCTCGGTGGGCTGTAGCCAACTCCCCTGGCGCTGCTCAGTTAACTGCAAATGCTGTAACTGCATCAGTGCCGCCTCAATTATCGCTTCATAACCGCTTTGCACCTCGAGCTGAAACAATAGACTTTGCTGCTCTTGGTGCTGTGCGAGCAACTCCGCCATCGCTTGTTGTTTGGCACTCAGTTGACGCGCTTGATCTTGGTGTTGTTGATATTCGTTTTTGCCCTGTTGATAGGCCTGTTGCGCCGCAGTTAATTGCTTTTCGACACGCTGCTGCTCACTTTTGGCACTGGCTAACTGGGTGGTCAAGGTTTTGACCTCAGCTTCACTATCTTGCAGCTGTTGATTAATAGGTTGCTCGTGGTGCGCCTTGAGTTGCTCTTGCACCTCTTGCAGTTGCTCAGTGTTACTTCGTTGCTCCGCGCTCAGTGCGTGCAACTCATGCTGGCTTTGTTGGACTTGCCGCTGGTTTTGGTACAGCTGCTCACGCTGTTGATGTTGCTGGTTTTGCAGTTGCTCAAATTGTTCTTGCGCGACAAGGTGCTGCTCAGTTAACTGCTCTGCTTGTGCTTGCAATAATTCCAACTGTTCACGCACCTGCGCTAACTCTCGCTGCTTTTGCGCCACCGCGTCTTTTTGCTGGCGCTTATCAACCACCAGCGCTTGGTGCTTTTCATCACTTTGCTGCAATGTTGCATGCAACTGCTGCAGCTGCTGTTTGCTATGAATATGTTGCTGCTCGACTCGCGCCAACTGATTATCAGTTTGGAACTGCTGTTGCTGTGCAGCGGCTAAAGCGTGCTGGGTATCATCAACTTGCTGTTGATAGGCGCTGAGTACATCTTGCTCACCACTGTGTGCTTCTTTAATAAAGGTGAGCTGCTCTTTTAACTGCGCGAGTTGTTGCGATTTTTCCAGTTGCTGGGCATGCAGTTTTTGCCATTTCAACACCGCCAGTTCACTTTTTAGCTGTCGTTGCCGGGCTTTGAGTTCACGGTATTGTTGGGCTTGCTGCGCCTGAGTATCAAGTTTATCGAGTTGAGCTTGCAGTTCACTACGCACATCGAGCAAGCGCTCAAGGTTTTCGCGGGTGCTGCGAATGCGAGTCTGTGTCTCTCTGCGGCGCTCTTTGTATTTCGACACACCAGCGGCTTCTTCGATAAACACCCGCAGCTCATGAGGTTTACTTTCGATAAGCCGGGAAATCATCCCTTGCTCGATAATGGCGTAACTGCGCGGGCCCAAGCCAGTGCCAAGGAAAATATCGGTAATATCTCGCTTGCGACATTTACTGCCGTTGAGGTAATACAGGGATTGACCATCGCGGGTAACAACACGCTTAATGGCTACTTGGTTACGTGATGCCATAGTGCCGGGCAAACGCCCTTGGGTGTTATCAAAAATGAGTTCAACGGCGGCTTGGGAGACCGGCTTTCGGGTGGCTGCACCATTAAAAATAACGTCGCTCATCGCGTCGCCACGTAAATTCTTTGCCGAGCTTTCTCCTAACACCCAACGCACGGCATCAATCACATTCGATTTGCCACAGCCGTTAGGGCCGACGACACAGGTCATGGCGTCGGGAAAAGGTATTTTTGTTGCCTCGACGAAGGACTTAAACCCCGCCAGCTTAATGCTGCTTAAGCGCATTGATGCCCCAGTTATTATGATTTTATGTTTGGTGGCTGCGGCCTAACCGCTACAACGCTTTATATTATCTAAAATTATGCCACTGGCAATAGCCACATTCAGCGACTCTGCCCCGCCGTACCCGTTAATGGTAATTCGCTCTGAGATAGCTTGACCCACCGCCTCACTAATACCATGAGACTCACTGCCCATAACGAGCACTCCTTGCTGAGCAAATTCGACATGGTGCACGTTAGTGCCTCCTAGAAATGCACCGTAAACAGGTTTATCAAGCTGTTGCAGGTACTCAGGTAAATCAACTGTGGCGCACGACACACGCGTGAATGAACCCATAGTGGCACTGATCACCTTGGGGTTGTATGGATCGGCACAATTCGGTGAAAGTAAAATCTGCGAAAAGCCATACCAATCCGCTAAACGGATCAGGGTGCCTAAGTTGCCAGGGTCGCTAACACCATCAAGGGCCAATTGCCAAGGTGTTTCCTGAATAGTGACATCGCGCATAGGTGCAACAGCAATAACCTCGTTATTGGTCACCAGCGTACTGACTTTCGAGAGACTCCCCTCATCGCTTTGGTGAATATGGCGGGCATCGAGACGAGAGCCCAGCAGTTGGTGATGCTGCGCTAAAAAACTTTCGCTGGCAAAGACACTGTCAATATCATAGTCGCTTTGCAATAGCTCAAGGACGTTTTTCGCCCCTTGTACTAAAAACATATGATGTTGACGGCGATATTTCTTTTGCCCTAACTGGCGCAAATATTTTTGTTGGTTTTTGGACAGCATACAGTGCCTTCGTCATTCCCCTAGACAATAGTCGCGATTATACACATGCGCGAGCATAAAGCGGAGCCCTGATCAAAGGTTGCATTGCACAGGTTGCAATATTTTAAGCTTAACGCTAAATTAACGCTCTTAAATTTACTTAGGACTTATGGACGTTTAAATGGACTTAGATACTACCCCCACCCCATCCGCGCGCTCGCAAGAGTTTGAAGCCTACTCTCGCCGCGTAGAATTTTCCGGCTCCGGGAAAGAGTTTTTCTCAATTTGGATCGTTAACATCGTGCTCACGTTGTTGACGCTAGGCATATACTCCGCTTGGGCCAAAGTGCGCACTTATCGCTATTTTTATGGTCACACCCAGCTTGATGGTCACCGTTTTGATTACCTTGCATCGCCTATACAAATTTTAAAAGGCCGCATTCTCGCCTTTATTTTATTTGTTATTTATATGTTTTGTACTCAATTTGTGCCTATTCTCGGTGTTTTAGCGGTGTTCGGATTGCTATTTTTAATGCCGTGGATGGTCAATCAGGGCATGCGTTTTAATATGCGCATGAGTCGCTATCGCAATGTACGCTTTGCGTTTAAAGGTAACTATGGCGATGCATTTTTGAATTTTATCGTGTTGCCTATCGTAAGTGTATTCACGCTTTATTTGTTGCTGCCTTACGTACTCAAGCGCATTGATAAATACCTACATAGCGAAATTAGCTATGCCGATAAACCCATCACTGTGAACACCAAAGGCGGTGAGTATTACTTGGCTGTGATTTTGGCCTATGTTGCCTGTGCCATTGTCGGTGTAATAGTCATGACGATCGCTGGCGTATTTGGTTTGAGTTTACAAACCATGATGCTGGACCCTGAAGGGTTTGAACAATCGCTCACCGCCATTAGCGCAGTGGCATTAATCATCTTATTCGTTGTTGGCTATACCGCTATTTTTGCCGTTTACATGGGTGTGTATCAAACTCATGTTCGTAACCACTTGCTCAATAGCAGTGAGATCGAAGGTATCGCCAGTTTTAAATCCGACTTACGCATAGTGGATTACACCTTACTGACTCTCACCAATGCCCTTGCCGTGTTATGTACTCTCGGTTTAGCCATCCCGTGGGCAAAAGTACGCACTGCAAAAATGCTATGCCGAGCCACTGAGATCACCTTCTTATGCGATCCGCAAACACTGACTGACGCGCAAGGTGAGCAAAACTCATCATTTGCTGAAGAAGCAGCTGATTTCTTTGATGTTGACCTTTCATTAGGATAAGCCATGCAAGTAACGGGCGTTTATTACTTGCATAAGCAAAGCCAAAGTGTGCACGCCACGCTTTGGCTTTGTGATGCTGGTGTGCAACTGCTCAGTGATGATGAGCTCATCGCGCAGTTTGATGATTATCAGCAAGGGCAACAAATAACAGGCCTACCGGTGGAATTGACCTTTGCCGATGGCAGTCGCTTTGTGCCTCACGACGCTCAGCATCGCTGGCCGAGTGAGTCGCGCTGGGACAAAGCATTGGAAGCTATTGAGCGCCATAAGTTGGCCCTTTGCGCCTGTGTTTTGGCCGCTGCCTTACTGTGCTGGGCCTTATTTTTCAAAATTATTCCCAGCACCGCTGCAACGGTGGCTCGCGCCCTGCCTGAACCCATTGTCCATGCTGCCTCTGAACAAAGTTTCGAAGCGGTTAAATACCTTTACCTTGAACCCAGCGAACTGAGTGACGCGCGTAAACAGCATATTCGCACTCTGTGGCATAATCATATAAAGAAAATAGAGAATCCACCTTCGCATTTACAATTGCACTTTTTTAGCGCCCCGAAAATCGGAGCCAATGCCTTTGCTCTGCCCGATGGGCAAGTCGTGTTAACTGATGAGTTGGCCGACGCATTAAAAGAGAAGGACACCGCATTGCTGGCGGTGCTGTTGCATGAAATTGGTCATGTCGAGTATCAGCACGGTCTCACCTTAGCGGCGCAATCAGCGGGTGCCTCGGTATCGTTGGCGCTCTTATTTGGCGACTTGCAAGGGTTTGCTGAGATTATCATGGGCACCGGCTCGACGTTGCTACAACAGCAATTTTCCCGCGATATGGAGCGCCAAGCCGATGATTACGCATTACGCGAACTTAAACGCTTAGGCTATTCATCGAAAGCCTTTGCTGAGGCCATGGAAGCGCTCGCACAGGCTCATGAGTTGGACCCTCAGCAAGATTCGCAGTGGGAGTACTTATCTTCTCACCCTGCTATTTCTGAACGTATTGAACGGGCTCAACAAGCCCAAGAATAAAAGGAACCCTTATGGCGTATGATTTTGGTTCAAAAGGCTTAGGCATAACCAACCCCTTTAAAGCGGAGGGGTTAATTCGCTCCATCGGCGGCCTATGTATCGCCCTATTAGGCCTATATAGCCTTTTTAAAGTAACCACTCTCACCGAGCACAACTTGGTCGCGGCTTGGATCTACGCCGGCTTTGGCCTTGTGCTGTTGATTATGGGGTTACAGCGCTGTGGCAGCGGCTTGTTCCAGTTGTTTAAGTTTTTTGTTGGTCGTTCTGTGCCTAGCTCCTTGGCGCTAAACCTCACTAAAAGCGAGCAAGAAAATGCAGAGTTGGAGCGCCGAAAGGGATCGTTAGCCTACAGCGCAAAAACCCTAGAGTCGATGCTGATGGGCCGCAAAAACACCACGTTTAGCGAACCCAAAGGTTGGGTTGGCCGCTTGGTGCATTCGATTATGCCAAAGCTGGTGTTTTTACCTTATCCAATGCGTAATGTCGCACAAGAAATTGTCGCGGTGTTGTTGCAGACAGTACTCGCGCTTATTGCCTTCGCATTGACGTATTTTGTGTCTTCTTCTGGGCTTGCCGGTAAAGCGGGCCATATTATTATTCCTATTTTTTCAGCGCTTATTTTAGTCTACCTACTGCTATGTTGGCGCAGTGCAGCCAAGGCTGTCAGTCTTAAACGCGTTAAACAGCTCAAAGATGTGGGGGCTGCATCATTGGCAAAAGTCATCGCTTTTTCGGTGATTTTCCCGGTGGTCATCGGTCTTATTTATCACAATGTATTTGCTCCTTCAGCCCATGAATTGCAGCAATGGCAAAGTGTGACCGAGCAAGTCGTTAGCTTTTCTGCCTGGCCTAGCCTTATCACCTTATTGGCACTGGGTGCCATAGCCAGTGTCGCGCTGTTTTACTTGTTGACGACGAGAGCGCAGCAAAGCAACGCGCAAACGGAAGTGAGCGAATATCGCGCCAACTTACAAGAGTCGGTGCACCCTAATGAAATTTTTATCAACATTGAAAATATCGTGCTGGCCAATCGACGCTATCGAGAGATCCCCAACCGCACCTACATTGACTTTGATCCCACGTTGAATGAGCAGTCGCAGGGCAAAGGCGATTTTCGTGGTGAGCTGTTAATCGAAACTCAGCCTGAGTTCACGCCAACTCCAGCGCCGCAAGGGTTCAAAGCGACGCGCTTATTTAGCACCATCGCGGCGCAACTTTGCGTGGTCATCGGCGCCTGCTTGTTGTTTGCTTTGGCCGCAAAAGTTCAGGGCTTGTACGACTTTCTAGCCCAGTCATGGGACAACGTAGACAGCTTTGTGCGCAGTGCCGAACGAGGCGACGGTGCTGCAATGCAGCAGTGGCTTGGGCAGTTATCAGCATTGGTCGTAACGTTACTCAGTGGCTTTTTCTTCTGGCAAATATTCAGCACCATCGGACGTATGCTGGAGAACTTTAGCCATGTATTTTGGGCCGAGTTGCGCTTTAGTTCGCTGCTGCTGTATATGAAAACGGAAGGCACCTTTACCGAGTCTAAGATCTCCACCGGTATGTCCATTCACGATTCCACTCGCAGTGAAAATGTCATTGTTAAATCATCAATCACGCCGTGGATTGTTAGCTCGCGCATCCACACTAGCACCTTTGCCAGTAGTGGCAGCGACAATGTGGAAATGCCGCGCTATGTGATGACCATGGAGAAAAACGAGCAAGAGCTCAATACCATCGTTGATGAAATAGATGGCTTCTTAAAAGGCCGTGAGACCATCGCTGGTTTTTCCAATACAGCCGACCTCCAGCACGCAGAAAATATACTCAAGGTGAACCAAGCCTCGCGCGCCGAAGATGGCACGCCTAAGCTGAGCGATGATAAAGCGGGCGGCTTTCGTGAACGCCAAGACACCCAGCAACTAGAAGAAAATAAATAATGGCTATGGCCCAACTCAAGTTGGGCCTTTTTGCAACAAAGCATGAATAGAGTCTGTTAATTGTTTACGCCTTAGTTATACTGCGGAACCATCGAGATCCAAATAGTAGAGGTATGCCATGCAGTTAGGTCGTGGTTTTGAATACTTTTTTAGTGGCTTTACGCTGATCACCCAAAAAGGCCTAAAGCGCTTCGTTCTTATCCCGCTGTTGATCAACTTAGTGATTTTCGGCACGTCTTTATTCTTTATCTATGGCTGGCTCACCGATGCGTTTGCCTGGCTCAATGCACAGTTGCCGGAATGGCTGACTTGGCTGGAATTTATTTTATGGCCATTGGCTATATTGGTGCTGCTATTTAGCTACTCTATGGTGTTCACGGTGATCACTAACTTTATTGCCGCACCGTTCAACGGCATTCTCTCGGAAAAAGTGGAGATGCACTTAACCGGGCAACGCATTAACGATGATGGCTTGCTCGATACCATGCGCGATGTGCCACGTATGCTTGGGCGAGAGTGGACTAAGCTATGCTACTACTTACCTCGCGCCCTTGGCTTTTTCATCCTCATGTGGTTTTTACCGGTGATCGGACAGATCATTTGGGCCCTGTTCACCTGTTGGATGTTTGCGGTGCAATATAAAGACTATGCGTTTGATAATCACAAGGTCAGCTTCAAGGATATGAAACGCGACCTTAAAGCCCACCAAGGCTTGTCTTACGGCTTTGGTGCCGGAGTGATGATATGTGCTGCGGTGCCTATTTTAAATATGATCATCATGCCTGTGGCGGTCTGTGGTGCCACGAAATTATGGGTAGAAAATTATCGCAGCCAGTATCGTAACTTGTGATAAAGCCGAACTTCACTGCTGTATTTGTTGTTGCGGCAATAGCCTTTGCCGCATTCTTGGGCTGGATTATTTATTTGGCCAATAGCGGCCAAAACAGCCTTTTCTTCCAATGGGTCGCAGCGATACCTTACGGCGACAAACTTGGCCACTTTGTGCTTTTTGCGACTTTTACACTGTTAGCTACGCTTGCGCTCGGCGCGAGAGCAATGCCGCTTTACGGTAAAGTGAAGGTGTATTGGGGCGCTCTTTTGGTGTTTGCATTTGCGCTGATTGAAGAGATAAGCCAAGCGTTTATTGCCACGCGTACATTTGATTTAGTCGATTTAAGCGCCGATTTACTCGGTATTATTGCCGCTAGTATGGTGCTGGCATGGGTATTGAAGCGACAGGCACAACCAACCGAGAGATAAAGATTAAAGCCGGGTTATTGCCCGGCTTTTGTTGACTAGCTATAGACGTTTTGCGGTACGCGCAGCACCTGTACATGCACCGTCACCTCTTCGCGGTCATGGTATAAGTGCTTAGCCTGTAAGTTAAACTTCACTCCATACTCGCGCAACTCTTGTTCAATGCGCTGCATATTTTCATATACACAGTCAAAGCGTTTCTTCATTGGCAGTTTCAAGTTAAAGATGAGCTCTTTGGCGAAGCCATTCACCGCCCAATCAATCATAAGCTCGGTAACACGGCTGGGTTTTTCTACCATGTCACATACTAACCAATCGATGTTGCGACGCTCTGGGCGGAACTTAAAGCCATCCTCGCGGTAATGCTTCACTTGTCCGCTTTCCATTAACGCTTGGTCCATAGGGCCATTATCAATAGCTTGCACAAACATTCCTCGGTGCACTAATTGATATGTCCAGCCGCCAGGACAGGCGCCTAAATCGACCGCTTTCATTCCGGAGCGCACCCTGTCTTCTTGTTCGTCTTCTGGGACGAACACCATAAAGGCCTCGTCTAGTTTCAACGTTGAACGGCTCGGTGCATCTTTCGGATAACGTAAACGGGGGATCCCCATATACAGTGCTGAATTATTAAAACTAAACGAATAGCCCACATAAGCTGTGTCACTGGCGATAAATAACACGTGTAATATCGGTCGGTTTTTCACTTGCTGGCGCAGTAAGGTTTCTTGTTTCTCTAACCCTTTCGCCAGTGGCGTGCTAATTTTTTTACAAAACTTAGAGAGCTCTTTGCCGTCGTTGGTGTCACAGGTTTCCACGCGCAGTTCGCCACATAATGGAAACTCCTTGGCCGCTTCACATAAGCTGGTAACACGGTCATCGATAGGCATACGCGCTATTTGCTTGCCGACAAACCATTGCCGAGCAAACACCATATCTTTAAATGGAATTTTCTTAAGCAGGTATTCCGCTTCATCATGGCTGTAGCAGTGATACACCACCAATGCCGAGTTTGGCTTGGCTTTTACATAGCCGCCGACGCCATGTTGACTGGCATGGTGGGTGATTTCTGCGGCGGCATCATTTTCGAAACCAGCGCGACAATAAATAACAATACAGGACATGGTGGTGACTTATTTCATTTGTAACAGTTTAATGATCATGGCGGCCCAAGCGATAATAAAGCACAGACCCCCGATCGGAGTAATCGGCCCAAACCACTTGATACTTGTTAGGGCTAAGGCATACAAGCTGCCACTAAAGAGCACAATGCCGGCGATCATAAAGTAGCCGCTAATGGTAAGGTTGACACCAAACTTGGCCAATATGCCGAGCAAAATCAACCCTAGGGCATGATACATTTGGTATTCAACACCGGTTTGGAAAACGCCAATCGCGTACTCCGATAAGCGACTTTTCAAGCCATGGGCAGCAAAGGCGCCAAGTATAACACTGAGCCCCGCGAAAAGCGCTCCACTAATAAGAAATAACTGACTCATAAATGCTCCTTGATAAAGCTCACGGCGAGCTCCGCTGCCTTTTGCCATTGCTGTTGTTGGGTAAAGCCACTTTTTTTGCGCGGCACCAAAGAATGATCGCCATCTTCTAACCAATGGAGCTGAGCGGGACGTGTATCGACAAGCTCGAGCAACTCTGATTGCTTGCCAAAAGTGTCGCGCTCTCCTTGCAGCACACAAAAAGGTACTTTGATATCGGCGAAATGAGCGACGCGCAGTTTGTCTTTTTTTCCTGGCGGGTGGAACGGATACCCGAAGGCAATCACGCCTTGGACATCACTTGGGTGCTCAGCAACCAACATACTAGCCATGCGCCCGCCCATGGATTTGCCGCCAATAAACAGCGGCAAACCTGCGCGACGCTGCTCAAGGTGTTCGTTAAAGCTGGCTAACAGCTTATCGGCTTTTTCCGGTGGTCGACGTTTGTTCTCTTGCTTAGCACGCTGCATGTATGGAAAATCGAATAACCCCACGCTCACACCCAAAGCGGCCATGTTCGCTGCCATTTGCTGCATAAAGTCACTGTCACTGCCTGCCCCTGCACCGTGGGCAAAAATAAACTGAGCAATCGGTGATTGCGCTTCAATCCACTGCATTAAAGCTGCTCCTGTTCTTTTTCCACTAACCCTAGCATCCACTCTTTAAATGAGACGATTTTACCGAGCTCCGATTGCGACTCGCGAAAGACTAGGTAGTAAGCGTTTTTACTTTCTAAAGTATGATTAAACGGCACAATTAATCGCCCCGCATCAATTTCTGGTTTCGCCAGCACCAAGTTGCCAAGCGCCACACCTTGACCGTGGGCAGCAGCCTGCATCGCCATCGACGAGTGCGAGAATATCGGCCCTTGGTTAACTTGCACATTGCGTACTCCAGCGGTTTTCATCCATAACTTCCATGGTCGGCGCGTGGTATCGTGCAACAGTGTGTGGTACTGCAAATCTTGTGGCTCGTTCAGCGGCTTAGGGCCGTTCAATAGCATAGGGCTACACAAAGGCACCAAGTATTCGGTGTGCAACTTATGAGTTTCCACGCCACTCCAATGACCGCGACCATAATAGATAGCAATATCAACATCATCTTGAAGTGAATTGTCGTCCTGGTCTTGCGCTTTAATACGCACATCGATCTCTGGGTGTAACTCGTTAAACAAACTTAACCGAGGCACCAACCACTGAATCGCAAAGCTTGGAGTCAGGCTCACCGTTAACGACCCTTTGGCTCCACGCGCTAACAGTTTTTCTGTAGCATCCACTAATTGTGCAAAAATTTCTTTAATATCGAGAAAGTACCCTTGCCCCTCTTCAGTTAATAGCAAGGAGCGATTTTTTCGCAAAAATAATTTCAACCCTAAATGCTCTTCTAGGGTTTTGATCTGATGGCTTACGGCTGCTTGAGTTACATACAGCTCTTCTGCTGCTTTGGTAAAGCTTAAGTGCCTTGCCGCTGCTTCAAAAGCCTTTAGAGAATTTAGAGGGGGGAGTCGCCGAGCCATAACTAACGATTAGTTTTTTTTATGTGGGTAAAGTATAACATTAGATTAGGTGCAGACAATAAACTTGATAAAAGACAGATTAAGAACACGGCCCAAAATCACTGCTCGGTAAAGCAACAGAACGTCTCCCTCTAGACTAATAAGTAAAAACGTCATAATCTGCTTTTATGAAGTTTCTATATTTGCTACTAAGTGTTGCTTTTCCAGCTTTTGCCAATGACTACGATGTGACTTGGTTACGCATTAATGCGCCACCATTTTCCATGCCCGCCAGCAGCTCTGATTCAGGCATTTGCGATGATATCGTTGATGAGATTATCGCCCGGACTCCGGATTTAAAACATGACTCCATTCATTTACCGCAAATGCGCTTGAAGGGGTATTTTGAACTAGGCAAAAATGTATGTGTGCCCTGCCTAATCAAACGCGACAATCATCCTTTAGTGACATTCTCTACGCGCACCAGCGTTTATCCGCCAATGGGTATCGTCACCACAGCACAGAAACAGCGCTCTATAACCGAAAAACATGGCAGCCCCGTGCGCCTTTATTCGCTCTTAAACGATAAAGGTTTGCGCTATGGACAAGGTGCCGGACGGAAATACAGCCCATGGATTGAGCAAATCAAATCGCGAGTACAAAATAATCAAGCGGTAACGCTTAATTACCGTGGTGCCGATCAGGCCTCGGTGTTAGGCGATATGTTAGTCAACGAACGCATCGACTTCGGCATCGACTACCCCTTTATCGCCACTTACTACAACCGTCATCATGACGCTCAGCTTGTCACTTTACCCATAGCCAATAACCAAGAAAGCCTCGTGTTTGGTGCCATCGGCTGTGCCAAGCGCGCTGATAATGACTTTGCTACGACCTTTATCAACCGTATTAACCCTATTATCCGCGACCATATTTTACCCAGTGAGTCGTACCGGCAACACCAAAGTAGTTGGTTAAGTGAATACTTCGACAATTTTGCTCAAGTATATGAAAAACACTTATTAACAAAAAAGCCAGCGCAACACGCTGGCTCTGAAAAGCGCGATACAAATTAAGATATTAGCCTAAATCGCTGGCACTGGTATCAAGCGCCGGGAAGCTCTTTACCAAATCATCAATGGCTTTCATTTGTGTCAGGTACCCTTCCAGTTTCGCCAGTGGCAGTGCACATGGGCCATCACATTTAGCTTCGTTAGGATTTGGGTGAGCTTCAATGAATAGTCCAGCAATGCCAAGAGCCATACCACTGCGCGCCAATTCAGCCGCTTGAGCACGGCGACCGTCGGCACTGTCACTGCGTCCACCCGGGCGTTGTAGCGCATGAGTGGCATCAAAAATAACCGGTGCCATGGCTTTCATATCATCCATGCCGAGCATATCAACCACTAAGTTGTTATAGCCGAAACTAGTTCCTCGCTCACACAAAGCCACTTGCTCGTTACCCGCTTCGGCAAACTTATTGATGATATGGCGCATCTCATGAGGGGCTAAAAACTGTGGCTTTTTGACGTTTACTACGTTGCCAGTTTTCGCCATGGCCGTTACCAAATCCGTCTGCCGTGCTAAAAATGCCGGGAGCTGAATAACATCCACGACCTCAGCAACAGGGGCAGCCTGATAGGGTTCATGCACATCGGTAATCAATGGAATATCAAAAGTACGCTTAATCTCTTCAAAAATCCTCAGCCCTTCTTCCATACCCGGACCACGATATGAGGAAATAGACGACCGATTTGCTTTGTCAAAAGAGGCCTTAAATACATAAGGAATATTGAGTTTATTCGTGACCTCCACATAGTGCTCTGCGATACGCATCGCCAAATCGCGAGATTCGAGTACGTTCATACCACCAAACAGCACAAAGGGGTTTTTGTTTGCCAACTCAATGGCACCGATAGTTAACTTTTCAATCGTCATTGTCATTTCCTTAAGGGGCGACTGATTGCATAATCAAGCCACAAATATAAGCCATGTAAGTACCCACACCGTAACCTAACACCGCCAGTAGTACGCCCACAGGAGCCAAGGAGGGGTGAAAGGCTGATGCCACCACCGGCGCTGATGCGGCGCCACCGACATTGGCTTGCGAACCCACCGCCATGTAGAACAACGGCGCTTTGATCAGTTTGGCGACAATCAGCATCAAGCTGGCATGGGTAAGCATCCAAATAGCACCCACTACGAAATACAACGGGCTGTCTAAAATGGCGGTAATATTCATGTGTAAGCCGATGGATGCAACCAAAATATAGAGGAAGCTTGAGGCCACCTTTGACGCTCCAAAAGCCTCAATATGGCGTACCCGAGTAAAAGACAAACTAATGCCTATGGTAGTCGAAATAACGATGAGCCAGAAAAACTTACTATTTAGGCTGTATTCCTGAGCCCATGCAAATTGGTCAAAGTACGGGGCTAACAGATCACCGCAAAAATGAGCAAAACCGGTAATACCAAACGCGATGGCGATAATGGTCATGTAGTCATTCAGTGTGGGCATACGCGCATGCTCAGCATGGTAAGCTTCGACCCGCTTTTTCAAATCCTCAATGGCAGTGGTGTCGGCACCCGTTTTCGCATCTATGGCTTTGTGATTACCGGCCATTAGCAACAGTACCGCCATCCATAGATTGGCAACAATCACATCCACAGTCACCATTGCCGAGAAAATATCGCCGCCAACCTCAAACATCTCTTTCATTGATGCTTGGTTAGCTCCGCCACCAATCCAGCTGCCGGCAATTGTCGTCATTCCCCGCCATACGGCATCAGGGCCATGACCGCCAACCGCTTCAGGATAGATGGCACTCATCACTAAAATAGCTAAAGGCCCGCCAATCACAATGCCCACGGTGCCGGTTAAAAACATAATCAGCGCCTTAGGGCCGAGATTAATAATCGCTCTTAAATCTATGCTAATGGTCAATAATATTAAACATGCAGGTAGCAAAAACCGCGAAGCAACGTAGTAAACATTGGAACTGTGGCCGTCAACGATGCCAAAAGTATTAAGCAACGACGGTAAAAAATAGCACAGTAAAAGCGCGGGAACATACTTATAAAACTTTTGCCAGAAACGATGCTGGCTATGTGCCGTTTTAAATATAACGCCGAGGATCACGGCGAGCATACCCATCACCACCGCATCGTTGGTGATCAGTGCCTCATGAGGTTGAGCCATAAAAAATCCTTACCCTAATGGAGTGTGTTGTTATTGTTATCCAGCTCGTCAATTTGATGACGGACTAGCTCAATGGCTGGGTCGTCGGGACATTCATCGACAAAAAAACGTAAATCAGCCTTGGCCAGTTCTGGTCGGTCAATTTGGTTAAGCAAGTACCCTCTGTCGCGCCGCTCATAGGGATCATCACCGAGTAGTTCAATCAGTAATTCCACACAGGCAAGCGCATCGCCAAAACGCTCAGCACCGATAAACGCCCATTTTTGATGTGCCAGATACAGCTTATATGCCTCTTCATCGAACACCATCTCAGGTAATGTCTCATTATCAGTTTCCGCGTTTTCAGGCTGCAAATGCCATATCTGTTGCCCAGAGGCGGGTTCTATGAGGTAGTATTCCTGTGCACTAAACGATACCTGCACCATAACACTTTGATCAATCAGTGCAATATCGGCGTTAAAGCGACAATGTTCTAAAATGGCTTGCAGTACAATCGCCAATGATAGGCTGTTACCTGTGCGGTATAGCAAGGTAAAATAAACACTGTTTAGGCGATACTCTGGCATCTCTTGTTGCGTGCCACTGAAGCTCCAGTCACTGTAAAAACAATCAACGATAGCATCAAGCGCTTGGTGTTTATCGCTGTAACGCGCATACACCTCGCTGGCGGCTTGTTGTAACTGTTTGAGTTGAGCAAAGGCATCGTCAACATTAGCTTGTGCATGCCACCGAGCTTCAGCTTGAATACACTGAGTGATGGCACTGACACTGTAGCTGTGCTCTAGATCGAATTGGTCATCTAACCACACATCAGACATAGAATAGGGTACATCTCACGAGCTAAAAAAACTGAGCGCTAGTTTACCTAGGATCGTGAAGATATACCAATTTCGGCAGTTTTTAGTGGTTAATTGTTAGCTAAAGAAGCCAGATTTCGACCCAGCCAAGTAGCCAATCGCTAAAAGCACGAGAGTATTAACCCCTAACCATAACCATTTTTGGCCTTGTGTAGGCGCTTTTAGCAACTTAAAACCGATAACAATGTAAGCGACCACTAAAATAATTTTTTGCCATAGCCATGGCACTGCAAGGGGGTTGATACTGGCCACCACAAGCAGCGCAATCGCACTCAGTAGCAGCAAGGTGTCAACAATATGGCTGGATATAAATACTGCTTTATTCGCAGCAATTTTACCACCACCGATACGTGAGAAAGCGCGGGTGTAAAAAAGCACCACACTCAAGACTACAAACAACACATGGGTGTGTTTTAGCGCAATATAATCCATACCATTCCTTAATCTGGGTAGCGCGCTAGAATTGTTTCTAGCGTGTCTAGTTTTTCAATAAATACATCTACGAGCTTGGGCTCAAACTGGGTCCCGCGTAAGCGTTGAATTTCTTCCACGACTTCGGCTTTACCCCAAGGTTCTTTGTAACTGCGCCGATGACGTAAGGCATCATAGACATCTGCCAACGCCACTATGCGGCCAAACACGTGAATATCTTGGCCTTTTTTACCTTGTGGATAGCCACTGCCATCCCACCACTCATGATGCTCTTGAGCAATCGTGGCTCCTGCTTGTACTAAGGGCCGTTTAGAATTAGCTAAAATAGTGTAACCTTTTTGCGCATGCTGTTTCATCACCTGCCATTCGTTCTCATCGAGCTTCCCTGGCTTGTGTAAAATAGCGTCAGGCACGCCCACTTTGCCGACATCATGCAGAGGAGACGCACTGCGCACCAGTTCACACTCTTGCTCACTCAACCCCAAGCCCCGCGCCAACTCATAGCAGATATGCGACACCCGGCGAACGTGATTGCCTGTCTCGTTACTGCGCTGCTCTAACGCCTCGCTTAAGCGCCACACCAGCTCCTGCTGAGTGTCTTCTATTTCCGATTGCAGCTGTACATTTTCATACGCAATTTGCACGTTCTGAGCAAAGATTTCAATTAAGTGTCGTTGCGTGGTAGTCAGGTTTTTAGGCACTCCGGAGATATAAAGCAAGGCGCTGTTATTGTATTGGCTAGAGCAATGGGCAAACAGATAATCGTCTTTATAAATAATGGTTTTTTCATTGAGCGCTTGTGTACAGGCGCTAAACTGCTCTGCACTGAGGACTTGATCTAGAGATTTACCCTCACTTTGTTCAAACTCCCCCTGACCGGCAAAAACCACTAAGTTTTTCGCGTCCTTTTGCTCACTGCTGGCAACTAAAGAGGTCGCATACATGGCCTTATCAACTGAGCCGAGTAAGGAAGTGAGCTGCTGAATGACTCCGTGAATAAAGGTTTCCATGGAGTGTGAAGCAAATATATCTCGCGAAGCAGTGATAATTTTTTCCAGTCCCTGGCGCGATTGCTCGATGGCTAAAATGTCACGATACGAGCGCAGGCTGGACATCACTACGGTGAACAGCTTTTGCGCTGTCAGTTCAGTTTTCGACTTGTAATCGTTGATATCGTAATTAACGATTACTTGGCGCTCTGGCGCCTGGCCAGGCTGACCTGTTCTGAGAATAATACGCACATGATGGTTTTTGGCTTCATGGCGGATGTACTCTGCAACCTTCAAGCCGGCATCATCGGTTTCCATAACCACATCGAGTAGCACAATGGCTGCATCTGGGTGCTGATTAATTAGCTGCTTCGCTTCGCTGCCTGAGTAGGCACTGATAAACTCCAGCCGTTTTTCTTGGAACTCGAAATCACTAAGCGCGAGTTTCGTCACAGCATGGACTTCTGGTTCATCATCAACAATAAGGATTTTCCAAGTTCCAAGGCTATCTTGCTCGACTTCTTCAATTTCCTCATCACTGAATAAAAAGTCTTCGGACATGTTAGTTCCTTTTAAAAATCAACGACCAATGTCACTCCCTAAGCATAGGCCTAAGTTGTGTATTCAGCCAAGGTGATGCGCTCATTTTGACCTAAATCGACCACTGTCCGCGCATTAACGTACCCGTAATTAGTCAACAGTTGCCGTACAGCCTGCCCTTGCTCGAAGCCATGCTCTAACATCAGCGTTGCACCTGGGTGCAAATAAGCGCGTGCTTGGGCAATGATATGGTCAATATCGGCTAAGCCATTGTCTCTGGCAACCAAGGCGCTGAGAGGTTCATAGCGCACATCTCCAACACTCAGGTGAGGGTCGCTCTCATCGATATAGGGCGGGTTACTAACAATAAGGTCAAAGCGCTGAGTGGCAATAGCACTGAACCAATCGCTCTGGTAGATGCGCACGTTTGCAATACCGAGGGACTGTTGGTTGTGCATCGCTAAGGTAACGGCATCGGTACTGGCATCAACCCCTTGTACCTGCCATTGCTGACGTTCACTAGCCAGCGCCAAAGCTATTGCCCCTGTGCCTGTACCGAGGTCTAAAACCTGCGCATTCTCAGGTAAGTCGAGCGCCAACGCCTGTTCAACAAGCGTCTCGGTATCGGGTCTCGGTATTAAGGTGCTACTGTTGACGGCCAATGGTAAGGACCAAAACTCGCGGGTGCCCGTTAAATGGGCAACTGGCACCCCCTGCAAACGCTGACTTAATAGCTTTTCAAACTCACGCAGTTGACGCTCTTCGAGGGCCTTATCGCCCCAAGCAAATAGGTAGGAGCGTGGTTTACGCAGCACGTGTAATAATAATACTTGTGCATCTAGGCGTGGTGATTCACTGCTGTCTGCGAGCGCCGTTGCTGCATTACGCAGCACGGCATCAATAGTCGAATCCGACAATTAATCGTCACCCATTGCAGCAAGCAAATCGGCTTGGTGTTCTATCAATAATGGGTCAATCACAGCGCCTAAATCACCGGCAACCACCTCATTCAAACGATACAGGGTAAGGTTAATACGGTGGTCAGTAATACGCCCTTGTGGGTAATTGTAGGTACGAATACGCTCTGAGCGGTCGCCACTGCCCACCAAATTACGACGCTGGCTGGCCTCTTCTGCCTGACGTTTTTCTGTTTCCGCTTGCTCTAAGCGAGCAGCAAGAACCGACATTGCTTTAGCGCGGTTTTTATGTTGTGAACGTTCATCCTGACACTCAACCACAACGCCTGTGGGAATGTGGGTAATACGAATAGCAGAGTCGGTTTTGTTAACGTGCTGTCCACCGGCACCTGAGGCACGGAAGGTATCTACTTTAATATCTGCGGTATTAATTTCGATGGCTTCGGCTTCTGGGATCTCAGGCATAACCGCGACCGTACATGCAGAGGTATGAACACGCCCTTGCGATTCTGTCTCCGGCACACGCTGCACTCGGTGCGCACCGGATTCAAACTTTAGCTTACCGTATACGCCGTCGCCTTTGATATTGGCAATCACCTCTTTATAACCGCCGTGTTCACCTTCGTTAGCGCTGACTAGCTCTACTTGCCACTTCTGAGTTTCTGCATAGCGGCTGTACATACGGAATAGATCGCCTGCGAAAATAGCCGCTTCATCACCGCCCGTACCGGCCCGCACTTCTAAGAACACATTGTTGTTATCACGAGGGTCGCGAGGCAACATCAATACTTGCAATTGCTCTTCTAAGCTCTCCACTTGAGCTTTTGCTTCTTTGTATTCTTCTTGCGCCATTTCACGCATATCAGGATCGGAATCTTTGAGCATTTCTTGTGCTGTGCTCACATCTTCTTGTGCTTGCTGATAGGCGGTAAAGGCTTTAGCCACTTCTTCTAATTCTGCATATTCTTTGGACAAAGCACGAAACCTATCTTGATCACCTATCACTTCGGGATCACTCAGTAGCGCTTGAACTTCTTCATAACGCTCCACTAAGGTTTCTAACTTGCGGTATACCGACTCTTTCATGTGTTTGTTATTCCTGATTAATTCCTAACATTTTTTGCATTTGTGCCAGCTGCCCCACTTCGCCTTTCTCGGCCGCATCTTTAATCGCCTTAGTAGGCGCATGCATCAGTCGATTAGTGAGTTTATTCGCGAGCTCAACCATGATTTTCTCTGGCTCTTTGCCACTGGCTAGCTGAGCCATTGCTCGCTCAAGGAGTTGTTCTTTCGTTTGCGTCACATCATTACGATAATCGCGGATGAGTCCCACTGAATCGAGAGACTTTAGCCAATTATCAAACTCACTGACTCGCGCAGTGATAATCTGCTCGGCTTCTTTTGCTGCTTGCTCTCGCGTTGCCATATTTTCGCTGACGATCGCTTGCAAGTCATCCACTGAATATAAATAGGCGTTATCCAGCTCCGCTACTTGGCTTTCGATATCCCGTGGAACAGCGATATCAATCAACAGCATAGGTTTGTTTTTACGCTTTTTAAGCGCCTGCTCAATCACCCCTTTACCGATAATGGGCAGCGTACTGGCCGTTGAGCTGATGACAATATCGGCCTGTGGTAATTGTTCCGGCAACTGCGCTAAGGATATCACGCCAGCGGCGAACTCGTCGGCTAAATTTCGGGCACGGTCAATGGTACGGTTGGCAACAGTCATTGATTGGGGGGAGTGCTGATGAATATGTCTGGCAACCAGCTCAATGGTTTCACCAGCGCCAATGAGTAGCACACGAGTGTTATCCAGCTTGCCATAAATATGTTTGGCTAAATTCACTGCAGCGTAGGCCACCGACACCGCACTGGCACCAATATTCGTCTCGGTACGCACCTGTTTCGCGACAGAGAACGTTTTTTGAAATAAGCGCTCGAATAAGACCCCAACGCCGCCATTCTTTTTAGCGCTGGCGTACGCTTGTTTTATTTGCCCAAGAATTTGCGGCTCACCCAGTACTAATGAATCAAGACCGCAGGCCACCTTCATCAAATGATAGATAGCTTGGCTGTGATCAAAGCTGTACACGTTTTCCGCCAGTTCTTTGCTATCAAGTTGGTGAAACTGCGCGAGCCACTGCAACACTTGCTCCGGAGTACCGCTCTCAAGTGAACAATATATTTCAGTGCGATTGCAGGTCGAGACGATCACGGACTCGGCAAACTCATCTTGCATTGTGAGTTGCTGTAGTGCACGGTCAAGTTGTTCAGGAGAGAAGGCTACTCTCTCGCGCAAATCAACCGATGCTGTTTTGTGATTAATACCCAGTGCGACTATGGTCATGGTGGACAACTATTGCTTAACAACCAATTTTATTAAATACTTACTCATTCTTTAAATTAGCGCATAGATGGATAGCTTCTGCCAAACGGATTTTATCGATGGCAGTAAACGAATTCGTCGACGCTAAATGAAAATCGCTTGCAATAACATTGGTCTGAACCTGCTTCAAGCGAATAATTTTACGAAAATCAAGCGAATAAGGAAAGGCGGGAAAGACATTTGATTAACTTTCGATTGATTTTGCTGGTGTTTTTTTTGTTTCTCACAGGCTGTGTACAAACAATCCCGGAATCCACACCACCTAGCGACACTTGGCGCACCTCCCTCAAGCAAATAAAACACTTTCGCAGTGAAGGTAAAATGGCGTTTATTTCACCACAGAAGCGGCAATCAGCTAATTTTGTTTGGCAACAACAAGGCGATGAATACAGCCTCGATTTAAACACCTTTATCGGCACCAACGTTTTGCGCTTAAAACGCCACCCCTATATCGTTGAGCTGGATATCGATGGCGAACAATATCAAGGACATAACGCACAGAGCTTAGTGTATCGTTTAAGCGGTTGGCTGTTACCTTTAGATACCCCAGAACAATGGCTGTTAGCGGCCTACGACGCCGAGTCAGCTAAGTTTGATCAACAACAACGCGTACGCAGCGCCAGCTGGCTGAGCCCGGATAATCGTCAGTGGCAGATTCGTTACCAAAATTACGAGGCTATTCAGGGCGTTTGGCTACCAACGCGTATCACCCTGAGCCACGATACTCTGCGCGTTAAGTTATTAATTAATGAATGGCAACTGCAATGAACTCATGTGCACTTAGCGTGATAGCACCGGCTAAACTTAATTTGTTTTTGCATATAACGGGACGCCGAGATGACGGCTATCATGAATTGGAAACCCTTTTCACTTTTCTTGACCACGGCGATGAGTTGCACTTTCAACCACGCCAAGACTCACGCATTGAATTAGCGCCCATCAGTGGTGTAGCCAACGAGGATAACCTTATTTTCCGCGCTGGCGAACTTTTGCGCCAAGCCTATCAGCAGCGTGGTCTCGAAGTGTGCGGAGTGAATATTGATATCGACAAGCGATTGCCTATGGGCGGCGGCGTCGGCGGTGGTTCATCGGATGCGGCAACAACCCTACTTGCTCTTAATTCACTGTGGGGCAACAAGCTGAGCCTGGATGAGCTAGCAGAATTAGGCATTCAACTCGGTGCCGATGTGCCCGTGTTTATAGGCGGGCGCAGTGCCCTAGCGCGAGGGGTTGGTGAACAATTACAAGCGGTTGATGTACCACAACACTGGTATTTGGTAGTACATCCACAAGTGCATATAAGCACCGCAGCGGTATTTGGCCACCCTGATTTACCTCGAGATAGCGCCCCCCTACCACAGCAATGGCAGCATGCAGAGCATAGAAATGACTGTGAAGCACTGGTCAAAAAGCTCTACAGCGAGGTTGAAAAAACACTGCAGTGGTTGCTAAAATACGCCCCGTCGAGAATGACTGGCACTGGGGCGTGTTGTTTCGCCGCGTTCGATAGCGAACGCGCAGCGTTAGACGTTCTAGAAAAGCTGCCCACCGAGTGGCAAGGCTTTGTTGCCAAAAGTTTAAATCAATCTCCTGCTCATACAGCGCTTGGTTTAAACTAATGTAGAAGTAAAGTGTTTAAGTTAGCCTGCAAATTCACTTGCATGTTAGTCCAAAATTTCAGTGCCCGAGGAACCCTACCGTGCCAGACATGAAGCTCTTCGCTGGTAATGCAACGCCTGACCTAGCTCAAAAAGTTGCAAAACGTTTATATATCGAACTAGGCGATGCCGAAGTTGGTCGTTTTAGCGACGGTGAAATCAGTGTATCTATTAATGAAAACGTCCGTGGCTCGGACGTTTTTATTATCCAGTCTACCTGTGCGCCGACCAACGACAACCTGATGGAATTAATCGTCATGGTTGATGCGCTGCGCCGCGCTTCAGCTGGGCGTATCACCGCTGTACTGCCGTACTTCGGTTATGCCCGTCAAGATCGCCGTGTGCGTTCTGCTCGTGTGCCAATCACTGCCAAAGTTGTTGCTGATTTCTTATCAAGTGTTGGCGTCGACCGTGTGCTAACGGTAGACCTCCACGCCGAGCAAATCCAAGGCTTTTTCGATGTGCCGGTGGACAACGTATTTGGCAGCCCTGTACTTATCGAAGACATGGCTCAGCGTGATTTTGACGACGTCGTCGTTGTCTCACCTGACATTGGTGGCGTAGTTCGCGCCCGTGCTATTGCGAAGTTACTTGATGACAAAGACCTCGCTATTATTGATAAGCGTCGTCCTCAAGCCAATGTCTCTCAGGTTATGCACATCATTGGTGATGTCAAAGGTCGTGACTGTATTATTGTTGATGACATGATTGATACTGGCGGCACACTCTGTAAAGCTGCTGAAGCATTAAAAGAACATGGTGCTAAACGCGTGTTTGCTTATGCCACGCACCCAGTATTATCCGGTAATGCAGCTGAAAACCTGCGTAATTCAGTAATTGACGAAGTCATTGTCACCGACTCAATTCCGTTGTCAGATGAGCTTAAAGCCTTGGACAATATCAAGGTATTAACCTTGGCTGATATGATGGCCGAGACCATCCGTCGTATTAGCAACGAAGAATCTATTTCGGCGATGTTTGAGCACTAAAGCTGCTTCGCCGATGAGCTCAAATAGAAAACACCGCCGAGGCGGTGTTTTTTTTATTCTGCTGTTTATTTTAACCAAGGCCGGTGGTACTATAGCGCGCCTTTTTTAATTGGCTGTGGTGTTACATCGCTTGCCAATTGGGTTAAGGCCTTTGGTCGCGAAGGTCTTACACTATATTAATTTGATAATTTGGAGACATCATGTCTAACGATTTTTACACATTTGATGCAGAAGTACGTACAGAGCTAGGTACTGGTGCGAGCCGCCGCCTACGTCGTGCAGACAAAGTTCCTGCGATCCTTTACGGTGCAGGCAAAGACGCTGTATCACTAACGCTTGACCACAACAAAGTGAACCAAGCACAAGACCACGAAGGTTTCTACACGCACATTCTTACCCTGAACATCGGTGGTGAGTCTGTTGAAGCGATTCTTAAAGACATTCACCGTCACCCGTTCAAGCCTAAGATCACACACTTAGACTTCCAACGTGTTGACCCGAATTCTAAGATCCACACTAACGTGCCAATTCACTTCATCGGTGATGAAGAAGTTAGCAAAAAAGGTGCAACTGCTGTTCACCAACTAACTGAAATCGAAATCACGTGTCTACCTAAAGCGTTACCTGAGTTCATCGAAGTAAGCGTAGCTGACCTAGTTCCTGGTGATTCACTACACCTATCTGAGATCAAACTACCAGCAGGTGTTGTTTCAGTAGAACTAGCTAAAGGCGCTGACCACGACCAAGCGGTTGTAACTGTCAACGCTAACAAAGCTGCTCCAGCTGAAGACTCAGAAGAAGCGTCTGATAGCGACGCAGAATAAGGTTTAAGGTGTTAGCACCTTGAATACTATTCAAATGCTAGTGGGCCTGGCTAATCCAGGCCCCGAATATCAAAAGACCCGCCATAATGCAGGGGCCTGGTTTATCGAAGAACTGGCCGCACGCTATAACTGCACTCTAAAACCTGACGCAAAACATCACGGCTTAACCGGCAAAGTTATTATCGGTGACAGCGAATTTAAGCTTCTGATTCCAACCACTTATATGAATCTCAGTGGTAAATCTGTGGCCAGTTTAGCTAACTTTTACAAAATCCCCGTTGAGCATATTCTTGTTGCTCATGACGAGATGGATTTAGAACCGGGCATCGCTAAGTTAAAAAAAGGCGGTGGACACGGCGGTCACAACGGACTAAAAGATATCATTGCGAAAATGGCTAACAACAAAGAATTTATGCGTTTGCGTATAGGTATTGGCCACCCAGGTCACCGTGATAAAGTGACCGGTTGGGTGTTAGGTAAGGCGCCTCAAGCTGATCAGGAAAAGATCGACGCCGCAGTTGATGAGGCTGTGCGCTGCATGGATATTTTGGCGAAAGACGGTGTGCTTAAAGCACAAAACAGACTCCACTCATTTAAGCCATAATGACGCGTGGCTTGAACACAAACAGGTATACATAATATGGGTTTTAAATGTGGTATTGTTGGCTTGCCTAATGTTGGTAAATCAACCCTTTTCAACGCGCTTACCAAAGCTGGTATTGAAGCGCAAAACTTCCCCTTTTGTACTATCGAGCCAAATACAGGCGTTGTTCCAGTACCCGACGCACGCTTAAATCAGCTTGCAGAGATTGTTAACCCACAACGTGTTCTACCTACGACTATGGAGTTCGTTGATATCGCTGGTTTGGTAAAAGGCGCTTCGAAAGGTGAAGGTCTTGGGAACCAATTCCTCGCCAATATTCGCGAAACCGATGCGATTGGTCATGTTGTGCGCTGCTTTGAAAATGACAATATTGTCCACGTTGCCGGGCAAATCGACCCTGCCGATGATATTGAAGTTATCAACACTGAGCTTGTGTTGGCTGACATGGACAGTGCTGATAAAGCGCTACTGCGTCAAGCAAAGAAAGCCAAAGGCGGCGACAAAGACGCAAAATTCGAGATAAGTGTGCTTGAGAAAGTAAAAGCGCATTTAGATGAAGGCTTAACACTGCGCTCACTACGCTTGGAAAAAGAAGAAAAAGCAGCCATTGATTACTTGAACTTCTTAACCATTAAGCCAACTATGTACATCGCCAATGTCAACGAAGATGGCTTTGAAAATAACCCGCATTTGGAAACCGTGCGCGAGATTGCTGCGAATGAAGATGCTGTGGTTATTCCGGTTTGTGCAGCCATAGAAGCTGAACTGTCAGAGCTTGAAGAAGACGAGCGCAACGAATTTATGGAAGATTTAGGCCTTGAAGAACCAGGCTTAAACCGAGTGATTCGTGGCGGCTACGAGTTGCTACAGCTGCAAACTTACTTCACTGCGGGCGTCAAAGAGGTTCGTGCTTGGACGATTCCTGTTGGTGCAACAGCGCCACAAGCAGCAGGAAAAATACATACGGATTTCGAAAAAGGCTTTATCCGTGCACAAACAATCGCGTTTGATGACTATATTGAATACAAGGGCGAAAATGGCGCAAAAGAAGCTGGAAAAATGCGTCAAGAAGGCAAGGACTACATTGTTAAAGATGGCGATGTAATGAACTTCTTGTTCAACGTGTAATAAACACCGCTTCAATGAGCCCGCTTTATTAGCGGGCTTTTTTGTTTGTGAGTGAGAAAAAGAAGCTGTTTTTTATTCGCTTCGCTTGTTTTTCAGGCAAACAATTCATCCTCGTTATGTTTTTACTAAAAAGGTGTTGACGCGCTTTCGGCAGATCAGCATAATACGCCCCGCATCAGCGATGATGAACAAGTAAAAGTTGGCTACGTAGCTCAGTTGGTTAGAGCACATCACTCATAATGATGGGGTCCCCTGTTCAAATCAGGGCGTAGCCACCATTTTCTTTCTACCAATAAGAAAATGAAAATTACTTTATGCGGAAGTGGCGGAATTGGTAGACGCGCTGGATTTAGGTTCCAGTATCTTCGGATGTGAGAGTTCAAGTCTCTCCTTCCGCACCATGTTCTCGATAAGAACTGAAATTATCATTTTCTATAGCTGGAGTATCGCCAAGCGGTAAGGCAGCGGGTTTTGATCCCGCCATTCCCAGGTTCAAATCCTGGTACTCCAGCCAACTTTTCTGAAGTTGAGGAATGAGCTTAGGCTTAAGTTCCAAAATGCTCCAGGTTATATTGCGGAAGTGGCGGAATTGGTAGACGCGCTGGATTTAGGTTCCAGTATCTTCGGATGTGAGAGTTCAAGTCTCTCCTTCCGCACCATGTTCTTGATAGGAACTGAAATTATCAAATTTGATTTCGTTGGAGTATCGCCAAGCGGTAAGGCAGCGGGTTTTGATCCCGCCATTCCCAGGTTCAAATCCTGGTACTCCAGCCAACTTTCTGAAGTTGAGGAATGAGCCTAGGCTTAAGTTCCAAAATGCTCCAGATTATATTGCGGAAGTGGCGGAATTGGTAGACGCGCTGGATTTAGGTTCCAGTATCTTCGGATGTGAGAGTTCAAGTCTCTCCTTCCGCACCATGTTCTTGATAGGAACTAAAATTATCAAACTTGATTTCGTTGGAGTATCGCCTCGCCACGAAGTGGAAGCGGTAAGGGCAGAAGAGAGAGGTTTTGATCCCTCACTCATCCACCCCCAGATTCAAATCCTGGTCCACAAATAGATTTGAGATTTCGTTGGAGTATCGCCAAGCGGTAAGGCAGCGGGTTTTGATCCCGCCATTCCCAGGTTCAAATCCTGGTACTCCAGCCATTGGCTACGTAGCTCAGTTGGTTAGAGCACATCACTCATAATGATGGGGTCCCCTGTTCAAATCAGGGCGTAGCCACCATTTTCTTTCTACCAATAAGAAAATGAAAAATACACTATGCGGGAGTGGCGGAATTGGTAGACGCGCTGGATTTAGGTTCCAGTATCTTCGGATGTGTGAGTTCAAGTCTCACCTTCCGCACCATGTTCTCGATAAGAACTAAAATAATCATCCTGGATTGCTGGAGTATCGCCAAGCGGTAAGGGCAGAAGAGAGAGGTTTTGATCCCTCACTCATCCACCCCCAGATTCAAATCCTGGTCCACAAATAGATTTGAGATTTCGTTGGAGTATCGCCAAGCGGTAAGGCAGCGGGTTTTGATCCCGCCATTCCCAGGTTCAAATCCTGGTACTCCAGCCAACTTTCCTAAAGTTGAGGAATGAGCCTAGTGTCTCTAACTAGACGCTCTAATTAGGTTTCTTTAGGTAAAGTAAAAAATGCGGAAGTGGCGGAATTGGTAGACGCGCTGGATTTAGGTTCCAGTATCTTCGGATGTGAGAGTTCAAGTCTCTCCTTCCGCACCATTTTTATTATCTCACCTTTTATACATCACCATAGTCTAAGCACTACTTGCTTATCGCGACCACCTATAAGCATTTATAGAATTCACTTAATAAAAAAATCCGGCACGGCTGCAAGATGGCGATTGATCTAGTGACCAATCGCGTATTTTAGTACCCAATCTTTTATCGGCCCAGCCTGGTTTGCCGCGCGTAAAAATAGATTACGCCCCCATTTTAATGGCCCACTCTCATTAGAGAACCCCCAATAACATGCATCCATTGTGCTCATCATGGCCAAGTTGGCATAACGGCGCGCTTGCCAATAACGCTGCAATGAAATATCAATGGGGTTGTCATTTTGCAACTGTGCACTGAGCGCCACTACATCAGCAAAGCCGAGATTGACCCCTTGCCCTGCCAACGGGTTGATGGTGTGAGCGGCATCCCCGATTAACACGCAGCGTCCTTGAACATAGCGCTGAGCATGGGCTCTGGTAAGCGGAAAAACCGCCACAGACTCAATATCAAAATCACCTGGCAAGCTTGGGAAATGAGTAATAATCTCTTGTTTCAGTTGCTCTTTTGGTAAAGCCTTTAAACGAGCTAAGTGATCACCGTGGTGATACCAAATCAAGTTGGCATAAGGCGCCTGCATAGGTAGAAACGCCACTGGCCCGGTGCGCTGAAATTGCTGCCAAGTACGCACCTGCTGCGGGGCATCAAGCTTAACCAATATGCCCATACAATGTTGCTGATATTGCCACCCCTCGCTACCTATTCCTAACATCGAGCGTACAGCGGAACGCCCGCCATCGGCAGCAATGAGTAGTTCGCCTTGATACTGCTTTGCCCCTAAGGTCAGTGTTACTTGCTCACCGTCATCGTCAATCGCACTTATTGGCTCAGCACTTTCGATAGCGGTAATATCGTACTGTGTGAATTGTTGCCATAACGCTGCTTGAATCACGTTGTTTTCAATGAGGTGACCTAAATGGGTTAAACCCAGTTGTTCGGCGGAAAATAATAAACGCGCGTTGGGCTGCTCAAAGGCTTCTAACTCAGTGTACGGCGCGCTACGCGTCGCTTTAATCGTCGCCATAGCTCCGAGTTCATCAAGCAATCGCTCGGAGGCACGATTTATCGCTGAGACACGAATATCAACACGGCTGTTTTGCAAATCAGTAGTGGCATCTGGAAAGTGGCGCTCAAATACCGTCACCTTCATGCCTTGTTGCGCTAGCTTAATGGCACAAGCAGCTCCGACCATCCCGCCACCGACGATTAGCACATTTTTTACACTCATGGCCTATTGCCTCTAAATGCTTCAATATTATGGTGATTGTAACTCAGTTAAGGCAATGGTGGCAGTCTAAGCGCAGGCTAAAGCGTGTTGCTTTGATGTCATCCTGTGTCACAGTGTAAATATCAAATCTATACTTGGCTCATAGCGCGATAGCATATAAAATACGCGTCCTTTAGGCGAAGCTCGGGCCATTAGTCCAACCCAAAGCTCTGTCGTGCATTATCTACCGGATTGAAAGCGAGGCATTATCTCAATGAGTAAAAAGCTGCATATAAAAACCTGGGGTTGTCAGATGAATGAATATGACTCTCAGAAAATGGCCGATCTACTTGATGACACCAATGGTTATCAGTTGACCGAAGAAGCCAGCGATGCGGATGTCATTTTACTTAACACCTGCTCAATCCGTGAGAAGGCACAAGAAAAAGTATTCCATCAACTTGGCCGCTGGAAACTACTCAAAGAGCAAAACCCCGATTTAGTTATCGGTGTTGGTGGCTGCGTAGCTTCACAAGAGGGTGATACCATTCGCCAACGCGCGCCTTTCGTAGATATCGTGTTCGGCCCACAAACATTGCACCGCTTGCCTGAAATGATTCAACAAGTGCAGGCGAAAGAAGGTTCAGTGGTTGATATCACGTTTCCTGAAATCGAAAAGTTTGACCGTTTGCCAGAGCCCAAAGCGGAAGGACCCAGTGCCTTTGTATCAATCATGGAAGGCTGTTCAAAATACTGCACGTTCTGCGTGGTGCCCTACACTCGTGGTGAAGAAGTAAGCCGCCCTCTGGATGATGTACTTTTAGAAGTTGCGCAACTGGCTGAGCAAGGCGTGCGTGAAGTGAATCTGCTGGGTCAAAACGTTAACGCATATCGTGGCGAGACGCATGACGGCGAAATCTGTTACTTTTCTGACTTACTGCGTTATGTTGCCGCCATCGATGGTATTGATCGCATTCGCTACACGACCTCGCACCCTGTTGAGTTTACGCCTGATATTATTGATGCCTATGCTGATGTACCTGAGTTAGTTGATCACTTGCACTTGCCAGTACAAAGTGGTTCAGACCGCGTGTTAAACCTAATGAAGCGTGGCCACACGGCCATTGAATATAAGTCGACTATTCGCAAGCTGCGCAAGATTCGCCCTAATATCAGTATGAGCTCAGACTTTATTATCGGCTTCCCAGGCGAAACCACCGAAGACTTTGAAGCAACCATGAAGCTTATCAACGACATCGGCTTTGATATGAGCTTCAGCTTTATTTACAGTGCCCGCCCTGGTACACCCGCAGCAGACTTGCCGGATGACGTCAGCGAAGACGAGAAAAAGCAGCGCCTATACATTTTACAAGACCGCATCAACCAAATGGCACAGAAAATCAGCCGTGATATGTTTGCTACTGAGCAGCGTATTTTGGTGGAAGGCCCTTCGAAAAAGAACCCTATGGAGCTGCGTGGACGCACCGAAAATAACCGTGTAGTTAACTTCGAGGGTCCACATTCTGTGATCGGCCAATTTGTTGATGTCCGTATCACTGAAGCGTTGCCTAATTCACTGCGTGGAGAACTGCTGCGCACTGAAGATGAAATGAATTTACGTCGCGATGTCGCGCCGAGCGACATTCTTGCTAAAGCACCGAGCGAGCCGCAAGCCAATGACATCGGCGTCGGTACATTCACCCCGAATTAAAATAATCGTGCGCTGCGTTTACGCAGCGCCAAGCAACAGGAAGCAACTTTGAGTAACCAGCTGAAGAATATCGATATTTACTTAGAACCGTCAGACAATGCCCGCCTTTCTTCTTTGTGTGGACCCTTCGACGAAAATATTAAGCACATCGAGCGTCGTCTGGGAGTTGAAATTGCACACCGCGAAAATCTCTTTAAAGTCACCGGCAAGCCGCACACTGCAAAAGCTGCCGGGGAAATTCTAAAAAATCTTTACGTTGATACGGCTCCTGTTAAAGGTAAGCAAAAAGAGATCGAACCTGAACACGTACACTTAGCCATCACCGAAGCTGATGTGCTCGAACAAGAGCAGCCCAGTGTGTGGGGTAAAGAAGTGTTTATTAAAACCCGCCGTGGCGTCATCAAACCGCGTAACCCCAATCAAAGTCAGTATGTAGCTAATATCTTAAATCACGACATTAGCTTCGGTATTGGCCCAGCAGGGACCGGGAAAACTTACTTAGCCGTAGCCGCTGCCGTCGATGCCCTCGAACGCCAAGAGATTCGCCGTATTCTATTGACCCGCCCAGCGGTTGAAGCGGGTGAAAAACTAGGCTTTTTACCTGGTGACCTTACCCAAAAAATCGATCCTTACCTGCGCCCGCTTTATGATGCTTTATTTGAAATGCTTGGCTTTGAGAAGGTTGAGCGACTCATAGAGAAAAACGTCATCGAAGTGGCCCCGTTGGCGTATATGCGTGGTCGCACGTTGAATGACGCTTTTATCATTCTTGATGAGAGCCAAAATACCACAGTGGAACAAATGAAGATGTTCCTAACCCGTATTGGCTTTAATTCAAAAGCGGTGATCACCGGTGATATTACGCAGGTCGACTTGCCTCGCGGCGCGCGCTCAGGCCTGCGTCATGCAATTGAGGTGCTCAGTGATGTTGAGGCTATCAGCTTTAACTTTTTCCAAGCTCATGATGTGGTGCGCCACCCCGTGGTCGCTGCTATTGTTGAAGCTTACGAAAGCCATGATGAAGCACAGCGTGCCAAACGCGCCGCTAAAGAGCAAAATAAAAAAGAGTCTGACTCATGACCACCACTGTCGATCTGCAACTTGCTTGTGAATTTGATAATTTACCGAGCGCTGAGCAATTTCAGCGCTGGGCCGCGTTGGTGCTTGATGAGCTTAAGCCCAACAGCGAAATCACTATTCGTATCAGCGATGCAGAGGAAAGCCAAAGCCTCAACCATAGTTACCGAGGCAAAGATAAACCGACCAATGTTTTGTCTTTTGAGTTCGATGCCCCCCCAGGTGTAGAGCTACCTTTAGTTGGGGATTTGATTATTTGCCCCGAAGTGGTATATCGTGAGTCTTTGGAGCAGCAAAAAAGCTTTCATGACCACTTTGCCCACATGGTGGTACACGGGTGCTTGCATTTACTTGGCTATGACCATATAAATGACGCTGATGCCCAAGAAATGGAAGCGATTGAAAAACGCCTGTTGGCAACCATTGATATCAGCGACCCATACAGGGATGATGAGTGTTAATCCCAATAGTGAGGCTCTGCTCACTATCGGAATTAATTCAACTTGGAGCGCATAAAGCTAATGAGCGACGAAAACTCGCATAGTAGAGAGGGTTCTTCTGGAAAATCGTGGATGGATCGCATCACCCAGATGTTCCAAGGAGAACCCCAAAATAAGGAAGAATTGGTTGAAGTCATCTCAGATGCGCAAGAACGCGATCTGATTGACCCTGAGACCAAAGAAATGATGGAAGGCGTATTGGGTGTGTCGGAGCTGAAAGTGCGCGACATCATGATCCCACGCTCACACATGATCACCTTAGATGTAGATAAACCACTGTTCGATCAACTACCGATGATGATCGAGTCCTCGCACTCGCGCTTTCCGGTGGTGTGTGAAGACAAAGACCACGTCGAAGGTATCTTATTGGCCAAGGACTTATTGCCATTACTGATGGACAAAGAGGCCGCCTTACCAAACCTACGCGATATGCTCCGCCCGGCGGTAGTCGTCCCGGAAAGTAAGCGGGTTGATACGCTACTGAACGAGTTTCGCCAACAGCGCTACCACATGGCGATTGTTATCGACGAATATGGTGGTGTGTCTGGCTTAGTAACCATTGAAGACATTCTCGAAATCATTGTCGGCGAGATTGAAGACGAGCATGATGATGAAGACGAAAGTAAAGCCATCCGTAAGGTTTCTAAGCACGTTTACTCTGTACAGGCTCTGACGCCTATTGAAGAGTTTAACGACGTGTTTAAAACCGATTTCAACACCAGCGAAGCCGATACCATTGGTGGTATTGTGTTACATGCCTTCGGCCATATGCCTGGGCGCGGTGAAATCATAGACATTGATCCTTTGCAGTTTAAGGTCACAAATTCCGACAGCCGTCGTATTTTGCAGCTGCAAGTTACCTTGCCGAAATCGAGCGATGGCGAAGATACTGACGCGGCTTAAACAGCAATTTAGTGATAAAAAAACATGGCTGGCACTGGTTGCCGGCCTTGTTTTAACCTTTGCTTATGCCCCTTTCGGCGCCTGGCCTTTAGCTTTTTTTAGTATTGCGGTGCTGTGTTATTGCAGTTATCAGGCACCGGTCAAACAAGCTGCTTGGTACGGATTTATCTTTGCCATCGGCTGGTTTGCTGCGGGAATAAGCTGGGTGCACGTCTCCATAGCCCAGTTTGGTGGTATGCCACTGCCCGCCTCCATTGCCATTATGGCCTTACTGGTGGTGTATTTAGCACTTTATCCTGCACTGGCACTGGCACTCACGGCGTTTATACACAAACACAGCGGCGCTTGGCTGGCTCCGCTGTTAATCAGCTTTGCCTTCAGCGAATGGCTGCGCGGCACACTACTAACCGGCTTTCCTTGGTTATCACTGGGCTACACCCAAACCGATTCACCAGTAAATATTCTCGCGCCGATGGTGGGTGAATTTGGCTTAAGTGTGCTGGTGCTGGCCGTGGGTTATGGCCTTTATCGTTTATTTTGTGCCAAGGTCTGGCAACCCCTTGTGGCAACACTCGCCGCAGGCGCCCTAGTTGCAGCCCTAGCAACAGTATTCAATTATAACCAGTATTCTGGCAAACAGCTGAATGTGGCCTTAGTACAAGGTAATATCAAGCAAAGCATGCGCTGGCAACCTGAGAATTTCTGGCCCACCATGCTCAAGTACCAAGATATGACGCGCCTACATTGGGATGCCGATCTGGTGGTGTGGCCTGAGGCTGCGATCCCCGAGCTCGAACAGTTAGCGGGGGAATACCTCACATCCTTGGATAAGGCGGCGGTATTTAACGATACTGCGCTTATCACCGGCATCGTCGACTATCAATATGATACCCGCAATGTTTACAACACCTTAGTGGTGGTGGGCAAAAAACAACAAGACAGCAGCGCAGGTCAGTACCGCTATCTCCATAAAAACCGCTATCGCAAACATCAGTTACTACCTATTGGCGAATTTGTGCCTTTTGAAGACTTATTACGCCCTTTGGCACCGCTGTTTGACTTGCCAATGTCGAGTTTTAGTCGCGGTGAACGCGTGCAAGATAACCTAATTGCCAACGGCTACCACATCCTTGCGGCTATCTGTTACGAAATCGCTTTTCCGGATTTAGTCAGAGATAATTACCGCAGTGATTCGGATATCCTCTTTACCGTGAGTAATGATGCCTGGTTTGGCGACTCCCACGGACCTCATCAACATATGCAAATCTCACGCATGCGCGCGCTCGAGCTGCAGCGTCCACTGGTACGAGTGACTAATACTGGGGTGACTGGCGTGTATGACCCGATTTCGCAATCACAACTTAGCCTTGCGCAATTTGATGCGGATGTACTGCGCGCTGATGTTCGCTTGATCTCTGGCGACAGCCTATACGCCCAGTATGGTCGTTGGCCTACGTGGTTGGCGCTGCTGTGCTTACTGGGCCTGAGTCTGTACTATTCTAGAAGAGTTAAAAAAAGCGCCTAACGGCGCTTTTTTTATTGCTTGTCGAGGTAATCAAACACCAAGTTAGTCATCGCTTTGACCCCTAACGGCAACGCTTTCTCGTCAATGTAAAAGTGCGGCGAGTGGTTGCTTGGCGCCGTTTTGGCATCCTGATCCTTTGGCGTCACTCCCAAAAAGAAGAACAGTCCAGGGGTTTCCAGGGCGTAGTAAGAGAAGTCTTCAGCGCCGGTGATCAGATCCGTGGTGATGACATTGTCACTGCCTGCGGCTCGTTGCAGCGTGGGGGTCATCATGTTCGTTAACTGCGGGTCATTCACGGTGACCGGGTAACCATGGTCGATATGGATATCAGCCTTTGCCCCAGCTGCCTGGGCGGTTAACTCCACGGTTTTTTGCAAACGCTGCTTGATGTCAGCGCGCATTTGCTGATCAAAGGTGCGAATAGTGCCCACCATCTCCACCTCATCAGGGATAATATTACTGCGTACCCCACCATTGATGGCACCAAAAGAAATCACCGAAGGCGCTTTGGTGACATCGACTTGGCGCGAAGCAATGGTTTGTGTAGCCATAATGATTTGGCTAGAAGCGACAATGGGATCGACTCCATTCCAAGGTCGTGAACCATGAGTCTGACGACCTTTGACCTTGATGTTAAATGAGTCTTCACTGGCCATCAACGGCCCTGAGCGAAAACCAATTTGCCCGGTATTAAGTGATGAGGTGACATGCAAACCAAACACCGCCTCAGGCTTTTGTGCAAATAAGCCTTCTTTAAGCATCAGTTCGGCACCGCCCTGCTCTCCCTCAGGAGCGCCTTCTTCCGCTGGTTGGAACACAAACAGTATTTCCCCAGCTAGTTCCGACTTTAACGCCACCAAGGACTCAGCCACAGCCATAAGGATAGCGACATGGGCATCGTGACCACAGGCATGCATCACCCCCACTTTTTGACCACGGTAAGTGGCACTCTGCTGCGAAGCAAAAGGCAAGTCTACTTGCTCGGTCACAGGCAGTGCGTCCATATCCGCACGCAAGGCAATCAAGGGTCCCGGTTTATCACCCTTGAGCCTGGCTACCACCCCGGTATGAGCCACGCCGGTTTCCACCTCAAGGCCCAAGCTTTGTAAGTGTTCGGTCACGTACTGCGCGGTCTTAAACTCACGGTTACTCAATTCCGGATATTGGTGAATATGACGTCGCCAAGTGATCACCTTATCGGCAACCTGTTCATTGGCTTGTTGAATTTGTTGGTCTAAATCAGCGGCCGCAACGCTTGATGTGACACTAAACATACCTGCCAGCAATAGCGCTTGGCCTAAAACCGAAAGCTTTGTCATGGATTGTTCCCCTGTTGAATAATGGTGGGTGCTTACACCTCGGTATTAACGCTAATGTAACACTTAGGTGAAAAACAGTGGGTTGCGACCAATGACATAAAAAAGCCTGCGCGAAGGCAGGCTATACTCATGAGCTTAATTATTGACGCGCTGCCAAGGCCCGCCATTGATGGGGTCGTCACCTTGTGTCCACCATTTAGCCTGATACAGGACACCATTTTTGCTGGCTTGGTCACCCCCGACGTAGATAGTCGCCGCATCCCAGGTGTTCGCCCCGTCACCGGGTGCAGGGTCTACCGGATCGCTTGGCGGTGTCGGCTCGCTTTGGCCGCCACTGTCAATAAGTTGCCATGGCCCACCATTAAGAGGATCATCACCTTGAGTCCACCACTTGGCCTCATAGATTTGCCCACCTTGGCTCACTTGCTCACCTTGTACATAGACCGTTGCTGCATCCCACGCTGCAACGCCATCCACAGGCGGCTCTGTGGGCGGCTCACTAGGCAAGGTGTCGCTAACGCGCACTTGCGGCCAGCCGGCATGAGACTGATAGAAGTTAGTAACACATTTCTCATAGTCACCGGGGACCAAGGCCGAATAAGCCGTTTGATAACCTACTAACTTACATTCGAAGGAATAGCCACCGGGGCGGTCGGCATAGTAGCCCCAATCACCTTCCCAATTGGTGTATAACACATCTGTCGCGCCCTCAAGATTAAGACTGCCATACGGGGTTTGTTGCCAACAGGTGTCCTCTTCGTCACTTTCTATAACGATATTGTAGTGATGAGCGAGGCCCTGCCAATAACGAATGCGATTGACTGGTTGGCCCTTATATTTATTTTGCTCGCCGCACTCTATACCACCATTGATAACATTAATGGTGGTGCCAAAGCCATAACCAATCCCGGCATTACGCTCACGCTGCGACGGCACCCAGGTACGGTCAATCACGTGTAACATTGCCGGTTTCGGGGCTTGCGGAGTGAGGAAAAACCAAATTGCTGAAGCCAAGTTTAACCACGAGTCCGCCACTAACGCCGGGTTATTTAGCAATACGGTGGCGTCACCATCGAACATGACTTCTGAGAATGCGCCGTAGTTAAAATGATAAGAGAGCTGTTTTGCGCCGCGACCAAAGTAGCCCTGACCTGGAGCGCATGGCCAACGACGGTTTTGCCAGTCATTTTGACCGCAGCCTGTGGTGTAGCCCTCTTCGCCCTCGGACCATCCCATTTCTCGCACATGCACTAACGCTTGTTGCCACTCCTCTAACCCCAAAGGGTTATCAGAGACGTTGTCTTTACTGATATGACCGCCAGTTTCTTGGGCAAAGTGAGCAAAGGCTGTGACTATTGAGCGTTTGCAAATAGCATCGGCATCGCGACCATCGTCGTAATCGCCACAAAACGCGGGGAATTTACCTATCGCTCTTAGGAACCGTGTGTAGGTGTACTCTGGCGCCGCCATTTGCGTGAGGAAGTCCCACTGCTGCTGTGGAAATACCCGTTGTGCGCGCTGCACGTTTTCGGGGTTTGTGGCGCTCCCTGGGACAATAGCTTCAACCACGGCATTGTCGCGAGTACGCAGTGCCTGCGCCCACACTTGATACATAGGATCGGCTGTTTTCGCCGCTGCCATGGCTTCAATATCGGCTTTGGCGACGACATAGCCCTCGGGGTTCTGTGGATCGGGTTGTACATTAATGGCGTGGGCCGCTGTGGAGACGGCTGCGCTGATCCCCAGCACGGTGAATAGTTGTGTTGTTGTAGACATATTTGACTCATTTTTTCGTTGTAAGACCGACCAGCTACTCATGCACTGATCACTGAGCCCTCCCACCGTTTATTGTTGCCACAAAGACAGCGTTGTCAAATATATTTTTACATTGTATTTTCAATTTTACTTATATAGGGGACATGAAATTGACAGGGTACACGCTAAATCAGTTACGCTGACCTAGCGTATTTACAGCAGCTTAGTTAACAGCAATAAGCTCAACGTCGAAGATTAGCAAGCTTGCTGGGGCGATATTCCCCACCCGGCGGTTACCATAGGCAAGTTTAGCTGGAATATACAGCGTGGCCCGCTCTCCAGCATGCATGGCAAGCAGCCCTTGCTGCCAGCCACTGATCACTTGGTTTAATTTGAAGGTCAGGGGTTGGCCTCGCTTCTGGGAGTTATCGAATTCACTGCCATCAAGCAATGTACCCCGATAGTGCACCGTTACTTTCGACTTAGCGCTTGGCTGCTCACCAGCCTGATTGCGAGTATGCCACAGCATTTGCACCCCACAATCAAGCTCTACAACTCCTTCTTTGTGTTTGTTCTCGGCCAGAAATTGCGCCTCGGCATCGCCATTTTCTGCTGCTGCCGCTTGATTGCGCCGATGGCCGCGAAAGGTCAGTACCAACAACACGACAATGGCGAGAACTAATAACGCATTAATCATCCTTTTCTTCCTCACCAGCAACAATGTCAGCTATAGCCCGCAAGCGTTTCATGGCTAAGTCGTGCAAGCTTCCTTCGGGATATTGGCCCTGATGAAATTGCCCGCATTGCTTACCAGTTAGCAGACTGAGGGCTTCATCGACACTCGAAACTGGATAAATATGGAACTTTCCCTGCTCAACGGCACTTATTACTTCTTGGTTGAGCACCAGGTTCAAACAATTTGACTTGGGAATAATGACCCCTTGCTGAGTATCTAAACCGCGCATTTGGCAAAGTTTGAAGAACCCTTCAATCTTTTCGTTAACACCGCCAATGGCTTGCACTTCACCGCGTTGGTTGATTGAACCAGTCAGTGCAATGCCTTGCTTTATGGGCACTTGGGTAATACTTGAGACCAAAGCACATAACTCAGCCAGCGAGGCACTGTCACCATCGATATAGCCATAGCTTTGCTCAATTGCGATGTTGGCACTGAGAGTCAGGCTGAAATCCTGCGCGTATTTATTCCCTAAGTAGCCGGTTAGCAACATGACGCCTTTTGAGTGAATAGACTTACCCAATTCGGCTTCGCGCTCAATATCAATCACCCCATCACTGCCTGCATAAACCGAGGCGCTCATACGCGCCGGAGTGCCAAATGAGGTATCACCCACGTGCAACACGGTAAGGCCATTAACAATACCGACTGCCTCACCTTGTGTATCAATGAGAATGTGTCCTTCACGAATATCACTCAGCATGTTTTCGCTCATTTGCCCAGTGCGATATTCTTTCCCAGCAATTGCTTCTTCTACGTGGGCAGCTAGGATCTGTTCACTGCTGTCCTGACGAGCGTAAAAGCTTGCTTCAGCCACTAACTCAAGTACATCGGCAAAGCGTGCTGACAACTTTTGTTGATGCTCAGCCTGGCGGTGGCTGAAACGCAACAACAGTGCCATCGCCTCATTATTAGGCTCAATTTTCAGCTTTTCTCGACAATACTCAATCACTTTAGTGATAAATTGATATTGGTATTTATCTGAGCCTGGCAGGTAATAATCAAAATCAGCCAGAACGCGAAAATGCTCGGCAAACTCTTCGTCGTATTCATTGAGGGTGTAATACAAATCCCGAGAACCCAGTAAAATCACTTTTACATCCAGCGGGATCAATTGCGGTCGTAAGGTGAAGCTGCTACCTACCGAGCTGTCTTGGTAAGGTAAATCATTTTTTATCTGATGTGTTTTTAATGATAGTTTTAAGCCATCCCACACTTGCGCGTTGGTCATTACTTTTTCCGCATCCATAATCAGATAACCACCATTGGCACGGTGCAGTGCGCCAGGCTGAATGCTGCGATAACTGGTTACCAACGACCCTTGCGATGTTGAATATTCTATTTTGCCAAACAGGTTACCAAAGGTCGGATTAGGCTCATAAATAACTGGCGCGGGGTCGTCTTCTTTAAAAGACACCAATAAATTGGGAGCAAAGAATTCGGTGAGCATTTCATCACGATCATACTCATCTTTGTTATCTTCACTGCCTTGCTCTTCATCAAGCCACTCGAGTACCGTATCGACTAATTCTGAGCGTAAATCTTTTAAGTAACGCAATACCCCAACATGGGTGGCATACTTGTGCTCAAGCTCACGTAAAAGCGGTTTGATTGCCGCTTCGGCGGTGCTTTTCTTCAGCTTACGCAATGCCTCGCTAGACTCGCGCTTCCATTTTGGCAGCTCAATAAGGGCATCAATTAATGCGTCTTCAAGCTCTGCGATAGCGTCGAGAAAGCGCTCTTGCGTGGGCTCATCAAGGGCACTGAATTGCTCATCGCTGAGGCGCTGATTGTTGACGATTGGCACAAAACCTACGTTATTCTCATCCTCGATCAACTCGACACTGCGGGCATTGGCCAAGTCTTCCACCGCAGCCAACGCATCTTCGTACTTATCTTCAAATTCACGATCGATGGACTTTTTCTTGCGTTGGAACCCAGGGTTATCGAACGCAGCCGGAAAGGTATCGAGAATCTCATCCAGCAACGCATCAATATCGTCGACTAGGACTTGTCCCTCGCCCGGATTCATTAACAAGGCGATGGGCTCGCGGTGATCATCGTAATTATTAACATAGAGCCACTCACGCGGCGTTTCGCGCTCTTTGGCATGTTGTTGCAGCTTATGCTGCACTAACGTGAAGCGCCCTAACGCTGGCTCTCCCATCACATAAGCATTGTATCCAGGAAGCTGCATACCCAGGGCAAATTCCAAAGCACTGTCGGCACGCTGCTGGCCGATAAAAGGTAAGTCCTCGGGGTAGGGATGCGCTAAACAAGTGCGCACATGATTTGCTGAAATTTGTGGGGCCAACGCATTGGCACTAAGAGGAGTAACACCGTTATTGCTTTTATCTTTCATTCGACACATCTTGTAGTGGGCCCTATTAGCGGGCCCCAATTATTATCCGCTGAGCACTGCGTTATGGCTGCAGTGCCTGACGGCTGAAGTGAATGCCTTCGCATTGACTGCAAGGCTGAATCTCACTGGCGTGGTAAATATCCACCTGATGATGGCAATTTTGGCACACTAAGGTGCCCATGGCTATCCATTCTCCAGCGTGATAAACGCCTTTATGCTTAAAGTCTTGGCTAAGCGCTTGCCACTCCAATTGTGACTTATCTTCGATATGTGATAACTCGAACCACAGCGACTCCTTAAGTTCTTGCCATGCTAGCTCGTTGTAGTGTTTCTCGTGTTCAATGAGGTGGTCGATGTCGCGCTGTAAATATTGTTTATATTGCTCGTACTTGTCTTTACTCAGCTCCTGCAAAGCCTGCTTCGACTCCATAAAGGAGGACACCATGTCTTTCACTTCATGCTCTTTCACATCTTTGAGCCAATCACTAAACTGACCCAACCATTGACGATAATCTGCCATGTTCGCTCCTTTTGAATTTAACAGCCTCTCTCTTTGTAACTATAGCCCGCTTACCGACAATTCAATAACAGCGATAAAAAAGCCTGTGCCTTGCTGTGATTAGATATCGATTTGGGGTATGCTATCGGCAAATTTGTCATCATTTTGCAAGAAGTCTGGAATAGTAGATGCAAGAGCAATATAACCCGCAGGAAATAGAAGCTAAGGCCCAGTCATACTGGGAAGAAAACAAGGTTTTCCAAGTTCGTGAAGACGACTCAAAAGAGAAGTTTTACTGTCTGTCCATGTTCCCCTACCCGAGTGGTCGACTGCACATGGGTCACGTGCGTAACTACACCATTGGTGACGTTGTTTCTCGCTTCCAGCGCTTGCAAGGTAAAAATGTTATGCAACCCATGGGTTGGGACGCCTTTGGCTTGCCGGCAGAGAATGCCGCAATTAAAAACAACACCGCCCCAGCCAAATGGACCTATCAAAATATTGATTACATGCGTAACCAGCTCAAACTATTAGGCTTTGGTTACGACTGGGACCGTGAGATTGCCACCTGTCACCCAGATTACTACAAGTGGGAACAATGGTTCTTCACTAAGCTGTACGAAAAAGGCCTAGTGTACAAAAAAATGTCCACTGTTAACTGGGACCCTGTAGATCAGACTGTTTTGGCAAACGAGCAGGTGATTGATGGTCGTGGTTGGCGCTCTGGTGCTGTGGTTGAGCAAAAAGAAATTCCGCAGTGGTTTATTAAAATCACCGACTACGCGCAAGAGTTATTAGATGATTTAGACAAGCTTGAGCACTGGCCTGAGCAAGTTAAAACCATGCAGCGCAACTGGATTGGCCGCTCTGAAGGCGTCGACATTACCTTCAAACGCGCCGATAACCAAGGCGAATTCAGTGTCTACACGACACGCCCAGATACCTTTATGGGTGTTACCTATGTGGCTGTTGCCGCAGGCCACCCTATTGCTCAAGAAGCTGCGAAGACCAATGCCGATGTTGCGGCGTTTGTTGAACAGTGTAAAAACACTAAAGTAGCCGAAGCCGACGTTGCCACCATGGACAAAAAAGGCATCGCCACGGGTCTGAACGCAGTTCACCCGCTAACCGGTAAAGAAGTACCGATTTGGATAGCTAACTTTGTGTTGATGGACTACGGCTCAGGTGCAGTTATGGCAGTACCAGGACACGATCAACGTGATTTTGAGTTTGCGTCAGCATACGGTCTAGAGATCAAGCAGGTTATTGCTGCCAATGAAGGTGACGAGTGTGATTTATCCCAAGCCGCTTACACAGAAAAAGGCACGCTCATCAATTCTGGTGAATTCGATGGTCTGGATTTTGATGCCGCCTTTAATGCCATTGCCGATAAGTTAACTGAACTTGGCGTAGGTGAGCGTAAGGTTAATTTCCGCCTGCGCGATTGGGGCGTTAGCCGCCAACGCTATTGGGGTTCACCTATCCCAATGTTGAATAAAGAAGATGGCAGCGAACTGGCAGCGCCAGAGGATATGCTACCGGTGCGCCTACCAGAAGATGTGGTGATGGACGGCGTGACTTCCCCCATTAAATCAGACCCTGAATGGGCCAAGGCAAGCGTCAACGGTGAAACCGTGTTCCACGAGACCGATACCTTCGATACCTTTATGGAATCATCTTGGTACTACGCTCGTTATTGCAGCCCGCGTTACGACGAAGGCATGCTTGAGCCAGGCGCAGCTAACTATTGGCTGCCAGTCAACCAGTATATTGGCGGTATTGAACACGCAATTTTGCACCTGCTTTATGCGCGTTTCTTCCACAAATTATTACGTGATTTTGGCTTGGTCGACTCTGATGAGCCATTTGAGCGCCTACTTTGCCAAGGCATGGTACTGGCCGACACCTACTTCCGCAAAGATGAAAAAGGCGGTGATATTTGGTTCTCACCCAGTGATGTCGAAGTAGAAACTGATGACAAAGGCCGTATCATTAAAGCTTGGCACAAGGATGATGGTCAACCGGTTGAAAGCGCCGGCATGAGCAAGATGTCTAAGTCCAAGAACAATGGCATTGACCCACAAACGGTAATCGACCAATACGGTGCCGATACCGTGCGTTTGTTTATGATGTTTACGGCGCCACCAGAGCAAACACTGGAATGGTCTGACTCCGGTGTTGAAGGCGCGCATCGCTTTATCAAACGGGTATACAAGTATGCCTATGATGTGAAGCAAGCGGGCTTTGTTGAGCTAGATGTTGCCAGCTTGACGAAAGCGCAAAAAGAACTGCGTCGCGAGTTGCACAAAGCCATCGCTAAAATCACTGATGATTTAGCCCGTCGTCAAACCTTCAATACCGCCATTGCAGCGGTAATGGAACTATCGAACAAGCTGATTAAGGCACCATTAGCTGATGACGGTGACAAGGCCGTAGCCAATGAAGCGTTAGAAGCAATGCTGATTATGCTGGCACCGATTACCCCACACCTATCACATCAGTTGTGGCAAGACCTCGCTAAGCCTGGCGATATCCTTGACGCACAGTGGCCTGTTGCCGATCAATCAGCCATGGTTGAAAGTGAGAAGCTGGTGGTAGTTCAAGTCAATGGTAAAGTCCGCGCCAAGCTGACTCTAGCGGCCGATGCAGATCAGCAGGCCGTTGAGCAAGCAGCCTTTGCAGATGCCAACGTACAGAAGTTCACCGATGGACTCACCGTGCGTAAAGTCATCTACATCAAAGGCAAAGTGCTTAATGTGGTGGCGAACTAAGATGTTCGCTGCCAGTGCACTACGCCATAGCCTAGTGATCAGCTGCTTAGTATTATTACTAAGCAGCTGTGGTTTTCACCTTAAAAAGGCCTCGGATCTACCGCAAGATCTCATGACTTTGGAAGTCAACGCCAGCGATCCTAATTCAGCTCTGTATGAGCAACTATTGAGTGAACTTGCACGCAGTAATGTGCAGGTCAATAAAGGGTTGCGCGCTAACTCTCCGATGTTACGACTCACCTCCGACCGCCTAGACAGACGAACACTGTCGCTGTTTAAAAACGGTCAGGTCGCAGAATACGAGCTTATTTACTCGGTGTCTTACACGCTTAAGCGAGCAGGTGAAGACCCTATCGAGCAATATTTTGAGCTTTATCGCAATTACCAAGACGATCCAGACAATGCCTTAGCTAAAGCCAATGAAATGACGATTTTGTTGGAGGAGCTACGTAAACAGGCGAGTCGCCGCATTGTTAGGGAGTTAGCACAGCTCTAATGCGCATCTACGCGAATCAACTGGCACAGCAACTATCCCGTGGGCTGGCACCTTTTTACATGGTGTTTGGCGATGAACCCTTTCAAGTTGATGAGTGTATCCGCCATATTCGCCAAAATGCGCGCCAACAAGGCTTTGATGAGGTCATTAAACTCACCGCCGGGGCGCAATTTGACTGGCAAGAGTTAGACGGCCACTACCACAGCCTGTCGCTATTTAGCTCCCGCACCTTAATAGAATTAGACTTAAACGGCCAAAAGCCTGCGAAAACCGGCGCCGAGCACCTGAAGCGATGTGCACAAGGCGTGAATCCTGATTGCATTATTGTGATCCGTGGCATGAAAGCATCGCAAGACGTCCAGCGTTCAGCCTGGTTTAAAGCGCTTGATAAAGAAGGCATCTTTGTCCCCTGCTACCCACTAACCGGCAATCACTTACGGCGCTGGCTTGATAACCACTGTCAACGTCTAGGTCTTAATCTTGAAGGGGATGCTAAGCAGGTGCTGCTCGATACCACAGAGGGGAACCTCCTGGCCTGTCACCAAGAGCTAGAAAAGCTGGCTTTGCTGTACGCAAATAAAGCCATTGATGGGCGTACCCTTACAGGCATGTTATTGAATCAAAATAAGTTTGATATTTTTGATTTGGCTAATGCGGTCCTTGGTGGCGAGGGTGACAAAGCGATGCAGGTGTTGGCACGATTACAAAATGATAACACCGAGCCCACCGCCATCGCTTGGGCTCTTGGCAAGGAAGCGCAGCAACTCCTCACACTCGCAGAGTTGCGCCATCAAGGACAGGATTTTAATAGCGCGTGTAAAAAACTGGGGATTTGGAAGAATCAGCAACCTTTGTATCAAAGAGCCCTGCAGCGCTTAGACATGGCACGTATAGAGCAACTTTGTGATTTACTCAGTGATTTTGATAGCCAGTTTAAAAGCGGCAAGTTATCTTCACCCTACCCCATGCTTGCACACATCAGTATGAGCTTCTGTCGCACCTTACCATTTTCTGCGCCTATTTTTTCGGAGTAAATATGCTTCTGTTCGGCGGTACTTTTGATCCGGTTCATATCGGCCATCTTAATATGGCTAATCAGTGCTTAAATCACTTCAATAGTGAGCAACTATTTTTTATGCCTAACCGCGTCCCTGCTCACAAGCAGGCGAGCAACATCAGTAATGCTGACAAACTGGCGATGTTACGCTTAGCCATAGCCTCCGAGCCGCGCTTTAAAATCGATGAGCGCGAGCTGCATCGCGAAGGTCCATCCTACTCACTACTGAGCCTACAAGAGTTACGTGAAGAACTAGATAGTGCCGGTAATCACCAAGAGCCAATACTCTTTTTGATGGGCTTGGACTCATTCAACAGCTTTGATTCGTGGTATCAATGGCAGCAAATTACATCTTTGTGTCATTTAGTGGTCTATCAGCGTCCACAAGAGCGCCTTGACCTCTCCGCAACACTCACACAATACTTATCACAGCATCAGTGTCAGCAAGGGGCGGCGCTCAATAACCAACGCAGCGGGCTTGTTTACTTTTTACCCGGCCCGCAGCTGGCGGTTTCATCCTCCGAGGTGCGCGCCAAATTACAACGTCAGCAGCCTTGTGAGGAACTGCTTACGCCGCCCGTGTACCAATATATCCGCGATAAGCGCCTGTATATAGGTTGATAATAGTGGTAAAATACGCCGCTTAGAAAGCTTTAACTAACTTAGAGAGTGCATTTTGCAAACCAACAATCTTCTTGATTTTGCATTAGATAAAATTGACGATATGAAAGCGCGTGACGTCATTACCTTGGATGTTCGCGACACATCGAACATTACTGATTTCATGGTTGTCTGTTCGGGTAATTCCAAACGCCAAGTTCAATCCATCGCCCAACATCTTGCCAAAGAGGCCAAGGAACATGACTTAGATGTGATAGGCATGGAAGGACAAGACATCGGTGAATGGGTATTGGTGGACTTAGGTGACGTGGTCGTGCATGTGATGCAAGATGAAACTCGTGACTTTTACCAACTCGAGAAACTCTGGGGTTAACGGTGAAAATCCAACTGGTCGCTGTGGGGACCAAAATGCCATCTTGGGTAGAGACAGGGTTTAGCGAGTATCAACGCCGGTTTCCCAAGGACATGGCTCTAGAGCTGATTGAAATACCCGCTGGTAAACGCGGCAAAAATGCCGATATCAAACGTATTTTACAGCAAGAAGGTGAGCGCACCTTAGCGGCCATTCCAAAGGGAAATCGTATTGTTACCTTAGAAGTGACAGGCAAAGCGATGGACACGCACCAGCTTGCCAAGGCCATGGAAAAGTGGCAACTCGATGGTCGTGATGTCAGTTTGCTTATCGGAGGCCCTGAGGGGCTAGCTCCCGAGTGCATTGCCCGCAGCGAGCAAAAGTGGTCGTTATCGAATTTAACCTTGCCTCACCCGCTGGTTCGCATTATCGTAGCGGAAAGCCTATATCGAGGCTGGAGCTTAAATAACAATCACCCCTATCACCGAGAATAGCCGTTTTTATGCTGCGTAAACGCACTCCTATCCGCGATCATTCCGCCGAGGCCAATTTGTTTGCGCGCCGTTCTTTTACGGCTTTTATTTTTGTTCTTATTCTGGTCGCCATTTTAATTTCGAATCTCTACAACCTACAGGTGGTGGCGCACAAAACCTATCAAACCCGTTCCAACGATAACCGAATTAAAGTGTTGCCTGTGGCCCCTAACCGAGGCTTAATTTACGATAGGAACGGCACTTTGCTGGCCGAGAACAAGCCGGTTTATAACCTCGAGGTGATCCCCGAACAGGTGGATGACCTAACACAATCGCTGGACGATATTAGCGCATTACTCAATATTAGCGAGCAGCAGCGTGCAGAGTTTCTCGACGATATCCGCCACAACCGCCGCTTCCAGAGTCAGGTGCTAAAAAGCCGTTTGAATGACAAAGAAGTAGCGCTATTTTCTGTAAACCAACATAAATTCCCAGGGTTCAGTGTCGAGGCTCGCTTAGCCCGGTACTACCCCTTCGGAGATACCCTCACTCATGCTCTTGGTTATGTTGCCAAACTGAATAAAAAAGAACTAACCAACCTGGAAGCGCAAGGCTTGGCCACCAATTATCGCGCCACCCGGGATTTCGGTAAGCTCGGGCTTGAGAAGTTTTATGAGTCGCAGTTACATGGTCAGGTAGGCTCGCAATCGGTGGAGATTAATAACCGAGGCCGAGTATTACGTCGCGTTGAGGAAACGCCTCCGGTGCCCGGTAAAGATTTAATGCTGACCCTCGATATTGGGCTGCAGCAAATCGCGCAAATGACATTAAAGGATAAACGTGGTGCCATTGTCGCATTAGATGCAAAAACGGGAGGCATCTTAGCGCTGTACTCTAACCCCAGCTATGACCCTAACTTATTCGTTCACGGTATTAGCTCAGCAAATTACAAAGCCCTGCTTAACCCTGATAGACCGCTTATAAACCGTGCTACCCAAGGCCGCTATGCCCCGGCGTCAACCATCAAACCACATATGGCGATTTTTGGCTTAGAGCAGGGATTGGTGACCGAAGAAACAAAAATGTGGGACCCTGGCTTTTTCCAAATTCCCAACGTTGAACACAAATGGCGCGACTGGAAGCGCTGGGGTCATGGCCATGTCGACGTTTATAAAGCCATAGAAGAGTCATGCGATACTTATTTTTACGACATCGCTTACCGTGCTGGCATAACCAAAATTAGTAATTTTATGGCGCAGTTTGGTTTTGGCGATTTATCCGGTATTGATATCCACGAGGAAACGACGGCTATTTTGCCTTCCAAGGAGTGGAAAGAAGACCGTTTTCGCGAGTCTTGGTGGCGTGGCGATACGATTTCTGTAGGGATCGGCCAAGGGTATTGGACAGCAACCCCGATTCAAATTGCTAATGCCGTCAACATCATGGCCAATCGCGGCGTACACAATCCGCCCCACCTAGTTCATCAATTACGCCGTGATAGCGATATTACCACCGTTAATGACGACGAAAAGCCACCGGTAAAATTACAAAAACCTGAGCATTGGCAAATTGCCTTAGATGCCATGCATAATACCGTGAAAAAAGTCACAGGTACGGCGCATAAGGCATTCAAAGGGACTAATTATGATCCAGCCGGTAAAACAGGCACCGCACAGGTGGTGAGCATTGCCCAGGGCGAGCGTTACGACGCTGATAAGCTCAAAGAGCGCCATCGTGATAACGCCATTTATGTTGGTTTTGCTCCGTTTGACGACCCGCAAATCGTTGTCACAGTCATTGTTGAAAACAGTGGTGGTGGCAGCTCGGTGGCCGCCCCAATCGCCCGCGAGGTAATGGACTACTATTTCCTTGCGAACCCCATTGCCAGCGAAGTACAGGATGAATCGCAATGACGCCATTACATCAGCACAACTCTTTATGGCAACGCGTGCATATCGACCTGCCGCTGTTTTTAGCCTTGCTCGCCATGATGTTCGCAAGCTTGTGCATCGTCTACAGTGCTAGCGGCCAAGATTGGAATATGATGATGCGCCACGGCACCCGGATGGGTGGCGCTCTAGTGGCTATGTTAGTGTTTGCACAGGTCTCTCCACCTACGTTAAAGCGTGTTGTTGTGCCTTTGTATCTGATGGGCACCTTGATGCTCATCGCGGTGTTGTTTGTCGGTGTCAGTTCCAAGGGTGCACAGCGCTGGCTCGACATTGGTATTCGTTTTCAGCCTTCAGAGATTATGAAGCTTGCGGTGCCCATGGGCGTTGCTTGGTATATTGGCCGCAATCATCTGCCGCCTCGCTTGGGGCATTTGTTTATCGGGCTGGTTATCGTCATGGTGCCCACTTTGCTAATTAAAGAACAACCCGACTTGGGGACATCTATTCTGATCGCCAGCTCGGGGATTTTTGTGTTGTTTCTGGCCGGTGTAAGCTGGAAGCTGATTGGCTCTTTGGCTGTGCTCGTTGGCGCCGGTGCTCCCTTATTTTGGCACTATGGTATGCACGCCTATCAAAAGCAGCGAGTCCTTACTTTCTTAAACCCGGAAAGCGACCCCCTCGGTGCTGGCTACCATATTATTCAGTCAAAAATCGCCATTGGCTCGGGCGGCATAGAAGGCAAGGGCTGGTTGCAAGGCACCCAATCGCAGTTGGAGTTTTTACCTGAGCGCCATACCGACTTTATCTTCTCAGTACTGAGTGAAGAGTTTGGCCTAATTGGCGTGTTAATCCTCTTAGGGGTGTATTTATTCATTATCGCTCGCGGCCTCTACATCGCCGTGAATGCCCAAGAAGCCTTTGGTAAGTTACTCGCAGGGGCTTTAACCCTAACTTTCTTCGTTTATGTGTTTGTCAACATCGGTATGGTGTCTGGATTATTACCTGTCGTAGGCGTCCCCTTGCCACTGATCAGTTATGGCGGCACCTCAATGGTGACTCTGATGGCGGGTTTTGGCATTATTATGAGTATCGCCACAGAAAAACGGATGTTAAATAAATAATGGCAGTTCGTGCGCTTTTTCTTACTCTTATAACACTTTTAATAAGTGCCTGTAGTACGCCATCGGGGCGCTATCATATGCGCCATGATGCCGCACCTTTACGCCAGCCTACTGCGCTGGAGCTGCAAGACGCGGTGATCACCGATGAACCCAAAAGTGCCGCTGCAAATCGTCCTTATGAAGTTCGTGGGCGCCATTACGTGCCTATTTTTGACGAACGAGGGTTTACACAGCAAGGTATTGCTTCGTGGTATGGCCGTAAGTTTCATGGCTATCACACCTCCAATGGCGAGACCTACAACATGTTCGCCATGACCGCAGCCCATAAAACCCTGCCCTTACCCAGCTTCGTTCGAGTGACCAACCTCGATAACGGCAAAAGCGTGATCGTTCGCGTCAATGATCGCGGCCCGTTTCATGACGACCGGATTATTGATTTATCATACTCAGCAGCCTACAAACTGGGCTATCACCGCCAAGGTACAGCGCGGGTTAAGCTCGAAGCAGTTACCCTTGCCGACGCAAAACCTCGTACTAAGTATATTCAAGTCGCTGCGGGCTCAAGACTCGCTAATATTGAAGCATTGGCTTATCAATTGGAGCAGCAGTATCACGTACCAACGAATATTAAAAAGCAAAATGATGGAATTTTTCGCTTACGCTTAGGTCCAATAACTGATGAAAATCAGGCACAGTCGCTATTGAAGCAATTAAAAAGTGGCCAATTCGCCCAAGCTTTCTTGCTTTATGATGACCATGCCCTTTAAGATATTAACCAATTCGCATTTTCACCTAAAATATATTTAAAAGCATAATGAAATCAATTAAACATTCTCTTCTCAAAGGCCTAGGCGGATTACTGTGTGCAAGCTCAGTGTTTGCCGCTCAAGCGCAGATCATTCCGGCTCCACCTGAAGTTAACGCTAAGGGCCACTTTCTTGTCGATTTCACAACGGGCAAGGTGATCGCCGAAGGCGAAGCCGACACTAAATTGGCACCCGCTAGCCTTACGAAAATGATGACGAGCTACGTCATCGGTACAGAAATTAATGCCGGTAACATCTCCCCCTCAGATATGGTGACCGTCAGTGAAAATGCATGGGCGAAAAATTTCCCAGAGTCATCAAAAATGTTTATCGAAGTCGGTAAGCAAGTAAGCGTTGAAGACTTAAATCGCGGTATCATCATTCAATCGGGTAACGATGCGTGTGTAGCGATGGCCGAACATATTGCGGGAAGTGAATCGGCATTTGCCGATCTCATGAATGCCCACGCGCAGAAGCTTGGCATGGATAACAGCCACTTTATCAACAGCCATGGTTTAGACACCAACGAGCATTTCACTACCCCTCGGGATATGGCGACCTTAGGTGCTGCACTTATCCGTGATGTGCCAGACGAATACGCGCTGTATAAAGAAAAAGACTTTACCTACAACGGTATCAAACAATTTAACCGCAATAGTTTGCTGTGGGATCAAGGCCTCGACGTAGACGGCATTAAAACTGGTCACACTAGCGAAGCCGGATATAGCTTAGTGTCTTCTGCCACTAAGGGTGATATGCGTTTAATAGCCGTGGTCATGGGTGCCAGCTCTGAGCGTGCACGTAAAGTGGAAAGCAAAAAACTGCTTAACTACGGCTTTCGTTTTTTCGAAACCATCACACCGTATAAAGCTGGCGACAAATTTGCCGACCAACGCATCTGGATGGGCGACAAAGAGACTGTGGCGTTAGGCATTTTAGAAGACACGCCTATCACTATCCCTCGTGGCCAACAGAAGAACCTAGAAGCGAACTTTGAGCTCGATACGACACTTGAAGCGCCACTAGAGAAAGGCACCAAAGTAGGCACTTTGTACTTACAACTTGACGGTGAAGATGTGGCCAACTACCCACTGGTAACACTGGAAAGTATTGAAGAAGGTGGCTTTTTCAGCAAGATCTACGACTATTTGCGCTTACAAATCATGTAATCGCTGCTGATTTGTTATAGCGGATCACACATTACCGAGCGCCCCACTTGTTGGGGCGTTTTTTTTACCTTAAAAAATGCTAGAATACGCACTATTAAGAGCTTTGCTCCGTATACTTTAAACACACCGTCGTCTGTAGTTAAGAGGGTTTATTGTCGTGGTCAAACCGGTCAAAAATACCAAATTTGATGAATATCTAGAGTTTCCTTGTCCTTTCACATTTAAGGTGATGGGTCTTGCTAACGTGAGCCTGACGGAACAGGTATTAACGGTTATGCAAGAGCACGCCCCTGGCGACTATGCACCAAAAACGAAACCGAGCAGTAAAGGTAATTATGAGTCAGTGACTTTAGTTGCGACGGTGACATCAAAAGAGCATATCGAAGTTATCTATACTGAATTAGGTAGCATTGATGATGTACGCTACGTTCTGTAAGCCTTTTAAGGACTGACATTGAGCACCTTAATAGTACGCCAATTGGGCTCTCGCCCATACATGCCTATTTGGCAGGCAATGCAAACCTTCACAGACACCCGTGACGAGGCCAGTGCCGATGAAATTTGGCTGGTAGAACATGAACCTGTATTTACGCAAGGCCAAGCAGGCAAAGACGAGCACTTGCTAATGCCCGGTGACATTCCTGTGGTCAAAGTAGACCGTGGCGGACAAGTCACGTATCACGGCCCAGGACAGCAAATGCTGTACGTACTTTTCAACTTACGAAGATTGAAAATCGGTGTACGCGACCTGGTTACCTGGCTAGAAGACAGTATCATCGACAGTCTTGGTGAATATGGAATCGACGCTTACGCCAAAAAAGATGCACCTGGGGTCTATGTTAATGACGCCAAGATTGCCTCCTTAGGTTTGCGCGTGCGTCGAGGCTGCTCCTTCCATGGTTTGGCTTTGAACGTCAATATGGATTTGGAGCCTTTCTTGCGCATTAACCCGTGCGGCTATGCGGGTATGCAAATGGTGCAATGTAAAGATTTAAATGGGCCTCAGTCCACAGAGCAAGCCGGTCAAGGGCTTGTCGAGCAATTAATTAAACGACTCAACCCCGAACACGTTGAGTATCAACAAGGGTTAGCGAAAGAATGACGAAATCATCAGTAAGAATGCAACCGGGTGTAAAATTACGTGACGCTGAGAAAATGGCGCTTATCCCGGTCAAAGTCCTACCGACTGAAAAAGACGAAATGCTACGTAAGCCAGAGTGGCTGAAAATCCGCTTACCTAAATCTAACGAGCGCATTGATGGCATTAAACAGGCAATGCGTAAGCACGGCTTGCACTCCGTGTGTGAAGAGGCGAGCTGCCCTAACCTTTCTGAATGCTTTAATCACGGCACCGCCACATTCATGATCTTAGGAGCCATTTGTACGCGTCGTTGTCCGTTTTGCGATGTCGCTCATGGTCGTCCACTGAAACCTGATGCTCAAGAGCCAGAAAAGCTGGCACTGACTATCAAGGACATGAAGCTCAACTACGTGGTGATCACCTCGGTAGACCGCGACGATTTACGTGACGGAGGGGCCCAACATTTCGCCGATTGTATTCGCGAGATTCGTAAACACAACCCGGGCATTACCATTGAAATTCTAGTGCCAGATTTCCGTGGTCGCATGGACCGAGCATTAGAGATCCTCAGCGAGACACCACCAGATGTCTTTAACCACAATTTAGAGACAGCTCCACGCCTTTATAAATTGGCTCGTCCAGGCGCAGACTACAAATGGTCTTTAGAGCTATTAAAGCGCTTTAAAGAAGCACACCCTGAGGTGCGCACCAAGTCAGGCCTAATGGTAGGGTTAGGTGAAGAAATGAGCGAGATCGAAGAAGTGCTGCGCGACTTACGTGAGCACAATGTCGATATGCTCACAGTAGGCCAGTATTTACAGCCTTCGAAACACCACTTGCCGGTAAAACGTTACGTGCCACCAGCGGAATTTGACGCTTTAAAAGCGTACGCAGATGACATCGGCTTTACCCAAGCAGCCTGTGGTCCCTTTGTACGCTCTAGCTATCATGCTGACCAACAAGCAGCAGGTAAAGAAGTTAAATAAGCGATTACGACGCGTCATGGCATTGTGGCGCGTCCCTTCTTTATTCACATCCCTAATACAAATGTGCTAGTATCCGTTGCAAGTCGTTAAGATAAGGATAGAGATAAATGACTTCAGCGCACGTCAAGGACACGACCACCCAACTAATCAGCAGTTACCCACAATTCAATACTCTATTACTTGATTATCAGGTAATCAGTGATTTAGTTGACCCAACCTCCGTTACCCGCTTTATGCATCAAAACAAGTTAAAGCACTTAGTCATAGCCAATGTGCCCAGCGATATGAACTTCGGCCACCTTAAACGTTGGCCTAATCTGCGCGGTGTTTTTATTGCCCCAAGTACTGATGAGCAGGTGATGCAAGGCCTGCAAGCCATTGCTGAAGGAAAGCTGTGGTTCCCACGTAAAGTAACGGATCACTGGATGCGCCATTACCTAGCCACAGAAGAGCACCAGCAAAGCCAAAAGTCTCTATTGACCGAAAAAGAAATGACGGTACTTAAGTTACTGGCCTCTGGAATGCCGCTTATTAGCATTGCCGAGCGATTATTCATCAGCGATGCGACCGTGCGTGTTCACCTACATAAGATTTATCAAAAAATCGGTGTGAAAAACAAACAACAAGCCATGCTTTGGTCGCAGCAGCATCTGACCTGAACAATTACAACTCGCGAGGCTCTACTCGAAAGTAAATAATATCGCTGTATCGGCCTGCCACTTGACGTTCAAAATCTTGCAAGCGAATGGCCAGCGGCAGCAATTGAGTAGACTGCTGTGCAGCGATTGGCAATTGTCGCGCATGTTGTAGGTCGTACCAACGCCCAGCCACAGCTAGCGAATAGCCAATACGCCAAGCAGATTTTTGCGTATCATGCAGTAAATACCCTTGGTTTTGTGAACGCATCAATAACCTCAAGTCAGTGTTGCTACGCACCTGTAAACTAGGAAGGTGATGATACTCTTTGTTACTGCGCAGCTCACCAAGATTGACGCTCGCTTGGCGCGCATTGTGTCCTAACCAGGTCAACGAAAAGCGCTGTGGCAGATGAGTATCAACCACCACATTTGCTTGCGTTATTAGTTGCCCTTGGAAGTGCCCGGTAATAAGCAGAGTGTCTTCGTAGAACCCAGCAGGTGCTGATTGTTGACGCCTTAATTTGAGATTGATAATGGTGCTTTGAGCGCCGCGCACATGCATAGGCATCGCCAGTGCCTGACCTTGGTCGTTGTGCACATCGTAACTAAGGCGCGCCTTATCCCCATGTAGGCGGAACTGCTGCTGAGAGTGTAAGCTGAGTTGAAATTCACAGTCTTCGTGTTGCCTAGGCGTAATACGCAATAGATAGCTCGCCTGCGCCGTGCTCTGAGGGCGGTAGCTTGCCAAGGTGTCGCTGAGCTCTTCAATGTGCAGTTGCATATCCGTGCAGCTTTGTTGTGCTGTACTTGGCAAAGCAGCAAGCGCTAATACTAAACACACCCATTTAACGCACATAAATCACCCCTTTTCTTTGCAATTGTTGTTCATCCTCAACTTCCAGCGAGACACTCGGTAAGTGGGTATCATCAAAACGAATGCGATAGCGACACGGTTTCATGCCGGTGATGGCAAAACGTCCTTGACGATTAGTAAAAAAAGCTTTCACATCATCACCACATACCGCTTCACCCACGGTTAAAGCAAGGGGCGTTTCATCGTCATCAATAAGTGTTCCCATCACGGTAATATTGGCACTGGAGCCGACCTTGATGTAATGACCAGAGCGATAGTGAGGATAGAACCGCAATAACCCCGTGCCGATGTCATAGCCAATGGGTAAGTTAGGAATATCTACCGCCGCTCCACCTTGGCTATAGGCGTTAAGATCAGGCAGCAACATGGTCCCTAAGCCATCATTTTTAACGCGTATTGCTTGACCTTGGTCGGTCAAACGTACCTTTAACCCATCTAAACTCGAGTGCGTATCGACTAAAGCGAAACTATCGTTAATTGTACGCCCCACCCCCCACTGATTTTGCGCGAACGCCAGGGCCGTTGAGAGTGAGAGACGGGTTTGATGCCGCCCTTCATTAGCCTGTAAACGCTTATAAAAGCTGCCATGATCCAGTGCACTACCAAAACGGTTGCCATTGTATCGCATGCTCACATCGACGGCGCTTTGATAATCAATGCTGTTTTCAATGCCAGCCGTGAATTGGCTCACACCAATATGTTGAGCACTCCCCTGGAAACTGTATTCTAAGCGCTCAAGGTGTTTTCGCTGTTGTGCGTACAAACGTAGGCGCTTACCTTGAGCAAATTGATAACTGATGTTGAAACCTAAGTTGTAATCCCGCTGACCCTCATCACGAACTCCAGTAAATACTCGCCAAGACCAACCTTGCTGCCAACTATGCCCGCCTACACTCAAAGTGGCACTGCGCTGCCAAGATTGTTTCTTGCTACCTTGTTGATGACGTTTTTGCGCATTGAGGGAAAAGTTAACTGTGTTGGCATTATCAAATACATAGCTGTAGTCAAACTGCCACTGGTGCTGCACTGGCAATGAGCGAGCCGCTTTAACAGTACTTACCTGCAACGGAGTGTAGGCTTTCGCTACATATTCGTAACCGAGCTGAAATTCGCTGCCAGAGTTAGACCGGTAGCTGCGTAAAGATGCTCGGTAGGCCTGTGCAGCTCCTAAGTGAGGGTGATGACTCAACGCATATTCGCTGGCGGCAATAAACCACGGCATTGCATAGGTAGCCCGAGCGCTCAATTGCGTACTTTGCTCATGCCATTGCAGCCCAGCGCCTAAGGTTAGATTAGGCGACCACCCATAGTCAAAGCTCGCGCTAATAAAGGGTTGCTGCCAAAGGTAGTCATACCCCGTTGCAGAGGCTTGACTTAATACACCAGCAAAACTTTGCAGTTGCAAATCGCCTTGGGCGAGCAAATCTAAGCCGGTGGTAATATCAAACTCGATCACCTCCACTTTACCCGCATCATCCGTTATTTTTAACGACACATCATTGCTGCCTTCTTGCAACGGAATATCCGCAAGCGTGTAGACTCCGGGACCAAGCTGTAAACGTTTTACGACTCGCTGTTCAACGATCACATCAATGCTGGAGGGGCGCTCGAGAGTGAAGCTCTGTGAAGCAGAGGGACGTGGGGAGTGGCGTGTAATTTGCGCAAAATTTTTAACAAAGGCAACGCCTAAACTCGACTCACTGCCCTGAAAATAGCCACCGAGTACGTAGTTATCACCAAGACTAAGACGCGCTCCTATATCCGCATAGTCATAGCTGACACGAGTTCCTAATCGACTCGCCCGAGCCGAGCGTCCGTGTTGAAGTTGCTGCTCCGACTCCAACAGCCAACCATGGGCGCGCAGTGCAAGTTCGGTGCGCCAGGTAAGTTGCTCCTCACTGAGGCTCTCTTTCGATGCTTGCTCTTTAATAACGCTCAGATAGTTATTGAGATAACCACTGTAGGGAGCCATTTTATGCGCTTCCAAGAACGGTTGCTGTTGCGCCGCTGACACCGTGCGGCTTTGCAATAGCTGACGCTCAATAGAGGTCACTAGCTGGAACTGACTCATATCGAATTGCACGCGAATGCCCTGCTCACGTAATGTAAGCAAAGGTAACCATTTTTTCTGTGGCTGCGCTAATGAGCCTGTGATTGTCGGCAGTACCAGTGGTGTTAGCGCGTGTATAAACTCATCACTATCAACATAAATGGTGTCATCTGCTGCAATGCGAATATCAACCACACTCAAATTAGCACCATTTACGACAAGCTCCACACTCAAATCCAGGTCTTGGCCTGTTGGATTCAGCGCCCCATGAGCAACGGAGCAACAGCAGCCAATCAGTAACAATAAGCACAGGCTAATTACTGGCGCAACGCGAGCCGCCATGGCGCCTTCCCTACTGCCTTTGAAAGTAAATACTGATGCCATTGCGAGCTTAAGCTAATATTACGGCTGCTCTTAGCAGGCAATAAGCTGTCCTCAGAGAGCCGCGCAATATCACTGTCGCGTAAAAGAACTTTTTCACCATCAGCGCTGATAAGTACCAGAGGTAGTGAACTAAGATATGCTCTCGCGTTTCCCTGGTTATGAACCGTTAAGCTTGCATTGTGCGCAGTAATGTTCGAGTCCACTATGCGCACATCACTGCTTGCACCCGCTACATCCAAGTGCACAACAACATTAATATCTAATAACATCTGCAGTTGTGGCTGCGATAATATCAGCGACTGCTGCAATAACCGCACGAAGTAACTAGCCTCTACACCGTTAGCTGGTATGTTGTCGACCACTATCTGAACACGCTGCGACTGCCCTGGCTTTAAAATCATCGCTGGCGGAAAGACCATCAGGTCATCACTTTCACTCGAACTATAGCCTTGATCTTGAAAGTGAATACGCTCAACACCCAGCTCAAACGCAAACTCACGATTACTTGGGTTATGAATAACAAAATAACCACGGCTCCCCGGCTTATGGCTAATATGCTGCACCATGGGTGTGACCTCGACAGCACCTAGCAAGTGGCTGGTGATCAGAGTGCCAAAGAGCAACAACCACTTAGCCATACTAGTGACTCAAGGGCTCAATGCGCACTTTTGTCGTTTCAGCTTTAAACCCAGGAGGAGGCGTAAACCCAATCACGCGCGCGCTATTAGGAGGAATAAAACTGGTTTGCAAAGCCGCAGACAGCGCCGGACCTTGTACTATTCGTTGTTCTTCGCCTTGTTGTAGTATCCATTTGGTTTTAATAAGGCGAATATACTTGTTACCTGAGTTGCTGATATTGACCTGCCACGCTTTTTCGTCGCTACGAATGTCAGTAATCGCAAGATTTGCTTTAGCGTTTTCAGGAGCCACATTAAATAAGGTACGAAAGCTCAGAGCCATACCTACAGAGGACTGCGCTTGATTTGGCAGAGCCACTTGGTCAATGACAATACGGTACGCTTTCGACGCGACTAGCGCCGGCTCACCAATGTAACGCACGACGATTGTTTGCGCTTGCCCTGGCGGAATAACCGCTGTCATTGGCAGAATTAAGAAGTCGCTGTCATTATTAGTGAGTTGCTCTTCACCTTGGCTGTTAATGACCAAGTTCTTAGCACTGACTTCCACCGTCAGAGGTGTATCCTCAATATTTACGATACGCATATTACGCTGCGCTTGCTTGCCCATAGGCGCAAGCTCGGCCACCATAGGCTGTACTTGGAACGCGTAAACTGGGGCGACTATCCAAAGTAAAAGAGTAAGCAGTACAATTCTCATAACATAAACCTAAAAAGGCAGCCCGAAGGCTGCCCAACTCAACATGGAAATTGGATTAACGCGCGGTAATAGCAATTTGCAGCGTGTCTGAATAAGTGCCTGCATACAAGGCATCTTCTAATAGCTCTAGCTGAATTTGACCATTGACGCCGCGAGCAAGCTCTTCTGAACCGTCAACATCAACGCTAACACGTTTCTCGTTTTCACCGGTGTCGGCCATTAACTGTAGGGCAACGGCGCCAGCGGTAAGGGAGGCTTTGTAGTCAATACCACGGTTTTCATTGTCGGTATTTTGCAGGTTCCCTTCTGCTGAAGTCAGGCTCACAGTCGCGCCATCAGCATCGTTACATAGCAATGTAACGTCTGACATCGCTGTCGCACCAGAACTTAAAGAAGAGAAGGTTTGGCTGTTGGTCAAGTTAGAAACGGTGCATACAGAATCAACTTGTCCGTTAAGATTCAGGCTACTTGAAGCATGCGCCGTTGCGCTAAGAGTCAGAGCAATCGCAGCAGAGATAAGTACTGTTTTCATGTGTAATGTCCTTTTGCTTAAATAATAATCGTTATAGGCCTCGACCATATAGATCAGGCGTGATTTCAAGGCGAATTTCGTCGCTATAGCGCCCGGCAAAAACCAATTGCTGCTGCAGCTGTACCGCGAGAGAAGCGCGTTCAGAGAACAACACCTGCTCGAAGTGAATCGCCTTTCCTTGCTTCAACTGCAAGGCTGAAAATACTGTTTCCCGTTTGGCTTTCGGCACGGTCAACGTCACTCGGTAAGGCACTAACACATCATTGTTATGATGGCTTAACCCCCCATTTTGAGAATAAAGCGTTAGGGTCATGGGTGAATTACAGCGTAAATCCAATTCAGCCTGAGAGGACCTTGTATTGCTCAACTCAACATCATGTTGATGAAACGCAACAGAACAACGGGCTTTTATATATCCATACATGGCTAGACTAACTTCATTTGCGGTGGCTATGGAGCCATCTAAACTTGCTAGCATTAGCGCCAACTTACAGATTTTTATAACGTTTTGCTTTCGCATCCTGACCCGTTATTGGTGTGCTTCAAACAACGATGAGAAGATTAACTGAGATTTGGGGATTTAAAACGTTTGTTTATGATGAAGCACGTTTATGAACGTTAAACATTTCCCTAAACGGCCGTTTACTTGGGTATATAACGGGGATTTTATGGACGTATAAATATCGATAAATCAGTCTTCTAGTTGCCTGTTTTTAAAATTTTGTAAGACATTCGCCACAAAGCAAGCTAAGCAAAACTAATTCAATTTAATTCAAAAATTAGAATAACGCTCTAGGTTATAATTTGTTGTTCTTTAAACGTTCAGCGAGTGTCTGCTAAATTTGCGCCCAAATTTTGCATATTTGATTTTATTTTTTTATAGTCGCAAAGGGTTATTTGGGGTACAGAGATGGAGTTCACCGAACAAGAGCTGGCTTTTTTCCAGCAGGTATTTAGCGAAAACACGTTGCAGGGCGACGATGTTAACACCACCGGCTTGTCCCTTCGTTCGGAGTTACCGGATTATGTTGCCTCCCTATTTGAGCAGCCTGGGTTATGTATGTTGGCAGAGGTCGGGCACTTTGAACTTTGGTTTCCTCTCTCGCTGTCATTAACCGCAAACGGTGATTTACAGCCCGCGCTGGAAGCACCAGAAATTTTCGAGGCTCTTGGGCAGCACCGCAGCTGGCGCTTTGATAATCCCACGAGTATTTACTTGCTCACCGACGACGGACGAAAGCTTCCTATTCATTCTTTATCCTCTACAGGCGCAGTGATTGATGCTGAGCAAATCAAGCATGCGCCACAAAGGGCCACAGCCAAGTTAATCCTGCCAGACTATCCGCCAATGCAATTGGAGATGCAAAAAGCGCGGCAACAAGGCTCACTCATTGCTGTCACATTTATACGTAACACCAACAAAAAACAGCTGCGCCAGTTCCTGTTTGATAACCACAAGCAAGGCTATCAAGAAATTTATCACTCCCTCGCAGCACACAGTTAAAACAGTGTTCAGGTAACTTTGCTACGCTAGATAAGTGGGCAATCTGACGGAGTACATTTAATGAATAAACTGATTCTTGCGAGTGCAATTAGCACCGTTTTACTTAGTGGCTGTGGGGGTTCGGACGATAATGACGACAACATCACCAACCCAGAGCCGACACAAGCAGAGTTCTCGTTAGGCGTATCTGATGCGCCAGTAAGTGACGTTAAAGCAGTGTGGGTTGCCTTTGACAGCATTACCTTGAACGCGGGCGATGGTGAGATGCCAACCTTTGAGACCCGCTCTGAAGAGAACCCAGATCAACCCGTGATGGTAAACTTACTGGACTACACTGGTGATGATGTGTTTGCGCTTATCGATGATGAGCTTGTTGCTGCCGGTGACTACGAATGGCTACGCGCTGATATAGTCAATGGCGACATGGCCAATATCGAGATGACTTCACATCTGGTTTATAACGATGACACTGTCGTGCCACTTGTTGTCACCCGTAAAGGCAATGACGGCATCGGTGAAATTCAAATTAATGACTTCACTTTGGTCAGTGGTGACAACGACTTCGTGCTTGAGTTTGACCTGAAAAAATCTTTGGTCAACCCAAGTAACAGTAACGAAGTTAAGCTTAAACCTACAGGAATTCGCCTAGAAAACCTTGCCCAAGTGGAAGATATCGAGGGTGTAGTTAGCCAGCAGTTGGTACAAAACTGCGAAACTGACAATGCAGATATCGCGCCTGCCACCGGGGGGTTCGGTCATGCCGTATATCTCTATAATAGCGATGTCAGTGAGCCTAAAGATTTGTACCTTGACGGCGAAACGGTTGCGGCTGATGCACCTATCGCGACCGGTGGCGTGAGCTACGATGAGGAAGATGAACGTTATGAGTTCGAAATCGGCTTTGTCGCTCCAGGTGAATATCAGCTAGCCTACACTTGTGCTGCACACATTGATGACGCCGAAATCCTCGATGAGTCGTTTACGCTGTATCAGCAACAGACAGTCACGGTGACAAGCGGTGAAGACGCTCAAGTTACCTTTGATATAGCCCAATAAGCTATTGAAAATTAAAGACTAAAAATATTTTAAATTTTTGCTTGCATGGCGCGATAATTTAACTATTATTGCGCCACTTTAATTCGATAGCCAATCCTAGTACAGCCCTCCAGCCAAGGCGAAGAGTAACTATCCAAATTCAATTTTGGAGTTATTATGTCTGTTTCTTCTTTGCGAGCTCCTGCTCACTCATTTACCGAGCAATTCGTACAAGCCGACCAACTTGCCAATCAATACGGTACCCCTTTACTGGTGCTGGATATTGACCGTGTTCGCGAAAACTACCTAGCGCTTCATGCTGCGCTTCCGGGGGTGACTTTACACTATGCTCTAAAGCCCCTACCTCATGCAGATGTGGTACGCGCCTTAGACGCGCTGGGCGGTAGTTTTGACCTCGCGACCAATGGTGAAGTGGATGTGGTGGCTCAGTGTGCTGTGCCAGCAAGTAAAACCATTCACACTCACCCGGTCAAGCGCGTGGCCGATATTGAGCATGCCTTGGCTTATGGGTGCAATACCTTTGTATTCGACTGTGCCAATGAGTTACATAAGTTTGCGCCTTATAACCATGAGGTTGAGCTGTTACTGCGTTTAAGCTTCTTAAATGAAGATGCGGCTGCTGATTTGTCGAAAAAGTTTGGCGTAACACCAGCACAAGCTTTGCCATTGTTGCAACAAGCTCATAGCATGGGTATTCGCGTGCGCGGGCTGTCATTCCATGTAGGCTCACAAACACGCGATCCTCATAAATACGTGGCAGCAATAGAGCAATGTAAAGAAGTCTTTGAATTAGCTCGACGCGCGGGTTTGCCTGCCATGAATACATTGGATATTGGCGGTGGCTTTCCGGTGAGTTATCAAAACGACAACATTGATATCGATAGCTATTGTGCACCCATTCGCGAAGCGTTGGCGCAGTGGCCGCAAACCACCCATTTTATTGCAGAGCCTGGTCGTTATATTGTTGCCTCGGCCATGGTGCATGTAATGAGTGTAATGGGCCAAAGCCTGCGCGGCGGTAAGCCTTGGTATTATATGGATGATGGGGTATATGGTGCGTTTAGCGGCCGCGTGTACGGCGAGCCTGCGCAACGCTTTTACACTTTGCACCAAGCCCCAGAGCAGCCGTGTGTTTTAGCGGGGCCAACATGCGATAGCATAGATGTCATTACAGAGCATGTGAATATGGCGCAACTGCAGGATGGCGAGCGAGTATTTACCGCTAATATGGGCGCTTACACATGGACAACGAGCACTGATTTTAATTTCTTCGCCAAAGCGCCTGTTATTAGTGTCGATAGTGCACTGAGCATGGCGCAATTGGGTTAGCCCTCTAGAGCTGAAGTTCAAAAGCTAACCTTACTCCACCAGCGCGAGTCTCAGAATCGCGCTGGTGGACATCAGTTCGTGTCTTTGTTTTCCTTGGCTTTTTGCATTAATTCGGCGCGCTCTTGAGATAGGCGTGCTAACCCTTTTTGTTCAACATCAATCAAGGTGGTGTACTTAGCCGTTACTGCTGACATACGTTGCGACAAGGCATTGTCATAAGTAGCATCAACGAGGTTATCCGGAGCTTGCGCCGCTTCCTCTTGCAGCGCTTCTAATTCATTGTCTAACCGCGTGTGATAGGTGTCAATTTTATCCAGATGCTGGCGCATATCGCGGTCAATTTGCTGCAAGCGAATAAAACTGTCGATGCTGTCTGGGGCATTTGCTGCACTGTCTTTAAAGATCTCTTTTTGGGCCAGCAAACGGTCAATATGCATTTGCTCCCGATCGATCAACGCTTGATAACGCTTACTCACCGCCTCCATTTCTTTGGCAATGGCTTGGTCTTTTTCAGCTCCAGTGAGGTTATTAACTTGGGCATCTGACTGATCTTTCAAGCGCGCAATTTCTTCTTGCATTTGACGTGTGTAAGTCTCTATTTTATCGCGGTGTTGGGCAATTTCTTTATCCGCCTGCTGATTGCGTATATACCCCTCAATATCACTGTCGCTTTGCGGCTTATCTGCGCTTGAAGTGTCGGCGGCAATGGTATTAACCACCACTGTCTTGGCATCTTTAGAGCAAGGGAGCTGCGAAAATTCTACAGTGCCATTTTTGGTGCATTGATATACTGTGGTGCCAGCACTCACCGGTAAAGCGGCGGTAAACACTGTTATAACAAACAAGCGAATCATTTTTTCTCCTAAGCGCCAGAGCGCGTACCTATCTCAAGTCTAGCTGATGCATAGCCACATGCGAAGGATCCATGTGCGGCCTTCAAACGTACCACAGCGGTATTCGTAATAACCGAGGTGCACCATGAAAACGGGGCTCTATCTTTTTTATCACGATCTGAGATTAGAAGACAATCAGACACTTAGGCGATTATCTTCACAAGTTGATCGGCTTATATTGGCGTATTGTCCGTTGCACACACTCACTGTGCCATCGCGCGCCATTTACAATGCTCGCGAGCAAGGGCCTGCGCGCACTGCATTTGTTGAGCAAACAATACACCACCTGGGCCAAGCACTAGCGCCTTATCATCACTCACTGTGCTGCATTGATAATCTTAAGACACTTGACGAACTGGTTGGCGTTCATGACATCACTCACCTAGGCGTAGGGCATCAGCATGGCTGGGATGAGCGAATGGCTATCGCTCATATTAAAGAGCGCTACAACGCTATTGAGCTGATTCAAGATCATGATCATACGCTGTTCACCTTGGCACAACTCCCAGGCCCTGTGGATAAGTTACCCAGCACCTTTAGTCAATTCCGCAAAGCCGTTGAGTCTGAGCTAAGTGCCGATGAACCGCTTGCAGCGCCAACACAGCTTGCTCCTAGCGTCCCCGTTAGGCAAAACCTTTATGTCCAAGGTGATGCATCCACCTCTGTACTCACGCCTTGGTTTGCACAAAGCGCTGCGCAAGCGCTTGAGAACTATTTTGCGACGGATGCACCCAGTCGCTATAAAGAAACGCGCAACGCGCTTCAAGGTCAGCACTTTTCGACGGCACTGTCACCTTGGTTAGCAAACGGCGCTTTAAGTGCACGCCTGATGCTGAGCAAATTGCGTAACTATGAAGCACAGCACGGTGCCAACGAATCAACGTATTGGATTTACTTTGAACTATTGTGGCGCGAGTACTTTCAGTGGCTGGCTATAAAACAAGGTAAGCAATTATATTGTTTTGCAGGCGCCAATGGCGCTAAGCCACAAACCAGCTTTTACTCTCAGCGCTACCAAGCGTGGTGCCAAGGCAACACCCCCTATGCGTTGGTTAACGCCCTGATGCATGAACTTAATACCACCGGCTGGATGTCCAATCGGGGCAGACAAATTGTTGCTAGCTGCTTTGTCAACGAACTCAATCTTGATTGGCGTTATGGCGCCGCCTATTTTGAGCGTATGTTGATTGATTACGACAGCGCCAGCAACTATGGCAATTGGCAATATATCGCGGGCGTAGGCGCCGACCCTCGTGGCGGCCGTCATTTCAATCTAGCGAAACAACAACAGCAATTTGATCCCGATGGCGAGTTTATTAGCCGTTGGCAAGGCGAAGCGAGCCAAAGCGACATCGACTATCAAGATTACACCGGCTGGCCCCAACAAGGCGTGACTCATGAGTGAAAACTACAAAGAAATCCGCCTTATTCTCGGCGATCAGTTAAATGCGCAGCATAGCTGGTTTGAGCACAAGTGCGACGATGTACTGTATATCATTGCTGAGCTACACCAAGAAATGCAATATACCCAGCATCATATTCAAAAAGTGTGTGCTTTTTTCGCTGCCATGGCTCGCTTTGCCGAAGCCCTGGAATTAGCTGGGCACCGTGTTCTTCACCTGACTCTCGATGATACACAGGGTTACGATGATTTAGCGCACCTACTCAAGGCGCAGGTGAAGCGCTTTAGTGCCAATACCCTCAGCTACCAACTGCCTGATGAATATCGCTTATATGAGCAACTGCGCGACTTAAACCTCGGTGCAGACATCACCTTGAACGCCTATGATAGTGAACACTTCTTGTTGGGCTTTAATGAGCTGAGCGATTACTTTCAGGCCGACACCCATCACACTATGGAGCAGTTTTACCGTAAAATGCGCCGACGCTTTAAGGTGTTGATGCAGGGCGACAAGCCTTTGGGAGAGCGGTGGAATTTTGATAAAGAAAATCGCAATAAGCTAAACCAACAAGACCTCGCCGAACTGCCTCAGCCACTGTGCTTTGACAACGATGTGCGCAGTATCAAAGAGCGCATCACCCGCCATAAGGTAAATACGATAGGCCAAGGCAGTGACAGGTTATTATGGCCTGTGAGCCGCAAACAGGCCAAGCAATTACTGCGCTATTTTTGTGACCACTTACTGCCTTGTTTTGGTACCTTCCAAGACGCCATGACCTGTCAAAGTGACAGCCAGTGGAGCCTTTATCACAGCCGGTTATCATTCGCGCTAAACAGTAAAATGCTGCACCCCATGCAAGTGATCAACGCGGCCACTTCGGCCTATGAGCAAAGTGATGGCGCCATAAACCTAGCTCAGGTAGAAGGCTTTATTCGACAAATCCTCGGTTGGCGTGAGTATGTGCGTGGGATTTATTGGGCTAACATGCCCAAATACAGTTCGTTGAATACTCTAGAGGCCTCGGCGCCACTGCCGGAGTTTTTCTGGCATGGAAAAACCAATATGGCTTGTCTTAGCCATGCTATTGGTCAAAGCCTTGATTATGCCTACGCTCACCATATTCAGCGCTTAATGATCACCGGCAATTTTTGCCTACTACTTGGCGTTGACCCCGATGCCGTCGATGCCTGGTACTTAGGTATTTATGTAGACGCCATTGAATGGGTGGAAATGCCCAACACCCGGGGCATGAGCCAATTTGCCGACGGCGGCATTATTGCTACCAAACCTTACAGCAGTGGTGGCAACTACATCAACAAAATGAGCGATTACTGCAAACACTGCCACTATAACGTTCGCGAAAAAGTAGGCGAGCAGGCATGCCCATTTAACAGTCTTTACTGGCACTTTATGGTTCGCCACCGCGAGCGCTTCGGGAATAATCACCGCATCGGCATGATCTACCGAAATTGGGATAAACAAGACAAGCGCCAGCAACAGCAGGTGTTAGAACGAGCGCAGTGGTGCATCGATAATGTAGAGAAATTATAAAGACATAAAAATAGATCAAATAATTAACCTTTATGTAACCTCAATGTAAGACGTTCCCATTTTAATACACTTACCATTTAAAAAACGGGAACATTATGAAAAAACAACACCTTATTGCCGCACTGCTGATAGCAAGTGCGGCCACCAGCCAAGCACATGCTTTTAGCCAAGAGACTCATAAGCGTATCGTTATCGATGCCGTTGCTTACATGCAGCAGAATCCGAATACCACAGCCTATGCTGAGCTTGAGCAGTATGCACAACAAAACAATATGTCGGTGGACATTCTCGCCGATTTACTGGGCCAGTCAGCTTATGATGTGGATGACTTTGAAGATACCTTCTTTTGCGGTGCAATAACCGGGTCGTGCGTTCAAGCGCCACTTTGGGGTGCTGCGAAAAGCATCGTTAAATACACCAGTTATTGGCACTTTCAAAATCACAGCCAAGGTGCCGACGTGCACGGCAATGATTTTGGTGGCTACAATTATCAAAAGCTCACGGTCTGGGGCGATGTAGATAAACTAGCCGCCACATGGCTCAAGGGAGACTACCTCGATGATGGTCAAGGTGGTGAGACCGGTTGGTTCAATGCCGACAGTAGCAAATACAATAGCTATGGCGTCACCGAGCGCAACTATCGTATCGATAGCCACTCACAATACAGTATGTACGATGACTTTGAGGATATGCCCTTCCAACCTTTAGATAACCTAGGCCAGTACTGGTATCAAAGCTATCTGCAAAGCGGCAACCCGCAGGTGCTGGGATTTGTCTTTCACACCACAGACTTATTGCAACCACACCATACCTGGACAACCTCAGCACTTAACCATTCTAGTTGGGAGGGTTGGGTAAAAGACTATTATGACCAAGAGCAGCTCAATGATATGAGCTTAGTGCGTGATGCCATGGATAGCTTTAGCGCCCTTGACCCACAACAACAAGATATTCGCCCACTCCTCACGCAAGGGGGGGCGTTTAGTTACGCTCAAGGCGGCATCGTACTTAACTCTGAAGATCACTACGATCGGGTCAACACCGGACGCCTTGTTATTCCTCATGCTATTGCCATGGTCGTGCACCTGCTTAACCATGCCATGGAGCAGCGTTAATGGGGTTCAGGATTTTTATCTGGATAGGCCTTATTGGCCTATCTTTTTCGTCATTCTCGCAACTGCCGAGCAATGCTGAAGTGCGCTTTATGCGCACTGTATACCAACAACACAGTGCCGATTTAGCGGCGCACACCCGTCAAAGGTTGGTGGAGAATGCTTTTTTGCTACACCAAGCACATCAGCGTTTTCCATCATTAGTGGTTCGCCAAGCTACCGTGGGCTTCAACAATCACTATCATGTGCGCCGCTACTTACTGAGCGCTTGGCAGGCTCAAGGCTGGTTAGACGACAATGCTATGGCGCCGTTGGCGCTTAACCCTGCTTACAATGATGATTGGTTACGCCGCACACTGGGGAACTACCCGGCCGATGGTGCTCTTGAGGGCGCCACTGTGAATAAGCTCGCAGGCATCAAGCTACTGGATGCCACCGCATTATCCAACACCTTAAACATGGCAGATTTTTACCAGAGCATGTCGATGCAGATAAAATATAAGTTGCATCAAGGTGACATGTCCGTATTTCACAGCGAGTTGCAACGTTGGCATCGATTTCGTCAAAGCGCCCTATTGGTGAGCCCTCTGCTCAAGAGCCATCAGCTCAGCCTTGAGCGCCTACAAGACATCGCTTTGGCAGATATTCTTCGCCCTAGCCTATTAACCGAGCTCGGCGTACAACAAACCATGCACGGCAGCAGCGGTGAGCTGGAGCGCCTCAAACAGGACATCAAAGAGCAAGATATCGTTGCCTATTATGAGCGTCACCGCGAGCGCTTTCGCTATATTGCCAAAGTACGAGCTTACGGTGTTCAGTTTGATCAGCATGAGCAAGCGCAAAAGTTCTATCAACAAGCCAAAAGTCAGGGTTTTATTAGCGCAATGGGCGACAAAGAAAATGTATTCGGCAAACAAAATAGCGTATTAAGTCGCGATAACGACAGCGCCCCGGTATTTGCCAAGCAACTGGCATTCACGTTGCCAACAGATACCTTATCGCGCCCAGTACGCACGCCTGCAAACAAGTGGCTAGTACTAATGAGCACGGAAAAAGCCTATGAATACTATGCTAAAAACAGCGAAACGGTGCGTTACCAAGCCATTGAGGCACTCGCTAAGGAGCAGGCACAGCAGAACTATGAAGCACAATTTGAGGCGTGGCGCGCGCACATGGAGGCAGCCGGATGAAACCAGTCACAGTGCTTTTAATACTGCTCATAGGCGCTCTAGCCTGGTATTTGAGCGCCGATGCTGGGGCTATCAAAGCCCGCAGCGACTCGTCCACCTTGCTGTCTGTGCGTGATACCCCCGCAGTGGCAGCCGAAGAGGCGGTCTCTGCTCGCCAGAGTAAAACACAGTATTCGCAAGCCGTTGATCCCCCTAAACAGATAAGCGCTCAAGCGCCTATCACAGAGCCGGAATATGTGCCTCCTATCGCCAAAGACCGGCAACAAGACGGCGCTTATCAGGGTGATTTGCACGATCACCTAGCTTATCAGCGCTACCAACAGCGCCAGCACAACGACTTTAAACGCGCCTATATCAGTGCCGCAAAAGATAAAGTTGCGCTCCTTAAAACTTGGCTAGCGCGGGGAGAGCGAGAAGGCATCTCGCCGGAACAGCTGCAGTTTGCTCGGGATAAAATTGCCGCCTTAGAGCAAGCCAAGCAACAGTTGGAAGAGCAATTAGCCCAACAATAGCGTATCGTCTATAGCGCGGAAATGGCTGGCGGCATTGATCAAAGATGTCGCCGTCAACGGTGCACAACTGTACACTTCGACACGCTTATTACGTTCATGACGTAGTTTGGCGACGAGCATATCGAAATCACCGTCACCAGAGAGTAAAATGGTGGTATCCGTTTGCGTTCCATGCTCCATAGCATCAAGGGTGATACCCACATCCCAATCGCCTTTAGCCGAACCATCAGCACGCTGAATATAGGGTTTCAGCTTGACCTCAAAGCCAATGGCTCGGAGGATATTTTGGAATTCTCGTTGTTTGCTATCGCCACGATCAATGGCATAAGCGATGGCGGTGACTATTTCGTACTTAGCGCTTACCTCGCGCCAAAAGGCGTTGTAGTCAAAATTGCGCGCAAAGCTCTCACGGCAGGTGTAATAAATATTTTGTACATCTACAAAAATGGCCGCTGTAGGCATAGATCCTCTCTAAAGGTGGCTTAATCGCCGTGCCCAGTTACCATTGTGGCCTACTTTGCACTGCTGTTCAGTGTCGTAGACTATCTGTTTTTTCGGGTTGTGCATAGCTAAGTCCTCGGCCTTGAGCACCGCCATCAACTGCGCTTCCAATTGCAGGCGCATTTGTGAGCCTAAAAAGGAACGTAACTGTTCATCGGTGGTGAACACCACAATCACTTTGATGTTGTCGGTTCGCTGCCAATCAATAACATGGGTCAGCCACTCAAAACCTGACAATGGCTCACAATGTTCATTACAAAAGCGGGTCAGCGCTTTACGCAGTGCATTGTCTTTTTTCTTATCGCTTTTACGCATTGGTTTATCCACACAAAAACGCCGCCCGGTTGGGCGGCGTAAACACAGGGAGAATGACTAGAAATTATTTGCTCTCAAGCAAATTGCCAGAGCCTATTTCAATTTTACGTGGCTTCAAGGCCTCAGGGATCTCTCGCTCTAAGTCAATGACTAGGAGCCCATTTTCAAGCCCTGCGCCGAGCACTTTAACGTGGTCGCCAAGCTGGAACTTACGTTCGAAGTTGCGCTCAGCAATACCTTGATGAATGAATTTTCGCTCTTGCTTGTCGTCTTTGTCAGCCTTAATACCGGCGACTTTCAGAGTATTGTTCTCTGACTCAATACTCAGCTCATCTTCGCTGAATCCAGCCACCGCCATGGTGATACGATACTGGTCTTTGCCCAATGCCTCGATGTTGTAAGGTGGGTAGCTTGGCTGCTTATCGGTGCGTGCCGCCGCATCCATAAGTGATGCAAGGTGGTCAAAACCGATGAATGAACGATATAGTGGTGATAAATCTACTGTACGCATAATGATATCCTCATAATTAAGCGATATTAGTTGCTACTTTTCACGATGAACAAGTAACATTTACGTTTTAAATCAATAAGTTTACTTAGTTTGGGACCCTTTCCGGCGTCCTCACTAACTGATGTATGGACAGCGTCTTTATTTTCAAGAAAAAGATGCAAAATTTTTTCTGCCACTATCCGGTCTAATTTATTAAGCCTATGAATTTTAAGTTAAATATGAAAAAAATTTTATTGCAGATTATTGTTATTGCGATCGTTTTCTTTGCTGTCAGCGCATTTCAACAGCGCAATCTGCTCAGTACCGATCACACCCCCGCGCCTTACTTTGCCTTAACACAACTCAATGAACAGGGGCGATACAGCATCAAAGAACTCCAGGGGCAAACCACCGTGGTATACTTTTTTGCGCCATGGTGCTCTATCTGCAAGGTGTCCATGCCTAACTTACAATCGGCAATGGATGATGGCGATATTAACGCTGTGGCCGTTGCCCTTGATTATCAAAGTGAGCAACAAGTACAAGATTTTGTCGCTGACCTCTCTTTATCCATGCCCATACTTTTAGGTAGCGCACAAACCGCTAAGCAATATAAAATATCTGCATTCCCAACCTATTATGTTATTGATGAATCACTGCGCATAACTGCCCGCTCTATGGGCTACTCCAGTGAATTAGGCATAAAATACCGAGGTAGAGATGAATAAACGACATTGCTTTGTCGCGGCGCTGAGCATGCTCTGCGCGCCAACGTGGGCCACAAAACCCCTGCCAGCGTTACCCGAGCCCGTGACCAATAATGCGGTCGCCCAAGTGACAACGGAACAAGGGCCTTACTTTATTAGCTTCATGGGGTTAGGTGCTGGGAAAAGTCACGAGGACGTGCACAATAAAGTGTGGGCATTAAAAATTGGCCAGGGGCAATGGCAAGGCAAAAAAAGTGTTCCCGCCAGTACCGAATTAAAAGGCCGATTGGCGGCGACTGCTGTGGGAGTGGGCCCATACGCTTATGTTTTTGGTGGCTATACCGTGGCCGACGATCACAGTGAAATTTCAGCGCCCGACGCCTATCGTTTTGATGTGCTAACCAACAGCTACCAGCGCCTCGCGGATATGCCGGTGCCTGTCGATGATAGCGTTGCGTTGAATTACCAAGACAAGTTTATCTACTTGATCAGTGGCTGGCACAATGATGGTAATGTGAACTTAGTGCAAGTCTATGATATTGCTAATAATACTTGGCAGCAAGCGTCGCCATTTTTAGGCGAGCCGGTATTTGGTCACGCCGGTGCAATTAAAGGTAATATCATGGTGGTGTGTGATGGCGTAAAAACCGTTGCTTATATTGATAAACGCCGAGGCTTCGATGGCAAAGCCCAGTGTTTTAAAGGGATCATCCACCCCGACAAGCCAACAAAAATTGATTGGCGTATGATTAGCCACCCCACCGGCAAGAGTCATTATCGTATGGCTGCGGGAACAATCAATGGCCAGCTGGTGTTTATGGCGGGCTCCCCTAACCCTTATAACTACAACGGTATCGGCTATAATGGTAAACCCAGTTCGCCGTCAAATCAGGTATGGCGTTTCGATACTGATTCTAATCGTTGGCAACGTTTAGAGCATGCCCAACAGGGCACCATGGACCACCGGGGTTTACTGAGTCACCAAGGCACCGCCTATCGCATTGGCGGCATGGGCGAAAAGCAAAAGGTGCTCGACGTGGTCACCCCTTATCGATATTCATTTTAGGACGCAGTTATGGCAAAAGCGTGTGCATATCACATATTAGTGAAGAGCAAAGAAGAGTGCTTGGCTATCAAAGCCAAGTTAGACAAAGGCGGCGACTTTAATAAACTCGCGAAACAATACTCCACCTGTCCATCAAAAAAACGTGGCGGCGATTTGGGTGAATTTCAGCGCGGCACTATGGTCAAAGCCTTTGACGATGTGGTGTTTAAAAAACCGCTATTGGAAGTACACGGGCCGGTGAAAACCAAGTTTGGTTACCACCTAATTAAAACCGTTTATCGTAGTTAATCGCTTTTAGCGAATATAGAAATCGTTTTTGCTTATTTTACCCCGGCGACGAACCTCGCTACACTGCAAACCTAACGTTTTTAACTGCACTGGAGAGAATTATGCTAACTGTTATTTTTGGCCGTGAAGGGTGCCCTTTCTGCGTACGCGCAAAAGATGTTGCCGAGCAACTGACGCAAAGCCGCGATGATTTCAAATACCGCTATATCGATATCGTTAAAGAAGAGATCAGCAAAGCGGATTTAGAAAAATCAGCCGGCAAACCATGTGAAACAGTGCCGCAGATCTTTATCGATCAGGCGCATATTGGTGGGTTCACTGAGTTCGAAGCTTACGCGAAAGAAAATTTAGGTCTATACCAAGACTAATACGATAAAAAAGCCGGGATCATACTCGGCTTTTTTTGCCCCCTGCGCGCCATTTTCGAGCTGACAAACTCTCTTTTGGCCCGTCAGTTTTTAATGCATTTATAGCAACAAAACAGGCTGAGTACACACGCGTTAAACCGTTAAATTTACGTGATTTCTCCGTGACTAAATCTAAGTGCAACGAACACCATTGGTTAAATTTCATACAAAACCAAGCACATAGGAAATAGTTGTAATTTATACAAGCAATTACTGCTTCATTCCTGTACAATGCGCGCCTCTTTGAATTCCCTGAGGCGTTTTAATGTCAGAACCAGTCACCTTTGAGTCGTTACACCTTTCTCCTGCTACTTTAAAAGCAGTGAGCGAATTGGGTTATGAGACTCCTTCCGAGATCCAAGCTCAATGTATTCCTCTTTTACTCGACAAAAAGGACGTATTGGGAATGGCACAAACAGGCACGGGTAAAACCGCCGCCTTTGCCTTACCATTGTTGAATAACTTGGATGCGGATGCGAAATATCCGCAAGTGCTTGTGCTTACTCCCACCCGTGAACTCGCAATCCAGGTTGCAGAAGCATTCGAGCAATACGCAAAATTTACTAAGGGCGTAGAAGTGCTCGCGCTTTACGGCGGCCAAAGCTACGGTATTCAGCTCAGCGCCCTACGTCGCGGTGCGCAAATCATTGTCGCGACTCCGGGTCGTCTACTTGATCACATCAGTCGTAAATCTATCGACTTATCACGCTTAAGTGCATTGGTATTGGATGAAGCCGACGAAATGCTACGCATGGGCTTTATCGATGATGTAGAAAGCATCATGGCGCAAACACCAGAAGACAAGCAAACTTGTTTGTTCTCGGCGACCATGCCAAAACAGATTCAGTCTATTTGCAAAACCTATTTGCAAGACGCAGAGCAAGTGCGTATTACGCCACGCAACAGCACAGTATCCACTATCGAGCAAGTGTACTGGCAAGCGCGTGTACACAAAAACAAAGCCATTGTGCGCTTTTTAGAAGCCGAAGACTTTGATGCTGCCATTGTATTTGTGCGTACTCGTAACGACACTGTGCAGTTGGCTGAGCTCCTTGAGCGCGAAGGCTTCTCTGCCGCACCATTAAACGGTGATATGAACCAGCAGGCGCGTGAGCGCACCGTTGACCGCCTTAAAAATGGTTTACTTGATATTGTTATAGCTACCGACGTGGCAGCACGAGGCCTAGATGTTGAACGCATCAGCCTAGTGGTTAACTATGATATCCCACAAGACAGCGAAGCCTATGTACACCGCATTGGTCGTACTGGCCGTGCAGGTCGTCAAGGTAAAGCTATTTTGTTCGTTAAGGGCAATGAGCGTTACTTACTTAAGAACATCATGCGCCACACCAAGAGCGACATTGCTCAGGTGGAATTGCCGAGCGCTAAAGTCGTTGAGCAAAAGCGTATTGATGGTCTAGAGAAGAAAGTGGCCGCTGCGCTGGAGCACAAAGACAGCGAGTTCTTTGCACAGGTAGCCAATACCCTAGGTAACAAGTTGCAATTGAGCCAAGGTGACTTAGCCGCCGCGCTACTTTATCTGGCACAGCAACAGTCGCCGTTGAAGGTCGAGGAAATCAAAGCGAAGGAACGTCCAGAGCGTGGTGAACGCAGTGAGCGCAAAGGCGATCGTCGTCGCGACGGTGAAAAACCTCGCCGCGAGCGTCGTGATGCTAACACGCCAATGGATACGTACCGTATTGAGGTGGGTCGCGAGCACGGTGTACAAGTTAAAAATATCGTCGGTGCCATTGCTAATGAAGCGGATATCTCCAGCAAGTTTATCGGCGACATTCGTTTATTTGACGCTCACAGTACCGTTGAGCTACCAAAGGGTATGCCTGAGGACAAGCTGGCTCACTTCCAAAAAGTGTATATCTGCAAGCGTCCTATGAAGCTGACTCTTAGCCAAAGCGAAGCACGTGCACCACGTGAGGCACGTGAACCACGAGGTGAAGGCAAAAAGCGTAGTTTCCGCGACCCTAACGCTAAAGGCCGTGGCCAGCGTAAAGAGCGCAAAGCAGTAAGCTTTCAATAAGCCTTAAATGACATAAAAAACCGCCGTTATGGCGGTTTTTTTGTGTCTGGATTTCAGCCTAGCAACAACTCCTAGTTGCTGCGCGTGTCAGGTTCGCGCTTTGGCGGTGACAACAAGGCTGGCCACAAGGTAGCGCCGTCACTGTCGACGGGGGTCAGTATCTCTAAGCCGAGGATATGTGCCACCATAGGGTAAATATCAAGATTACGCACCTGTGCCAGCGTTTTTCCTTGGTGGAAACTTGGGCCCACCGCTAAGAACACAGCGTCCATATTGCCATCATCGATAAAACCATGGGTGCCCAGATAATGATGATCAGGCTGCGTAAACACCACCGGTGGGCGCGTTTGTAGCACAATATCAGCTTGCCTCGGCCCCATAGTGACACCATATTGAGCCAGTAGCTCCTTACTCATCACCTGATATTGATCCGCCGCCTGCTTGTGCAGTCGCTCTCGCAGTGCCTGTAAAGCGCGCGTAGACGCCTTATGTTGATAAATAGCCACCCGGGTACCAGAGTTAATCACTTTAAACCCATCATCGATGTTGAGCGATGCTAAAGGAATGCCGGCATCGGGGTTTACTTCGCTCATGCCATGATCAGAGACCACAATCAGGTTCACCTCGGTGTCTAACTCGGTATTTATTCTGCGCCACAGCTCACCAATAAGGCGATCGATTCCTAAGGCCCCTGCTTTGGTTTGCGGCGCGTTGGGCCCATACTTGTGGCCGAGGCTATCAACCTCAGAAAAGTAGCTCATAATGAGTTTGGGGCGCTGCTGCTTGGGTAACTTAAGCCATTGAATGATTTGCTCTACGCGATGGGACTGCTTGCCATGGCTAGAATACGGATAAAAGTAAGACGCAGTGCGGCCATTGAAACGCGCATCCGATTCTGGCCAGTAATAGGTAGCGGCTTTCACCCCTTGTAGCTCAGCTAAATTCCACAGTGGCGTACCCGACACCCAGCTGGTATCGGCTTGCCCTTTGCCCATGGCATAGCACTGTTGCCGCTGTTTATCACAAAAACGGTTACCCACGATACCATGATGACTGGGCAGCAGACCTGTGGCGATGCTGATGTGGTTGGGGAAAGTTTTACTCGGATAAACCGTTTTCATGCGCAGCGCCCGCACTCCTTGACGGCTTAGTTTAGCCAGCGCCGGGGTATCGAAATGCTCAATGTAGTCATGACGAAAACCATCGATGGAAATGATCACCGTGGCGGGCATCGTGGCGGGATTTTGAGTAGCCGATTGGCCGTAAGCCGCCCCACTACAAAACAGAATGAGCATCATAGAAAATACTGCGCGCATGTCACATATCCTTGTTATAAAAACTAAAATCTTAGTTGAGAAGAATGAAGTTATGATGAAGGTACCGATTTTAGTTATTGTAGTACAGGCTTACAGCTGTTTTCAGACATAAAAAAACCGCGCTAAAGCGCGGTTTTTCTTGAAACCTGGGGTCGACTTATAGGTCGCCTTCGTTTTCAGATAGGAACTTAGCAACACCTTCAGGGCTTGCGTCCATACCTTTTTTACCTTCAGTCCAACCAGCTGGACATACTTCACCGTGCTCGCTGTGGAACGCTAGAGCGTCAACCATGCGCAGCATCTCGTCAATGTTACGGCCTAGCGGTAGGTCGTTAACTACTTGGTGACGTACTGTGCCTTCCTCGTCGATTAGGAAAGAACCACGGAAAGCAACGCCCGCTTCAGGGTGCTCTACGTCGAACGCTTGACAAATTTCGTGCTTCACATCAGCAACAAGGTCATATTTAACTTTACCGATACCGCCGTCAGCAACAGCAGTGTTACGCCATGCGTTGTGTGAGAACTGTGAATCGATAGAAACACCGATTACTTCAACACCACGCTTTTGGAACTCTTCATAGCGCTTGTCGAAAGCAATAAGTTCAGAAGGACAAACGAATGTGAAATCAAGTGGGTAGAAAAAGATAACCGCTTTCTTTCCTTTGATTTTTTCGTGTAGGTTGTAGTCTTCAACGATCTCGCCGTTACCTAGCACTGCAGCTGCTGTGAAATCTGGTGCCTTGCGGCCTACTAATACACCCATTGTAATCTCCAATAGTTTGAGTTTATCGTTAACACAGTGGCTCTGACGGCAAATGCGTCAAAGCATTTTATGTATGTGCAACTAAATATAGTGACGAAAAAGCAAAAACCAACCCCATCACGCAAAATTCACGTTGCACCTAATTCTGCGCAATATGGTACTGACCCTGTGCGCAAAAGAACAATCGCATTTAGCGATAGCTATCATCGATAAAACTGATTGACACCAACGCCTTTGCCTTGGGCACAAAAAAGCCCGCTAGTGCGGGCTTTTAGGTTACTTAATCCATAATATCTTCGGGCATATTGCCACGAATCTCTTGCCATATTTGGCCACTCTTATGGCCGTAGCGACGCATCAAGGCAATCGCCCCATCGTGATCTTGCTGCTCGGCCAGCTCGGCTAAGTCTGAATAGAACTGACGCGCCAGCTCTCGAGTACGCGGGTCAGAGAAATAGTGGCAGCCAATTTTGGAGTAAAAACCTTTAAAGCCATTTAAAATCAATACATAGATTTTATTGTTCCCTGCCCCAGCTAACTGGTGATGGACAAGGTAATCATAATCGGCGAAGGCCTGCGCTGTGTCTTCTACAGTTTCTCTATCTGCAACAATTTCTTTTACACGTTCAGGGTTTATCTTAATCGCTGCGCGCATGTAAATGGCGCTGATGTTCGTACGTGCAGAAAGCAGCTGGTCGGTCAGCTCCGGCATTTTGTCTTCATCAAGACGGGCCAAGGTCTCAAGAATGTTCAACCCTGAGGTTTCCCAGAAGTTGTTCACGCGCGTGGGCTTGCCGTGCTGAATGGTCAGCCAACCATCGCGGGCTAGGCGTTGTAATACCTCACGCAAGGTAGTGCGAGTGACGCCAATCAGTTCCGATAGCTCACGCTCAGCTGGAAGAATTGAGCCAGGCGGAAACTCGCCATTCCAGATGGACTCAACTATGTACTCCTCAGCAAATCCAGCTGGGCTTTTGGCTTTGAATATTCTCATCTAACGTCCACTTCACTACTAAAAATATTATTATTGATCTTAACATACTGATTGTACCAGATGCGAAGCAACTAACAAGCACACTCACCCAGTCACGGTTTTGGTCATACACAGCAAAGGTGAGATTGTTACACAGTGTGAGACTCTAACCACTCCCATGAAGAGGGTTTGATTAGTGAAGAGTCATTTATCTTTGAAGCTTAAATGACAAATTTAGCAATAAGCTTTTAAGCCTCATTGTTTCAGGGTGGGGGGAGAGGCAAGAATTAAATCAATTTATAACCACAGTAACCTTGCTCTACCTTAACAAATAGGCTTAGTTGAATTTGGCAGTCAGATATGTGCCAAGTTGAGCCGCTGAGCTACTCCAGCAAAGATTTAATAAAGCCATAAGAACGGACATTGAATCTAACTCGTTTTTGGACAGAAACCAGTTAGAGTATTTATTTGGTAACGCCTCAAACACCGGCGCAGTTTACTGCGTCCGGCGCCTGAAAGACGCGAAGTTGATTGACTTGTTAGCCACTTTTATCGCTTTTGGTTTGTTTATTTAGTTCTAGTTTTTTAATTAGTTCCATAACTATTTCGTGAACATTGACTGGGTAAGGATCGGCTCCAACTTTTGAGTAATCCCTTGCCGCAAAGAGTCTACTAGCAACCTCAATCTTTATTTTATGTTGCTCGTCAATTGGTAGTGAAGCTATATACGGGCTAATGGCTTTTAGGTCTAACGAGGTTTGCAAATGGCTATACTGCTGCTCTCTATGCTTGGCTGATTCTCGGGTAAGGTATGCTGCTGGCACTGAAAGCATAATAGCTAGAACAATACGAAAAACAGAATTCTGCCAGTGGAATTCGGTAGTTGTTGTTTCCCAAAAAGAATAACCAACAACACAAACGATGAAAGCCATGCAAGCAAGAGATGAATACCTTAGCCAATTTGCCATTTTCTTTTCTTCGGCTGAACTTGTTTCAAAATCACCAGCAACAGCTCGACCTGAAACATGTCCTAGAATATCGTCTATTTGTTGTTTTTTAGCCTCTATTTCAGCCAATGAATCTTTATACAAAGACGTTATTTTTTCTATTTCAACTTCTACATCGCGCTCAATTTTCTCAATCCGGATTTTTAGATTATTTGCGTTGGACTCACCTTCAGTTAGTAGCTTTTTTATTCTCTTGTCATGCTCTAAGTGATCATTGGCAAGCTTTTTCATATTATTTTTAACTGACTGAAAGCTAGCTAATGATAGATTAGAGTTGTTTGAATTAATGAACTCCATTGGTTGAATTTCAAGAGGACTTTTTTCTATCCAATTTCTGAAAGAAGATGCCTTATCTAGCAGAACTGAACCAAGAGATTTCATTTGGTTATCTGCTTCTTCAAACTGAGCTATCCCTTGACCAATAGTTTGCCCATATAATGCAACTGTTTTTGCTGAGCTAGCAATGTTTTCTATATCTTCATTATCTGTAGAAGTTGAATACTTATCTAGATGCATGTAGAACGATTTAAAACCATCTCTTATCTTTTTAGAAACAGCAATATCACCAATGTAATCTTTTAATTGATCTACATGATCTTTAAGCTCGGCTACTTTTTCATCAAATTCAATTAGTGTACTTTCCATTACTTCCTCTGTAGTTAAGCCATGGCTCGGAATAGATGGCTAAAGCCCGCAGCAACCGCAGCTTTTTTGTGGAGCCGCTGGCGCAACGGAAAAGCTGTCGGATTGCCTGCGATTGTTAGGGCGTGACTTAGCGCTACCCACCTTTAATTGCTGCTCCGACAAATACACCAACCAATGAGGACAACACGCCGATGACCACCGGTACCCACCATCGAAGCTCCTTACGACGAACAACTGCTTGAGTTTGTAGCTTCACTGCTACATCTATTAATGCAAGGATTTGTTCCGAGGACAGAGGCAAACGGGAGATATGAGACCTATTGTCTTTCGGCAATGCTTTGAATTGCTCTACCGTAATTATTTCTTCAGTCTGTGTGTTATAGACTCTAGGTTGAGCGCGCCGAACGACTAGTGACTGAAAATCGTCATCGCCTATACCGGCCCGAAAAAATTCGGGATGCTCATTAAAAATGGATTGCCAGTCATTCGCGCTCTTTGGATTTTCGCCGAGCAAATTAGCCCATGACTCTACCTTGCGTCCCGAATACCTATATGTACCCATTACCTGGATTGCAGCGATTACATCAGCAAGCCTATGTTGATGAGCAAGGTAAGGGGATTGTTTCTCAATCATGACTTGTCCTGTTGTGAGCCCTGACATGTTTATAGCGAGCGAACCGCGCGTTTTTCTACTACGCTGCCGCTCACTTTTCTGAATGATATATTCTTAACAGACTAGTTAACTCATTGCCAGTATTATTAAAAATAGCTATTGCCCGTTTTTATCTTGCGACAAAAGCACGCAATTGGGCCGTTTCCTTGACTATGTGAGCGACTGCGCTAAAACTGTTTTAATACACAGTGTTTGCATATTTTCAAAGTCACCATATTCGCCACCAACATACCGCTGCTTCAATTTTTAGACTTGCTTTGAGCGCGAATATCACCTTCCACGCAGTTAATAAATAATATGGATGCGGCCATACTTGAATCTACTTTGATGGCAAGCACTATTTATGCATTCGCTCCGTTAACTCTTTTCTCCATAATTTCAATGCAGTCATTAAGAATGCTGCAATTCATAGAATCACCCTGAACGTTAAGCATACAGGCCGCCATTGGGCTAGCATTCCTGTGCTTATGAACTTCATGAGCCAACCGATCTCGTATATAAATAAGCGTGGAAAGATTTAGATAGCCTAACTCTGCAAACGCCTTCATAGCAATTGGGGAATAGCAATAATTAAAACTCAGAGAAGTGTTGTCCGACACATCGTCTCTAATGTTTTTAAGCATTTCATCAGAGTTGAACGCATTGATTGCGAGCTGCAGCTTTAACTCCTCTAGAGAGTTCCAACAAGCAGCCTGAGCGTCGACCAAAACATAAATCATTCCTAAGGCAATATCTCTTTGAAACTCACCTACTCCATAGTCAAAAGTTGATAATAGCTTGTTATACGTTTCAATAAATCCTAATAACTTCTTATCCAAGTGTTCATTCATAGTCATCCCTTTCTTTTCTTCATTGCATAACTAATTGGCTTATGCTCCAGCCTTATAGCAGAGCACCACACTACATGGTTATGATGCCCCGGTGGTTTTGCTTCTTATATAAACCATGGCTTCCTGAAGGTATTTGAGCTCCATTGCAGCGGCCATATAAAACTCACCACCTAAGCCAGACTTTCCTCTACTTCCGCGTGTGAAGTCGGCGTTTTGTTCAAATTTAGGTCGCAATGCTTGGCAGGCTAACAGTAATTGCTCTGCGCCATATTCAAGCATTAATGCATTAAGCTCTGATATTACTTTTTCGGGAAGCCCGTTAAATTTGAACAGCCGGGTGCTAAAAATATTTGTCAATTTTTGTTGAAGATCCGTTTCCAAGTAAGTATTCCTCTTTACGTGATGAATTCTCAAAAACAACCCTACCGTAACCGAGCCGATTCTTAAATTGGAATAACAGTAGAAGGCATCTTTTTCATGGTTTTGCGAGCTTTTCCCACTGAGCTCTGCGCCCAAATCCCGCGTCGAACTCATGCGCAACATAGTATTGAGCACAAGCTGTACATTGACAGGTGATTTTCGACTTCCTCGTTTGTGGGTCTGCCTCATTTAATATTATTTCTATCATGCCTTTATCCGCTTCACTGTGGGCAAAGTAAGGTAGCTGGAGGTATTTCGCGCACCTGCAGCCCGTTGTTCTCACAGCCTCGAGAAACGTTGTAATTCTATCTATTGATACACGCACGCGGTGCTTATTTCCTTGAGAGGACCAATAAGAAGAACTAGACAATGGCGTTATTAACTCAAGGCTGCCCGCGAGATTTTGTAAAAAGGTATTGTCTGACACATTCATCAGGCTATATGAAATATCCGATATCTCACGTTCGTTGCCAGATTGTAAAATGCTTATTAAGTCTTCGATTTCCATATCATCCCCTGTGAAAGTAACGCCCGTTCATAGCTGCATGCACATGATTAAAGCGAGCGAAAGACAAACGCTAGTCAAGGGTTTAACTCCCATTAATAGATTATGCACTTGCTAAATTGTCTTGCGACATCCAAAACAAGTGCAAGACTATGTGAACAGCTAAAAATATAGCTGGGCATAAAAGCATATAGAGCTCAACCCAACCATCACCTAATTTGAATAAGTCACCATCAAGGTCAATGACTGAGGAATGAGTGAATATTAGAGACAAAAAGCCAAAAATAAGAAATAACAATCGAACTTTATGCTTGAGCTTGAAACCCCAACTCACAGAGGTTAATGCTACATAGCCAAGTATTCCACCCAAGGAACAAAGAATCCATTGTAAGCTGAAACCAATCGGCATAGTGAAAATATTTGCAACGCCACCAAACAAGCCGATTAGCGCAAATATCATAAGAAATGATGCAGGTAGCCAAGCAAACACTGTTGTTAATCCAATTAACAAACTTCTCCAGAACATATATTGAACCTTGATTTTTCAAGCACCTTTATAATCGACTAAACATAGTTGGCTAAATTTACAGCTCCGCATAAAACTTAGACACCTTTGATTGAGGCTACATGCTAAGCAACCAAGGCAGTATAAATAGGAAAATAATGAAAAACATAAAGCCATACACATAACCTGTGTTTCTAGACTTTCTCCAAAACAAATTTTGAGCTCTTTGTTCTGACTGGCTAAGTAAATAATCACAATGCGGACATATGTTTCCCAAATACATTATCAATGTACAATTAGGACACCTCGCTGATGGCTCAAACTCTGCCATTCCCATGATTGTTGGCTTCTTGGGCTTCATAGCTTCCTCGACACATAACACGCAGGCACCGCAGTCTATCCACTGAAAGTGTTTTTTATGTAATTTAATTGCGCTCTTGTTTAACGGTAGAAAGTATGAGGCTATCAATTTCATTGTTCACAGCACCGATACTACTATTATTTAATATCACGTAACCAAAATTTAGGTCTGTGACAGAACGTGATAGAGAGACCCAGCCTCGATTAAATCCAGCAAATCCGAGACTGTTGTTTTCTGTGTCCACAACATAGCTCATGCTCCAGCGCCCGTTAGTATTTGGAGCTGGCTTAATCATTAGATCTATGAGCTTTTCTGGCAACAAAATTGAACCGTTGTAATGTCCATCACTATTACGCAAAACTGCCATATTGAAGCGAGCTAAATCTACAGCCGTTGTTTGTAAGCCCGCCGCTGCTTGTTCATTGAAGTACACCATCCCCGTGACTTTACCGGTATCATCATAAGGTGTTGCCGACTTACTCATTACTATCTCAGTAATATTGAACGTTGAATCCTTCATATTCAGAGGTTCGAATACATTTTTCTGCATATAAGCTTCAAATGTCATGCCGGATACATCTTCAATTAACAGTTGTACCACTGAATATCCACCACCGGAATAAGACCACTTTGTATTTGGCGCATGGATAAGTTCAACGGGTCCAGCGCCGTTGTTATTACCATTTAGTGAGTCGACAATAGAGGATAACTTGTCGCGAGACTCCCACCCGGTATAAGGCCCCAAAGACAGGCCGGAAGTGTGGGACAGAATATTTCTTAGTGTGACTTTTTTTACATCAAAATCAGATTGGGGAATTTGCCAGCGTTTAAGATATTGATTAATTGGTGTATCGAGATCTACTTTGCCTTGAGCGACTAATTGCATTGCTCCCCAAGCAGTAACCAGCTTAGAAATAGAGCCTACATTGAACAAAGTCCTTTGAGTAATTTCAGTTTTAGCCGCAACGTCAGCAAAACCATAGGAACGAAAGCCCACAACTCTACTTCCACTAACGAATGCCAGAGCAACGCCGGGAGCTTTGTGCTTTTCTAAAATTTGCGGTACACCATCGTCCAAACGCTTTGTGAGCTCAGATATATCTTTAATTTCTTTGCCAATAGAAACGTTGGCAAAAAAAGCCCCCGATATTATCAAGATAGTTCTAATCATAACTTTCCTTGTGTGTTCTGCTCCATGATACGAGCTGTTTTAAGCTTGAGCGGGAAGCAAGTGTCAGCCAAGCTTACAACGTCGTTCACGTATTTATTCTGTTAGGCATTGGTAATGACAAACTCGTGAAAGCCTTCTGTTTCAGCAGGCTCCACTTTCTCAACAAGAGCCACATTTAATTGAGTAAACAAGTTACTCCAAAACTTCAACGCCAAGCTGTCGTTTATATAAACTGCTACATGCCATTGTTCGCTCACAGCTTGCATCAAGTGTTGAACGACAAATTTCCCGACACCTTGCTTTCGATATTTAGGGAGGATAAATATATCAGCCAATTCCGGCATTTCTTTACCCCGAATCTCGGTCGTCTCAACAGTGGCAAAGCCTGCAACCTGGTCAGAAACAAAAATTAGATAAGCGGCACACTCTTGTTCACCGCAAACAATGGAATTGAGGTATTGTTCATCAATATCAAAGCGCCCGTCAGTACCTACATCCTCTTGATCAAATGAACTTTGGTGATATTGGTAAAACTGCCACAGCATACACAATGTGCCACTGTCGGTTGTTTTAGTTTTCCTTACTTTGATTTCCATTTGGTGCTCGTTCTTATTAAGGCTCAAATCCATAGCTTCCAACGGTGAAGGCTACCTTGGGTTTCTGATGCCAAATCTACATAACAGCCCGTTAAGTGTTTAATATAGTTGGCATTTAATTCTATTTCAGTCTTAAAGCCCGAGAAACATTCACCGTTAAGTTGATATTTAATCATCCCATCATGATGTTCCCAGTGATAGGTTTTTCTGAAGTACTCTTTGGCCGCTTCTTCAGTAGGGAAAGAAAAAATTAGTTCGAATTTACAAGATTCTATTTCCGGATAAGCTTTTCAAAGTGACCCAACTAACGTTGCGACTCTATTCATGCTCACCTAGATATAATTCCCCGCATACAACCTCCTTATTACATTCACCTGCAAATCGAATATAACACTAATTGATGCTGAGAATACTATGCTCCCCTATAAGTACTTTCCAGAGATTAAGGACTTATTTAGTCGAAAGCCGAGACTTTGATTCGTTCAATATCGGCATTAGCTCCGCACTGTGTATAGCTCTTCGATCAATTCAATAAATAATTTTTTTGTTCATTTTCACTGATTCATAAGCAAAAACGGAAGCCAGCCTACCGCTTTAAATGATTCATTAGCTTTTTTGTTCACTTAACAACGCTAGCTTGTACACAAATGGCGCTAAATTAAGTGCTTAGGCACGCCAATGAGCTTACCTTTACGCCCGCAAAGACGCTTGCATAGCGCCGAAGGCGTGGCATAATCAGCCCATCAACAACGACGTGAGTTAACTATGAGCTGGTTAGGTAAGCTATCGCACCAACGTGCGCCTTGGGTACTGTTAGCGGTGATTGCCACCGTATTCGAAGCAACGGCTTTGTATTTCCAATATGCCATGGACTTAGCGCCATGCATTATGTGCATTTATCAGCGTACAGCAGTCTTGGGTGTACTATTTGCGGCCTTACTAGGCTGTATTAATCCACAAAATATGTATTTACGCCTAGTGGCGCTGGCGAGTTGGCTGGTTGCCAGTATATGGGGGTTCTTGCTCGCCAAAGAACATATCATGATGCAAACCACCACAGATCCGTTTGCCTTCGTATGCGAATTTGAACCTAACTTCCCAAGCTTTATGCCTTTACACGAGTGGCTGCCGAGCTTTTTTGCTGCTACCGGTGATTGTGGCAACATTGATTGGCAATTTATGGGGTTATCAATGCCTGGGTGGATGCAAGTGATCTTTGCGGTGATGGCAGTCGTTGCAATTATCATTACCTTAAGCAGCTTTTTTTATAAACCTAAGGCTTCATGATTTACTTTCTTCCCAGTCAAATTCCGAAACTCAAGTCGCTCAGTCACAATGAGCGACTCGCTATAGTGGCGGATTCATTAAACAGGCTATCAGCGCAGCGCCGAGTCATGCTCAATATTATTAAACTGCTGCTGATCACCCCACTATTTCTGCTGCTGGTGCGCTTTGAAGGCTGGCACATGTTGCCATGGCTGCTCTTAGCCGGCATCGCCTATCCTATTATTGTGCTCCCAGTGCGCCATGCATTCGCGCTGTTTCACCTTGATGAAGCCATCGCCGCACATAAAAAGGGCAACTAAACGTTGCCCTTTGGTTTATCAGCAATACTTTGCCACTATCTTACCTTCACCAATTCCCGAATTTGCGCCAACGTACTTGCACCAATACCTGGCACAGCATCTAGCTCATCAACACTACGGAAATTGCCTTGCACCTGACGATATTCGATGATGGCGGCTGCTTTAGTGGGGCCAATGCCCGGCAGCGATTGTAGCTGTTCTTCGGATGCTTGGTTAATATCAAGTTTGGCTGGGGTTACCTGCTCACTCGCTTGTTGAGGTGCCTCAGCAGCGACCACCGCTGGGGTAAGTACAAGCGCACAGGTGGTGTAGAGTGCGGTTAGTAGCTTCATGCTTCTCTCCTTAGAAGTTAAAGTAAAAGTCCTTGTTACTTCAACAGTAAATAAAGAATAATTACTGAGATGTGTCAAATAAAACTAACGATAAAATCGTGCTTTTTTGTGGTAAAAATGCTTAACCCTTTAAAAGGAATAATTAAAACCCTTGACGGGCGAATCGCCAACCACTACCCTTACTGTATAAAAAAACAGTACCCTTGAGGAGAAGCCATGGCTGTTGTAACTAAATACGTTGTAGAACGAGACGGAGTCGAGCGCATGACCTTTACTAGCAAAAAAGAAGCCGATGCCTATGATAAGATGCTCGATATTGCCGAAAGCTTAGAAGAGTTATTAGGCGGCGTTGATGTTCCCTTAAGTGAGCAACAAGTAGAAAGCCTGTCGTTGGAAATAGCAAAACAAAAAGACGACTTTATGCACGTACTTAAAGGTACCAAGCCTGCAGCAAAGGCCACAAAAAAAGCCAGCAAAGAGCCAAGTGATAAGGAAAATGTTACTGAGCTCAAAGCCAAAGAGGCGTAAAGCTATTTCTTAGACATAAAAAAAGCCAGCATTGCTGGCTTTTTTTATCATTCGCGTTACTTAGTAACCGCTGCAACGGCATCGGCAAAGTAATCGATATTATCTTTGCTTACCCCTGCCACATTTACACGGCTAGAACCGACAATGTAGATTGAGTACTCTTTTTGTAGGCGTTCGATCTGTTCTTTGTTAATCCCTAGGAAAGAGAACATACCGTGCTGGCGTTCAATAAATGAGAAGTCCATGCCTTCGCATTTGTCGTTTAACTTATCTTTAAGCAATGAACGCAAACCATTGATACGAGAGCGCATATCATCAAGCTCTTGGTGCCACATCGCAGTTAGCTCATCGCTACTAAGAATAGTATTAACAATATCCGCACCGTGTGCCGGCGGCATCGAGTAAATACTGCGTACCACACTGAGCATCACTGAATTAGCAATATCAGCGGTGGCTTGATCTTTTGAGATCACCGAACAGGCACCAATACGCTCACGGTATAAGCCGAAATTTTTCGAACATGACGAACAAATGATTAGCTCATCTACCTGCGAGGCCAAATGGCGCAAACCCGCAGCATCCTCATCCAAACTCGTACCAAAACCTTGATAGGCGATATCAACCAGTACTGTAAAGCCTTGAACTTTAGCGATTTCAGCTACTTTTTGCCACTGCGCAAAATTCAAGTCCATGCCGCTTGGGTTGTGACAACATGCATGTAACAGCACCACATCACCCGCAGGCACTTGGCTGAGCGTATTCACCATGTCATCAAATAACAAACCTTTGTTATCATAGTCATAGTAAGGGTACTCTTTCACATTCAGGCCAGCCGCTTCAAATAGGCTAATGTGGTTAGCCCATGTTGGCGTAGTCACCCACACCGTGGCTTGCTCATTACAACGCTTAATGAACTCTGCCGCCACCCGTAACGAACCCGTGCCACCTGGGGCCTGAGCTGTACGCACACGGTCCGCTAGCAAAGCCGGGTGAGCATCGCCAAGTAGCAGTTGCTCCATTTTCTGACAATATTCCAAATTACCGGCCAGCCCAATGTATGACTTAGTGGTTTCATTGGCGAGACGAAACTCTTCAGCCTTTTTAACGGCCTTCAATACAGGGGTTTGCCCTTGCTCGTCTTTGTATACGCCAACACCTAGGTCAATTTTTTTGTCATTGGTGTCGGCTTTAAACGCAGCCATAAGCCCAAGAATTGGATCTGTCGGTAAAGGTTTTAATTGTGAGAACATGGAACTCTCTTTATTATCTCAGGTTAGGTTAGTCCTGACGGCTGGTTGGTAAGTGCTTGCTAATCTCTAAACACGCAGCTATTAGCAACGCAACCTGATCAGGGGTAAAAAACTTGTCGGTAAATGCTTCAGCATCAATAATGCCCACTACTTTACCTGTCTCGTCATAAAGCGGCAAGCAGCTTTCTGCTTTCACTTTGGGGTCACATGTATAGTATTCGCCACCGTTGGCAACATAGTCTTCCACATCATTTATCACCCGAGCAACCCCGCTGAGTGCAACCTGCACATTATTGCTGGTTGTTGCAAAGTCAGGGTTAATAGGAAAAAGAGGACGACTAGGTGCGCCGTAATAAGCGAGCTTAAGTAGCTGTGGCTGACCTTCAATATGTTGACTTTGATAAATACCAAACCAGTCTACGCCACTTTCTTGAACAACAAAATCGACAATCGCTTGAAGCTTTCTCAACTTTGCTTCACTGCTTGAGGGCAAATGTTCGCGTAAATTGAAGGGCTGCTCTTGCAGATGACCAAATAAACTACACGCCCCACCCTCGCCCAACTCGGGAATTTGATATTGCCAACGAACATCGGCACTCGCATTGTTAAGGTATTGCTGTAGCGCCTGTTGTTTATTCGCCACTAACTTGGGCTCAGCGCTAAGTTGTGCATTTTCTAAGTAGCTTAAAAGCATTTAGCCATCCAAACATCTAAACATTTAGCCGGATGCTAGCACACCTTTTTATTACCGTGCAATACAAAACCGTCACTTCGACACTAAGCCAGTCATTTAAGGGCAAAAATAGGGTTCGGAGGCAATATGAGAGGGTTAGTCGATATGGTAGCGAATGCGTATTTCATTTCCCGCTTGGTTGTATTCCACATCTTCCGCCAGCTCTTTAAGTAGCTCAATACCACGACCATAGCTGTGTTGGAGTTGGCTACCTGCTGCTGGCTCGAGGGAAAAACCAGCTCCCGAGTCTTTAACGCTTAAAAGCAATGTTCGTTGCTGTGGCTGATAACAAACACGCAGGCATATCTCACCTTCGGTGAGTTCGCTTAGGCGTTGCTCACGCTCACTGTAGTATTGTAAGAAGCCGTCGTCATCGGCCTTTAAAGCAGAGTCTAACCCCAAAATACCGTGCTCTAGAGCGTTGTTATAAGCCTCTGATAACAATATAAACAGTGTCGATTTGTGGGTGTTCAGCCCTGGCAAGTGACCAACTAGGTCCATCAATTGCGCCACTGGGTCCACCGTTTTTAACTCCTCGGCACTTAACACCACCTCAAGCTCAATAGGGAGCGGACTTATGGTGTGATTAATGGGTTGTAATGGCGCTTGAGGTTGTGGGTCGATAATCACCACGCTGTAATCGTCTTGTTGATCTTCATTACCGGTAAAATAATGCACAGCGGCAATGATGTTGTCAGTACGGATCATCGCTTGCGACGCCAAGGTGCGTAGCAAACCGCTGTAGCCAAATTGGTGCTGTTGTGCATTTTCGGCCTCAATGATGCCATCGGTGTAAACCACAATACGACTATATTCATTAAGCGTGACATGGCGCACATCACGCTCAAACTCCTCATCATCCAAAATACCCAATGCCATGTGTTTTGATTCGAGCTGACTAAGCATGTAGCCCGAGTGGTCAATAAGGTAACCATCAGGCAAGCCGCCCATCCAAAACGTCGCACTTTGTGCATTGGCACTAATTTCGAAAATAGTTGCAGCGCAAAACATATGCGCTGGCAACAAATCGTATAAAGCGGCATTTAACTCTCTGGCTATATCTCCTACGGCCAAGTTTTTTTCCACCATAGTGTAGAAAATACGCGCCACTGGCAGCGCCCCGGTGGCAGCGGCTAACCCATGCCCAGTAAAATCGCCTAATAGATAATATTGCGAGCCATTTGGCCCCAAGGCATTGAGAAACACGTCGCCATTAAACATAGAAGCGGGCGACAAGTGTGAGTCGACCCCCTTGGGTTTATCCTTATGTTGCAGGGCATTATTGAAAATATGCTCGACTAGTTCGTGTTCGCGTTCGGTTTGATTTTGATAATAGGTCAACGCGTCCGTTTGCTTATTTGACTCGCTGACTAAATGGCGAATACGCAGGTGTGCATGTAACTTGGCTCGCAGTATCTGTAAATCGAACGGTTTGGGCATAAAGTCGTCACCGCCTACGTCCAAACATCTTGCCAATGAAGGGTTATCTTCCAAAGCGGTAATAAAAATAATGGGGGTATAAACTCGTGTATTGGTGCGTTTAAGCTCCGCTGCCGTTTCATAGCCATCCATTTCGGGCATAAGAATATCCAGCAGTACCACATCAACATCGTGAGCCTGACATTGCGCTAGCGCCTGAATGCCATTTTCAGCTTCAATGACGCGATAGTTGTCACGCTCCAGCATCGCTCGCAGAATACGCCGGTTCATGGACTCATCATCAACAATGAGCACTAAGGGCAAGTCTTCGCTAAGCCCATGTGAAGGAAAGGAAATGTACTTTTCAGTCAATGGTAAATTTCTTATCGAAACGCGAAATTTGGAGAATCTTTTTTAACTGCGGGTTTGCATGGCTGATGGTAATACCCTCTACCTGCCCCTTCAGAGCTTTATGCATATTGAGCAACATACCCAACGCTGAGCTATCCATGTAACTGGTTTCTCGCAAGTCAACTTCCACGTGCTTAGTGTCGGCATGAACATCTGCATAAGCTGTACGAAAATCTTGCACAAGATTAAAGTCAAACTTTTCCTTTATCACTATCACTAGTTTTTGTTTTTCCTCAACATAATGCTGTTGTAAACTCATACCCGCTCCTAAGCCACTGATAATCTACCTGTTTAAAATATAAACCTTGCCAGCCATTTCGCAATGACAACACCAAAATATGTTAGGATGACACTTTATGTTTATTAATTGGAGCAACCCATGAGCGATAATAACTTGGTTTACTCTACCGACTCTGGCCGCATTCGACCTGAAAAACAAAGTGAACAGCCGGATGTTAAGCTTTTTAAAGACGGTGCACTGCGTATTGAGCGTCAAACCAAAGGACGCAAAGGTAAAGGAGTCATGCTCGTTGTGGGCATTGATCCAAACGAGCATGATATGAAAAAGCTGGCAAAAACCCTGAAGTCAAAAATGGGCCAAGGCGGCGCCGTTAAAGAGGGAGTGATTGAGATTCAGGGCGACGATCGCAACAAGCTTAAAGGTTTGCTTGAAGCTCAGGGCTTCAAAGTTAAAATTGCCGGCGGTTAGCCTCTAGTTAGGGCTATATAACGCCTGCCAGCGCGCTCTCATGGTGCCCGGATCATAGTCAATATGAGCCACCCCACAGGTTGCGAAAATGGGCATTTGCTCAGGGCAGAACTCCGCGACCATGTAACTGACGATTGGCATGTGTGCCACCACCAACCAAGTGTCTATTTCAGTATGAACTTCGGTGAGTGCTTGTAAGTAGTCAACGGCGGTTTTCGCATTAGCGCTGGGGATAATGTCATCGCACGTTTGCTCCAAGGTGAAACCTCGGCAATGTTCTTTGACACACTCGGCAGTCTGCTGAGCGCGCACATAAGGGCTCACTAACAAGCCTTGTGGATTAAACCTTTGTGCTAACCATTGGCCTACATGATCAGCCTGTTGCCGACCTCTTTGAGTCAGTTCGCGCAAGTGGTCCTGCGCTTGTAGCGCTTGAGCTTCCCCATGGCGCATGATTAAAATGGTTTTCATTGCAAAGAAATCAACTAATTAGCAAAAAAGTTTTAACCTAAAAGCTAGCCATCTTGGTTGCATGTTCGCTATAGTCTAGCTTAACCATCGATATTCGGGTAGGCACCAAGCCGTAACAGCTGGCCCTGAACGTCTTGCAACTTCTCTAGTTTCAGGAGCATTGTTTGAATATCAGCCGCAATGATAACAGACTCTACCAACCGCTGACACTGCCCAATGGTCTTAGGGTGTTGTTGGTTGAGGATCAAGACAGCCAAAAAGCCGCTGCGGCACTGACAGTGAATACCGGGCACTTTGATGATCCTTGGCACCGACAAGGGTTAGCGCATTTCACAGAGCACATGTTATTTCTCGGTACCAAAGATTTCCCTGCCTCCGGAGAATTCCACGATTTTATCAGTCATCATGGTGGTAGCAGTAACGCTTGGACTGGCACCGAACACAGTTGCTACTACTTTGATGTCGCCAACGAGCATTACTACCAAGCGTTAACACGCTTCAGCCAGCTTTTTTATGCACCGTTATTTAACGCCGAAGAGGTCGATAAAGAACGTAACGCCATTGACGCCGAGTTTAAACTTAAAATAAAGGACGATGGCCGGCGCATATACCAGGCGCACAAAGAAACGGTGAACCCAAAACACCCTTTTGCCAAGTTCTCTGTGGGCAACAGCAACACATTAAGTGATGAGCAAAACGCTATTCGCGATGATTTGCTGGCTTTCTTTAAGCAACATTATCAAGCCCAGTGGATGACATTGGTATTGAGCGGCCCTCACTCTTTGTCTGAGCTCAAGCAATGGGCTCTGGAGCTTTTCACCCCCATCTCTGGCACCCAGCAACCTAAACCTGCGATCACCGAGCCATTATACCGAGAGCAGGACTTGGGGGTTGAGCTGCATATTGAGCCGCACAAGCACTTACAAAAGCTCATAATTAGTTTTGCTATGCCCAGCATTGATGCCTTTTATAAACACAAAACGGTGAGCTTTTTGGCTCACTTATTAGGCTACGAAGGCCCGGGTTCCTTGCACTCACTGCTAAAAAATCAAGGATGGATCAATGCGTTATCCGCAGGAGGTGGCATTAATGGCAGTAACTTTAAAGATTTTAATATCAGCCTCGCACTCACCGATGAGGGCATTGAGTATTACCAAGACATCGTTGAAACGGTGTTCGCCTATATTGCGCTGATAAAATGTCACGACGATAAGCTGTCGCCGCTGTATCGTGACAAGCAAACGTTGTTGCAAATTGCCTTTGATAACCAAGAGCGAGTTCGCTTACTCGATTGGGTCAGCGGTATCAGCGTGAATATGCACCACTACCCCAGTGAGCATTACTTGTACGGTGACTACCTGATGACTGGCTTTGATAGTCAGCTATTTGCTGAGGTACTGCAATGGCTGACTCCCCATAATATGCGTCTGGTGCTAATCCACCCCGGCGTCGAGCCAAGTCGCTATACAAAGTGGTATAACACGCCGTACCGCATCAACGCACTCGATAAAGATTGGTTAACCGCGCTGGAGAGTATTGATACGCCACTCAATACCATGTCTCTGCCAAGCACAAACCCCTACCTACAGCGTCCTTGCGTGCTTCATGAATTAGTGGCGCCAGGCAATAAACCACAAAGGCTCGCCACTCATCCAGGACTTAATTTCTGGTTTAAGCAAGATGCGACCTATCGAGTTGCTAAGGGTCACTTTTATCTCGCTTTGGACTCAGAGCTGGCGGTCAAAGACGTGCAGCACATGGCGCTGACTCGTTTATTTGCCGATCTGTTTATTGATTGTGTGGCAGAGCAATTCTACCCTGCTGAGTTGGCTGGACTGAATTACCATATTTCATCGCATCAAGGTGGGCTGACTTTACACACCGCCGGCTTGTCATCAAGCCAACTAGAACTGGTGCAGGGTCTATTGCAAGCCCTGTTTCATGCGGATATTTGCACGAAGCGCTTTGCTGAGTACAAAAAACAGCTAGTGCGCCACTGGCAAAGCAGTAATCAAAACAAGCCTGTCAGTGAGATTTTCAGCCGTATCGGCGCGCAGATTATGCCTTGGAATCCCACCCCGACGGAGCTTGCTCAGGCACTTAAAAGCACCAGCTACATGCAATTTAAACAGTTCCGCCAAGCGTTTTTCGAATCCGTGCATGTAGAGGCGTTTTTACATGGTAATTGGCGCCCAGCCGATGCCTACGATTTCTTACGTTTGGTGCAATCTCATTTACGTACCCGCACGAGTATCGACAGCATTAGCCGCCCACTGAATGAAATTACGCAAGTCGACACTCATCACCTAAAACTGCAGTGCAGTGACAATGCCATGGTCATTTACTACCAAGCAGAGACCGCAGATATAAAAGAAAAAGTATTGATGATGGTTGTTAACCACCTGATTAATCAGCCCTATTTTCATCAACTGCGTACACAGCAGCAATTAGGTTATTTGGTCGGTGCAGGCTATGCACCGTTTAATTCTCGCGCTGGACTGGCATTTTACGTGCAATCACCCAATGTCGATGCGCACACGTTACTTTCTCATCACCGCGCCTTTATTAAGCAGTATGTTCAGGACTTTGCTGAAATTGATGAGCCGCACTGGCAACAAGCCAAGCACAGCCTCTACCGGCAAATTGCCGAAAAGGACAAAAACCTGCGCTTGCGTTCACAACGCCTCTGGTTAGCAATTAGTAACCCGGGCGTCGATTTTAGCCTGCAAAGTAACTTATTAACGACACTTGATGCTATCTCCTTGGAAGACGTACAACACTATATGCAGCAGCTTTTTTCTCCTTCGCGGGCTCGCATGGAATGGCTCAGTGACGGGGTTAAACAGTCGCAACAAGCCTTGGAACACGCATAATGCTTTACTCAATCAACGGCTTGAATTAACCTAGCATGATTGTAGTAATTAGAATGACAGTGTGTGTTTAGGTCAGGTTGTAGAAAAGGCTTAATAATAAGCGGATTGTTGCTTGTCAGTGGGTGCTCGTTTGCTCATGAGCAAGCGCACATGCTGTTCGACTCCCCTTTACACACGGTTGTTTTATCATTACTTCTTGCCCTGTTATGCGTTATGACATTCAGTGTTATTTCGTTGCGCCGCTCACGTAAGAAATTAGCACGCTCAGAACAACACCTAAAACTGACCTTAGAAGGCAGCGGTGACATCCTCTGGGATTGGTATATAAAAACCGGTGAGGTCAAACGCGTTAATGATGAACATGCCAATCACAGTGCAACCACACAAAGTTTTTGCATTCCCCCGAACCAAGCGCTAATACACCCACAGGATTTACCTCGCGTTCAAAGTGCCTTGCGCGCCCACCTTGCACAAAAAACAGCGTTTTTTGAAGCTAACTACCGATTGCTTGACCAACAGGGGCAGTGGCGATGGATGCTAGATAGAGGAAAGGTGGTAGAAAAAGACGCCCAACTACAACCGCTGCGTATGAGTGGCACAATGAAAGATATCGACGATATCAAAACCACTGAGCAGCGCTTAGACCTATTTGCTAAATGCGTTGAGAATCTCAGTGATGCGATGGCCATATATGACCATGAATTCAAACTAGTTGATACCAATCCTGCATTCACCGAATTGTTCTCCTTATCTCAGAAAAAGCACCAAGGCTTGGCTTTTACTCTTCCGGGTTTGAATACCAAGCAAATAAGTACACTGAAGCGCCAAGTGCTAAAGCACAGCCATATTCAGTGTGAAGTGTCAGTGCGCAGCCAGCATGGAAAAAGATTAGCCATGGAACTGAGCGTGGACCCAGTGCTCAACCAACAGGGCGAGGTAGACTACTATATTATGGTCTACTCCGATTTAAGCGAGCGCAAAAAGACTGAACAAGCCCTCAATGATTTATCTAATCAAGACAGCCTGACTGGGCTTGCCAATCGTAACCAATTTTTTGTCGACCTCGATACCTTAATGAAACAAGACAGCCATCACGCCATGATGGTGATGGACTTGGATAACTTTAAAAAGATTAATGATTCGTTGGGCCATCAATTAGGCGATAAGCTGCTTATCAAATTAGCCCAGCGTTTAAGTGAGCGTAAGCGCCCGCAAGACACTTTTTATCGCCTCGGCGGCGATGAGTTTGCATTGGTGATGCGCGGCACCAACGACATTCATACTATTACCGCGATTAGTAACGACTTTTTGCAAACCATTGCAACACCATTTCGGATGATGAACCATGAACTCGCCATCACCGCCTCTATTGGCATAGTATTGAGCCCGGAGGATGGCGTATCGCCACAAATTCTATTAAAGAACGCCGATACCGCAATGTACCATGCTAAGCAGCAAGGGAACCGTTACTTATTCTTTAATGATGCGATGAACCACCAAGCGGTTAAACGACTGCAAATTGAGAACTTAATGCGTTTTGGTCTTAAGCGGGATCATTTCGAGGTTTTTTACCAACCGAAGATGGATATAGCCACTGGCCAATTAGCCGGAATGGAGGCGCTGGTGCGCTTTATAACCCCGAAAAAAGGGTTGATCAGTCCTGGGCAGTTTATTCCCATTGCCGAAGAAACCGGACAAATTATCGAGATTGGTGAAGTGGTATTAAAAAAAGCCTGTCGCGATGTAAAGCGCTGGCGCGATGCCGAGCTATTTTCCGGGCGAGTTGCTGTAAACTTATCGGCGAAACAGTTTGCTCTGCCTGATTTAACCGATCGTATCGACGCCCTACTACAGCAATACCACCTTCCCGCCAGTGCTCTTGAACTGGAAATAACCGAGGGCACCGTAATGGACAGCCCAGAACAAGCAATCGCGATTATGCACGCCCTAGTAGGGAAAGGGATTCACCTCGCTATGGACGACTTCGGTACCGGTTATTCATCGCTGGCCTATTTAAAACGCTTCCCATTGCACACGTTGAAAATTGACCGCGCCTTTATTGTTGATATGGTTAATGAACGAGGTAAAAACATGGTCGACTCGATTATTACCATAGCGCAAAACTTAGGTCTACATGTGGTTGCTGAGGGCGTTGAAGAAGCCAAGCAACTGCAACAATTAAAGCAGTTGGGCTGCGAAACAATGCAGGGCTACTACTACGCCAAACCGCTTTCAGCTGAGCAATTCGAAGCATTTTTATTGCGCGAACGCAGTAAAACGCAAGATCAGCATCACTTGTCATTGGTGCAATAACCACAGTGTGACGCGGAATCAATGAAGGCTTAGCAAGAATATTTTAGGCCGCTGTTAAAAGGACTTTAGAAATGAAAAAAGAACTCACCTTCATCGTCAAAGGGCACCATATTAGAATAATTAATTCCTGGTTCCATGGCGCCAAATTGTATGTCTACGCTAGCCCCGAATTCTAATAATAATTCGTGACAAAGTTAACCCGAGCACCTATCAAAAATAATTAGTAAGATAAAAGCATTTATAATTAAGCCTTCAATAAATATTAAACATAATAAAAGTCAAAATATAAAAAATAAAATTACAAACCATTCATAGCAAGGAAGAAGTATGAAATTAATTGATAATAAAAACAAAAAAGAAATAATAAGCCTACTGGATGACCACCCTGACGAGGAAATTATAAATAAGTTTTCAGATTTAAATATCGACCTTAGAGAGGACATTCGTCTTTTTGAAGAAGAAACTCTCCTGCAAACCTTATTGAAAAGAGGTAGACCAAATCTGGTAATGTGTTTGATCGATAGTAATTGTTTTATAAGTTATCAACATGAGCTATTGAATACCGTTTTAGGCTCATGGGGTAATTGGGTAAAGAACAACGAGCTTAAGTTAAAAGATCTATTAGAAAAGTTGTTTGAAAGTGGTCTGTTAGAGCAATTACAACTCCCAGAAAACGCGGAAAGCTTTATTTTCGGTGGTTTTTCAAAACTTGTAGAATCCAGCCAATTCGACACTGTACAGTGGCTTCAAGAGTTGGGCCTAAACTTTGATGAATTGTCTGCAATCAGCGGTCACGATATAGCAAAACAACTCGTAGAATGTGCCCATCAAGAAGATGACGAAGCGGTAGCCAGTTTATTCAAAAAAGGTTTAATCAGCCTAGAAAAATGGAAAAATAGAGGGCTTGCTACAGACTCAATATTAGTATCAGCAATAAGTTCCGGGCTATTCAAAACTTTACAGTTTTTATTGACTGAGATACCTTTAATTATAAACTCCCATTATATCGCATGCCTTAGTGTAAGATATGACATTCCAGAGGATCTATTACCCACATTCTTACCAAAAGAAATTCTGGAAAATAGTAAGTACAAATCACTATCTTTACTTTATTCAATAGAAGAAGGTGATGGCAATGAAAAGTTACTTACCTATTTAGTGGAAAACGATCCTTCACTAATAAAAAACAACGATGACTTACCACTACCACGGGCACTTCATCGCAACTATGCACTGTTCAAAAAAATAATTGAACTGGGTGCAGACATTAACTACGTTAATAAATTTGGCTATTCTTTACTCGACTATATTCAGCTTAATGATGATTTTGATGATGAGCATATTGAAAAAGCACGTTTCCACGGCGCTAAAACAGCCTTCGAGCTGAGTATCGATGCCCCTCTATGTCCTAAAATGTATGATATTTTAAAGCTAATTGATGGTGGGGAAAGCTGGAGCGACGGCTTCATTGCAAAACTGAGTATTCTAAATGATCGTGAAACCTCAAGATGGCACGCATTAATTGCACATTGTGTTAAAAACAAAAGCGCAACCCCTTCAAAATTGTGGCTTAAACAAGCTAAGGAAATGATCGACGATATTGGCGCAGACGAATTTTCTTCGATGATCTCATCTTTATTACCTTTGATAGAAAAACCTCGAAACAATAATTTAGCGCTTGCTGTAAATTCTAAATTTGCGGAATACATGGGCTTTGATAGTGTTATGACTAGTCGGTCCGATGAGCTTATCTATGCCTTTAGTCAATCAAATGTACTGGCTTTAAAAGGGCTACTATGGTCATCTAGCTTTTCTTCAGATATTTCTATTTCGAGTCAACTTCGCAAAGTAGCTCAATCGATGTATAAAAAAGTTCATGATGTTGGTATGAGAAATGCTAAATTAGCCAACGCAGCTATGACAGCATTGACCCTGTTACCTAATGAACAAGGAATAAGTGATATTTTAATTATCTATTCAACGACTAAATACAACCCAGCCTTAAAAAATGTTCAACGGATAGTCAATAATATCGCACAAAATAAAGGCACCACACCTGAAGCATTAGCTCAATCTTATATTTCTGATTTCGGTTTGTATGATATCGGCAAATATCAAAAGAAGCTGGGGGACAGTATTGCGGCTATTTCTTGTACACACGTAGGTAAGTGTGAATTGACTTGGCAAACCAGTGAAAAAACCCAAAAATCTGTGCCTACCAATTTGAAAACGAAATTTAAAGAAGAAATAAAAGCATTAAAAGGGCTTGTTAAAGAAATACAAAACGCCACAACTGCTCATACGCAACGTATTGAAAGCTTTTACATTAGCTCACAGAGTATCTCCTTTAGCGATTGGCAAGCACGATACATTGATGACAAACTCATTGGATTTATAGCTCGCCGCCTTATTTGGCGCTTGACCGGAAATGACGGTCAAAGCTGTGATGTGCTTTTCGTCGATAGCCAGTATATTGATTGTCACGGAAAAAAGGTTGAATTAGATAGCCAATCGGTTATCAGTTTATGGCACCCAAGTGAGGCTAACAAGGATGAGATTATTGCATGGCAAACGCTCTTGGCGCATCACAAAATAACGCAACCGTTCAAGCAAGCACATCGCGAAATATATATTCTGACAGAAGCCGAAAAGCGTTCTCGCACACATAGTACGCGGTTTGAAAATCACGTTCTAAACCAACAGAAGTTTCATGCAGTTGCCACTCAACGTCGCTGGAACCAAACGCGGGGCGGTGGTTGGGACGGAGGCAGTGAAACAGAAGCTACAAAATATATTGACCGCCTATACTTAACCGTTATTTTTGATACGCAGGGCCTTCGCCAGTATGGTGACACAGATACTGGAATTCACAGCTGTGTGAGCACCGGTAAAGTTTTCTTTCGCCACCAAGATAGTGATGAACTGATAGCTTTAGAAGATGTTGATAAGATCATTTTTTCTGAAGTAATGCGTGATATTGATCTATTTGTGAGTGCTGCAAACATTTCCAATGACCCTGAAAGGGAAAATGACGAAGCAAGTTACTGGTTCCAGCAAGGCTTTGGAGAGTTGAGTCCGGTTGCAAAAACACGCAAGCAAGTATTGGCAAATATTATTGCTACATTCCCCAATAACAAGGTATTTACGCTAGAGGGAAACTTTCTATATGTTCAAGGTAGGTTGGCTAAATATAAAGTTCACTTAGGTTCATCAAATATATTAATCCAGCCCCACAACCAATACTTGTGCATCTTACCCAAAATCACTAAAACCAAAGCACACCTCCCTTTTGAAGAGGATAAGAAGCTTTTAGTTATTTTATCCAAAGCCTTATTGCTCGCTTCGGATGACAAGATAAAAGACGAAGCTATACTATCTCAGATAAATGGCTCATCACTAGTTCGGAATTAATCCAATTTGAAGTTCTACCGAAGTCAGAGGGTTAACTCTTTGTCTTCGGCTAAGGCTAAAGCACACTTATTCATTGCTTATTAATCTACCGCGAGATGCTACTTCGTCGTTTGTGCTATTGCTTGATAACAACTTATCTATCTACTTTATTTTTACTTCATGAACTTTCTAAATACATCTTTCACTTTAAACATTGGAAAAGGTACTAACACTAAGGTCGCCAGATGATACCGCAGTGGGCAACGCTGCGCATTAATGCACGACGATAATGCACGTTAAACAGCGCTAACGCGACCGGGCCAATTAAGCCACCCGCCAGCGCCCAGCGTTTTGCTGGCATGCCTTTAAACGACGCCACAAAAAACAACAACAAAGCAAAACACACACTCACTAACAACAACATACAACCCCCACTGAATGTAGGCGCGCAGTTTAGCATTTTTACGCTCAGTTATTAACCACACCAAAGTCGTAAGTTCATCGCCCTAAGCAGCAACTATAGTGCCTTTTTAGCGCCTTTGAGCACGTCGCGGCCTAAGCCTGTGGCATAAAAAAGCGCCGGTTAAAAACCAGCGCTAAGTGTTAGGCGATTGGCAGAGCCATCAAGATGGTTGCGTCGAGGGGTCATCGGTACCCTGCTCTGCAGTATCCTGCTCAACTGTGTCCTGTGGCGCCGTGTCTTGGTCATAAAAACGCTGCCCTTTTTCAGCCATTGCCACCAAAGCGGGGGCTGGCGTGAACACCTCGTTTTGCTGGGCGTAGCTCGATAGCGTTGAGCACACATTGCTCAGCCCTAACTTATCCATGTAGCTGAAAGGTCCGCCATGGAAAGGTGGGAAGCCAATACCGAAGATGGCACCAATATCGCCATCACGGGCGCTCGCAACAATGCCCTCATCCAAACAACGCGCCGCTTCGTTAAGCATTTGCATAACACAACGCTCAGCTATTTGCTCTTTGTTCAGCTTCGGAGCCGGAGTCACGCCAAGAAGTTCGTACACTGACTCGTCAGGCTTTTTGTCCTTTTTCGAGTAATCGTAGAAACCACGGCCTGATTTACGTCCCAGTCGCTTGTTATCGATTAAGCGGCTAAACGCATCAGGGGCTTTAAAACGCTCGCCCAATTCTTTTTCCAAGATAGGCGCTATCTTAGAACCAATATCGATGCCCACTTCATCAAGTAAGGCTAATGGCCCCACTGGGAAGCCAAATTCAACCAAGGCTTTGTCGATTTTCTCGATTGGCTCACCGGCTAACAATAGGTTGGCTGCTTCGTTTACATAAGGCGCCAAGATACGGTTTACAAAGAAGCCGGCTTTATCCTTCACCACTATGGGTGTTTTGCCTTGTTTACGGGCAAAGCTCACCGTACGGGCGATGGTCTGCTCGCTGGTGCCTGCATGGGGGATAATTTCCACCAGCGGCATTTTTTCTACCGGCGAGAAGTAATGCAAGCCAATAACATTCTCTGGGCGCTGCGCTTGCTCAGCAATTTGGGCAATGGGCAGTGACGAGGTGTTACTAGCGAAAACAGTGTGTGCTTGGGCATGACTTTCAATATCGGCAACCATTGATTGCTTCAGCTTGAGATCTTCAAATACCGCTTCAATCACCATATCTACATGCGCAAAGCCACTGTAATCAGTGGTGCCGGTAATACGGCTCATCTGCTCTTGCAACTGCGCTTTGGAGATAATACGACGCTTGCGTTTTTTCTCTAATAGCTTATAGCTGTAATTCATCGCCCCACTAATGCCTTTATGGGCAACGTCTTTGACACGCACCGGCACGCCCGCTTTAATGGCACTGACATGCGTGATACCGGCGCCCATTAAGCCGCCGCCCAGCACGGCTACTTTATCGGTGCTCGGAGCATCATCGGCGCGCCACTCTTTTTTCATTTCCGTGGTAGCAAAGAAGATACCGCGCAGCGATTTCGATACATCACTCATCACCAAATCGGCAAAGCCGTCGGCTTCGGTTTTGTAGGCTTTGAGGGTATCTAGCTCAACGCTGGCGCGTACTGCCTTAATAATATTATTCGGTGCAGGGTAATGACCACCGGTCTTTTTGACGACGTTTTCAGCCGCTTTTTTGAAAATCAGATTGCGACCAAATGGATTAGACTCCAACAACGCCGATACTTTATCCAACGGCGGCTTGGTTGCACGCGCTTTGCCTTTAAGTGCGTACTTACACGCCACTTCAAGTAAGACACTGTGAGGGACACTGTCATTAACGAGGCCAGCTTTTTTCGCCTGCTTAGCACGCACTTGCTTGCCGGTTAGCATCCACTCTAAGGCTTTCTGCAAGCCCACTAATTTAGGTAAACGCTGTGTGCCGCCGCCACCTGGGAGTAGGCCAAGCTGCACTTCAGGCAAGCCCATTTTGGTAATGTCACTGTCGCTGCACACCCGATAATCACATGCCAAAGCAAACTCTAAGCCCCCGCCTAGGGCGGCACCATGAATAGCCGCGACGGTGGGATAAGGCAGCTTTTCCAGTTCAAAAAACGCTTCCTGACACATGGTCGATAGCGCTAAGGCTTCTTCACGTGAATGAGCGTTATCAAGCATGTTGATATCGGCGCCGGCAATGAAGTTATCTGGCTTGGCGCTGATAAATACCAAGCCTTTGACGTTATTTTCATTGGCGGTGCGAACAATGTCTTGCAGCTGCTCAGCAAAGCTGGCGCGCAAGGTGTTCATTTTCTCGCCTGGCACGTCAATAGTGACGATGCCAACGCGTTCATCGTTTAACTCAAAACTAAATACGGATTCTGTTGTCATTATGCGCTCTCCAATACAAAGGCCGCACCTAAACCACCGGCAGCACACGCCGTAGTTAGGGCTAAGCCACCGCCGCGACGGTTAAGCTCATGAATACTTTGTGTAATCAAACGGGCTCCGGTAGCGGCGAAGGGGTGGCCATATGCTAGCGAGCCCCCGTTGACGTTAAATTTGTCCATGTCAATTTCACCAATGGCTTTATCACGGCCAAGCTGCTCTTTGGCAAACTTATCAGAAGCAAACATTTTCATATTAGCTAAGGTTTGCGCCGCGAAAGCCTCGTGCATTTCAATTAGGTCTAGATCGCCTAAGGTGATCCCGGCTCTGTCTAGGGCAACAGGGGTAGAATGTGCCGGGCCCATCAGCATATCCTCGTGCACACCGATGGCACTGAAGGCATAACTGCGGATGTAACCCAAGATTTCATAGCCCATCGCTTTGGCTTTGCTTTCATTCATCAGCATCACCGCAGCCGCACCATCGGTTAGTGGCGTCGAGTTCGCCGCAGTGACGCTACCATATTTGCGGTCGAATACCGGTTTCAGCTTGGCATAGCCTTCAAGCTGTGAATTGGTACGAATGTTATTGTCTTGTTCAATAAATGACTTATAAGGTGGTACATGCGCAGTCATGACTTCCTGCGCCAATTTGCCCTCAGCCCAAGCTTGGCTGGCTAACGTATGCGAGCGATGTGCTAAGGCATCTTGATCAGCGCGGCTAATACTGTGGCTTTTCGCCATTTGCTCTGCCGTTTGCCCCATAGAAAGCCCGGTTGAGTACTCGGCAACCGCCGGCGGCACTGGCATAAGATCTTTAGGGCGCAACTTAGAGAAAATCTTTAAGCGCTGCGATAGGGTCCGCGCTTTGGTTAAATCCACAAGGCTACCTGCCAGCTTCTTGCTTACACCAATAGGTAAGACGGAAGAAGAATCAGCACCGCCAGCAATACCCACTTGGGTATGACCCGCCATAATTGATTCAGCAACATTGGCAATCGCTTGGAAACTAGTCGCACAAGCCCGTGATACCGAGTAAGCATCGACATTGACCGGCATGCCAGTGCCCAGGACAATTTCACGGGCAATATTCGGCGCTTCCGGCATTTGCACGACTTGGCCAAACACCAACTGATCAATTTCTTTGCGATCAAAGTCCAAGCGCTCAAGCATTTCGTTGACGACCAGCTTACCTAAATCGAGTGCTGGGACGTGATGAAAGGCGGTAGCTTGTTTTGCAAAAGGCGTACGCAGGCCGCTAACAATGGCGATGCGCTCCCCGTTGCGTGTTGTTAATTTTGTTTGCTCAGACATAAAATGCTTCTCCTGCTGACAGGTCTGACCTGTTAATATTTCCTCGATTCTAAAACAACCCAAAGCGCAATGCCAATAGTGACGCTAAAATTCCTGCGCCAGCTACAACAATAGTTAAGAACTGGGTACGATGAAAATAAAAACAAGACTTTAAAACTATGTAATTGTGAGTAAAATCAATCGAACTTTTTAAACAGTGCAGTGCCTAAAGGGCGTTGCGCCAACCTAGGGCTGGGTTCTTCCGCCTGTTAGGTTGCTCTGTTTCATTTATGCCGGCAAGGATACGTACACTTATGGCAGTTGCTAAGTTTGCACAATTAAAAACCTACCTCGATAGCGAAATTATCGGCCAACCCCATTTGACTCAAGCATTATTAATTGCTGTTCTCGCTGATGGTCACTTATTGGTGGAAGGGCCTCCTGGGCTTGCCAAAACGCGAGCTGTGAATGCGCTGGCCAAAGGGTTGGAGGGGAGTTTTCAACGCATTCAGTTCACCCCTGACCTACTGCCCTCAGATGTTACTGGAACCGATATCTATCGTCAGCAAACCAGCGAATTTGTATTTGAGCCAGGCCCGCTTTTCCATAACTTAGTGTTAGCCGACGAAATAAACCGGGCACCAGCAAAAGTGCAATCGGCATTATTAGAAGCCATGGCAGAGCGGCAAATTACCGTGGGTAAAAACACCTATCCGCTAGAGCAGCTGTTTATGGTAATGGCGACGCAAAATCCGCTCGAACAGGAAGGCACCTACCCACTGCCCGAAGCTCAGCTTGACCGGTTCCTACTACACCTTAATATTGACTACCCCGATGCGGACTCCGAGCTCGCCATTTTACGGCTGACGCGCGGCGAAGCACTTGAGGGGGAACACGCCCGTATTGAGCCGCTCACCCAGGCGGATTTATTTGCCGCGCGCAAGGAAGTATTAGCCTTGCACTTAGCCGAGCCGTTGGAGCAGTACCTAGTGCAACTCATTATGGCGACTCGCGATGGCAAGCAACTGGATGACCAGCTCGCTAGCTGGCTAGAATATGGTGCCAGCCCCCGTGCCACCATAGCCCTTGACCGTGCTGCGCGAGCCCATGCTTGGCTAGAGGGTCGTGACTTTGTCAGCCCCGAAGATATTCAAGCGGTGTTCCATAACGTGCTGCGCCATCGCATCATTTTAAGTTATGAAGCGCAAGCCGATGGCATCACCAAAGACCAAGTGCTGCAGCACATTCTTGAGCGAGTGGCTGTGCCCTAATGAACAATCAGGCCCCCACTCACTCGGTGGCGTACTGGCTTGAAAAGCTGCACAGCAATGGTCATAGCCTGTCACTGAAAGAGCTGACATATTATAAAAGCAAAACCCAGCTGCTGGATTTGGCGGTTCAAAAGCGTTTACGCAGCCCGCTAAGTGGTCAGTATCTGGCCCCGCATAAAGGCCGTGGTATGGAGTTTGCTGAGGTGCGCCATTACCAGCAAGGCGATGATGTGCGCAGTATCGACTGGCGCGTCACCGCTCGTACTGGCGAAGCGCACACCAAGCTTTTTCAAGAGGAAAAAGAACGCCCTGTGTTGCTAATGGTCGATCTTAGCTCGTCGATGCAGTTTGGCTCACAGTTTGTATTCAAATCGGTGCAAGCAGCTCATGTGGCTGCGCTGGTGGCTTGGTCGGCGTGTAAACGCGGCGATAAACTTGGCGCCTTAGTATTTAACGAACAGCAGCACCATGAGTTTCGCCCACAAAGCCGTGATAAAGCGGTATTGAGGGTACTTCATGCAATGCAAGACATGCAGCATGCAGACATTGGCGAGCAAGTACACGCCGGGAACCTGCTCAGCCAGTTGCAACGCATGAACCAATTAGCCAAGCCAGGCAGTGTGGTGTATTTGCTCAGTGACTTTGTTGAGCTCAACGATGAATACGGCGAATCCATAGAACGTCAACTGCAGCACCTGGCACGCCATTGTGAAGTGGTGGCCAGTGTCATTAGCGACCCGTTCGAGCGCCAACTGCCACAATTCAATGACACCATCAACGTTGACACCGGCCGGGGTAAAATAAGTTTGGCCCTGGATGATGCCCAATTTCGCCGCCGCTATCATCGCCAAGCACAGCAATTTGACTCGCAGCGCCTACAGCGTTTATCTCGCCATTGCCACTCACTGGTGGAGATTTCCGCTGCCAGTGCCCTTGAGCAACAATTTTCGCTTCGGAGTGCATAAATGCAAGGCAATCCCCTTTCTCAATTAGACGATGTCATGGTCCCTGACCAGGTAAGTGCTTGGCCGCCAGGCCCCGCCTGGTGGATTATCGCTGCTGTGCTGTTAATTGCTGCGGTATTGGCGCTGGCCCTGTATGTGCGTCAACGCCGCCATAACCGCGCCAAACGCGAAGCACTGCGCTTGGCGCAGAGCCAAGATGCCGCCCGTTTGCATCAACTGCTCAAACGGTTAGGCAAACATTACTATGGTACGCGTGTAGCGGCGCTCAGTGCCGAGCGCTGGAGCCAAGTATTGACTCTATTAAGTGATATTGATTTTAACGCCCGGGAGTTGCAGCAGTTATATCAGCCTAGAGCGGTAAGCGATGAGCTAAAAAACAAGCTGCACCAAGCCATAAAGCAATTTAAAACCAAGGAGCGCATCGATGTTTGAATTTGCTTGGCCCTGGGCTTTTGCCCTGCTGCCTTTGCCTTGGCTTATTGCGCTCATCGCTGGCAAACAAAAACACCATAGCACCTTGATGCTGCGCATTCACGCATTGGCACACATGGGAATGACCAATACCAAGGTCACGCCCAGCCGCAAGTGGCCACACTGGTTACTCGCAATTGTCTGGGCGCTTGTTGTAGCCAGCGCTGCCAATCCGGTGTTTCGTGGTGAACCCATCACCCTCTCAGAGCCAGGCCGTGACATTATGCTGGCGGTGGACTTATCTGGGTCAATGCGTGAGCAAGATATGGCTTATCAAGGGCGATTCGTCGACCGCCTTAGTGTCGTTAAAGCGGTGCTCAGTGAGTTTATTAGCCAACGCCGTGGCGATCAGCTGGGGCTTATTTTATTTGCCGACACCGCGTTTTTACAAACGCCACTAACACGCGACGTTGACACTGTGGCGCAAATGCTCGAAGAATCACAAATTGGTTTAGTAGGACGTGCCACCGCCATTGGTGATGCCCTTGGGCTGTCGGTGAAGCGCTTTAATGAAAAGTCACAATCAAACAAGGTAGTGATCTTACTCACCGATGGCCAAAACACCGCTGGTAACCTGAAACCCGAAGAGGCGCTTATTTTGGCCAAAGACGCCGGCGTCAAAGTCTATACCGTGGGTGTGGGCGCAGACGGCCGCAACCAAGGCGGGTTATTCTCTATGCTTGGCAGCTCTGGGGCCATGCTCGACGAATCGCTGCTAAAAACCATTGCAGAGCAGACCGGCGGTCAGTATTTTCGCGCCACAGACACCCAAAGTTTGGCCAATATTTATAAAGAATTGGATGCGCTCGAGCCACAAGCTGAGCAAGAGCAAACATTCCGCCCAGTGGATGCCTTGTTTTACCTGCCCCTAAGCGGCGCTTTATTGATGTTATTTTTGGCTGCTTTATGGCGACAACTGAAGCAGCAAGCTGTAGTAGGTGATGCATGACCGAGTTTACGTTTATTCGCCCCGATGCATTGTGGTTGCTGATAGTGATGGCTTTGTACATGCTCTGGCGGCTCACTGGGAGCAAACGCCAACCTAGCAATAGCCAACTTATTGCTCCGCACTTGGCAACACAGGTCCTGAGTCAAGGCCAGCAAAAGCGAGCACCTAGTCATGTATTAAGTACTTTGCTTATGGCCTTGATGGTAGTGGCGATTGCCGGCCCAAGCTTTAGCAAAAAAGAGGTGCCAGTCTATCAAAGCAAAATGGCCCGGGTGTTAGTCATGGATATGTCGCGCTCAATGTATAGCACCGATATCGCCCCAAGCCGACTGCAACAAGCACGCTATAAAGCTCTGGATATGGTGGATTTGTTCACCGAAGGAGAAACTGCGCTGGTTGCTTACGCCAATGATGCCTATACAATTTCGCCCTTAACCTCAGATAGTCAGACGTTGACCAATCTGATTCCCAGTCTCAGCCCAGATATTATGCCCGGACAAGGCAGTAATGTGCTTGCTGGTCTGACACAGGCACAAGAGTTACTCAGCCAAGCAGGCTATGCACGTGGCGATGTGATCTTACTGAGCGATGGCATAGATGCCGATGAAGAAGCGGATGTCCGTGATTGGCTCGCCAGTCATGACTATCGCTTACATATTTATGCCATAGGTACTGCCGAGGGTGCCCCGATTAACTTGCCAGATGGGGGTTTTCTTAAAGATCAGTACGGGCAAATCGTTATCCCTACCACCGACTTTTCACGTCTCCAGCGCTTGGCCCAAGCCGGCAACGGAAAATTATTACGCTATCAAGCAAGTGCGGCAAACCTCTCGGTACTGCAGAGCACCGAGCAACCGCAGCAAGAGTTGCAACAGGACAATAAACAGACCTTATGGCGCATTGATGCCGGCATCTATTTAACCCTGCTAATCGTGCCGTTAATGTTATGGCTAATGGGCCGTCGCGCTTTAGTTCTGTGCGCCTTTATGGTGCTACTGCCACAACCTAAGGCCTATGCGGCGCAGTGGCAGAGCTGGTTTAACAACGAACAGCAAAACGCCCTATCCGCTTATCAGAACGAGGCCTATGATCAGGCCAGCCAAACTGAAAACCCGCTGATAGCCGGGGCAGCAAAATATCAACAACAGGATTACCAAGGCGCTCTTGATGCCTTTGCTTCAGACAATTCAGCGCAAGGGCTGTACAACCAAGGCAACGCCCTAGCGCAATTAGGGCAACTTGATGAGGCAATTGAGCGTTATCAGCAAGCGCTGGAAAAAAATCCTGAGCTCGAATCGGCTGCACGGAACAAAGCATTAGTGGAACAAATGCGCCAAAAACAGCAACAGGAATCACAACAAGGAAATAACGAACAAGATTCCTCACAAAATAAGCAGCAAACAGAGCAAGACAACGATAATCAGCAGCAAGGTGAGCAACAACAGTCACAACAAGGGCAACAACAAAGCGCCGGTCAGCGTAACGACGCAAACAACAATGATCCGCAAAACAGTGCCCAAGCAAACGATGAATCGAGTGGGCAACAACCTACCGAGTCTGAGTCTAAACAAAGCGACAGTGAACAGTCGCAGCAACAGCAGCAACGCCAAAATGGCGAGCAGCAACAAGGCAATAAAGCGCAAAGTGCTGAACAACAGCAACAAGCTCAGCAAATGCAGCAACAGCAAGGTGATCAGCAGGGCACAGAGCAACAACTGGCGGCACAAGCCAGTGAGCTGACGCCTGAGGAGCGCGAGCGCGCCCAGCAGTTGAATCAGTTATTGCGCAAGATCCCTGACGATCCGGAAATTCTGCTGCGCAATAAAATGCAACTTGAATCAAGAAAAAGACAACGTTATCGCCGCTTACCACAAGGAGTTGAAAAATCATGGTAAGAACCGCCTTCTTCATCGCACTCACCTGCTTAGCAATGCCCGTTTTGGCGCTCACTAAGCTTACCGCCAGTGTCGATAAAAACCCTGTGCTTGCCGGTGAGTATTTCGCTATAACCATCAAAGCCGATGATACGGTCAATGACAGCCAACCCGATACTCAAGCGCTGCTTGATGACTTTGTGGTTGGCCCTATGTCTCGTAGTAACCAAACACGTATTATCAATGGTGCCGTAAGCCGACAATCTACATGGCAAATCGAGCTGATGGCCCGTGAAGCGGGTAATTATGAAATCCCGGCGTTTACTATTAATGGCGTGAGCTCAGAGCCATTCACTCTAAAAGTGGTTAACAACGCCAACAGCAGTCTTGACGATAGCACCGCCTTTATTAAAACCGAGCTCACCCCGCAGTCACTGTATGTGCAGCAAGCCGGGGTTTATACCGTCAAACTTTACTTAGGTGTTGATTTAATTGATGGTTCACTGGCCGCGCCGAGTATGGAAAACGCCAATATTACGCAAATGGGCAAACAGCGAGAGAGCCAAGAAGTCATTGATGGGCGGCGCTACCTGGTAATTCAACGCGACTACTTAGTACAACCACAAAAAAGTGGCACCTTTGAGTTACAAGCGCCACGCTTAAACGGCAAAGTGCGTAAAAACTACCGTGCTATGGCAGTCAGTGCCAGTGCCACAAATACATTGGTTGATGTGAAGCCCATGCCCGAAGGCATTAATGGCACATGGTTGCCAAGTGAGTTGGTGGATTTAAGTGAACAGTGGCAAGGCGCTGATGAACAAGTGCAGGTGGGCACCCCCATCACTCGAACGCTGACACTGACGGCTTTGAATACCACCAAAGAGCAACTGCCGGATTTAACCAGCCCAAACCTTGAAAACGTGCGCAGCTACCCCGATCAATCCGAGCGCACGCATCTTATTCGCGATGGTCGTATTATTGCTCAAACCACCACATCCATTGCCTATGTGCCACAACAGCCTGGCACCTATACGCTGCCAGCAATCGAGGTGCCTTGGTTTAATACCGTTACAGGACGCGCGCAGATAGCCAAAGTAGCAGAAAAAACCATTACCGTGATTGGCGAGGCCAGCACCACGGCCGCCCCCTCCCCTAGTGATGCTCCGCAAGCCACCTCAACTAACGATGTTAGCGCGCCACCCACGCACTCTGATGTAAGCTTGCTATGGGCGATACCAGGTTATGTGCTGTGGCTACTGACTATGGCAGCGTGGTGGTGGCAACGTCAAGGTACTCAGACTTTAGCACCGACCAGCACCAAACCGCAGCCTAAAACAGCAAAGGGTAATTTGCAGGCTGTGCAGCGCGCGCTTAAAGCGCAAAACCCGCAGGAGCTCTATCGCGCCCTAGATGCGCATGCCAAAGCGAACAAAAGCTCACTTCACCAATGGCAAAGCCATTGGCCTGAAAATGCTCGCCAAGAACTTACCAAGTTGCGCCAGCAACTCTATAGCCATGACGAGAGAGTGGTTGACTACTCTTTGATTGCGCAAGGTATTAACACACCCGTGAGCATGCAGCAAAAACAACAAACTGAACTAGACTCCTTGTATTAAGGCATTAGTTCGCTTCACTGCGAGTGGCAACTGCAAATCACTGCAACCGTCTTTAAGCGCCTGCTCTGCAGGCGCTTAATATTGCCTTGAGCAAATAAATTTCCCGTTAAGTGAAATGTTTTATTGCTGTCGGAGGTCTTAATGGGCATGGCAGATAAACAAAAGCGCTATGAGGCGCTGGTGCAGGTATACCACAAAGAGCTCTATCGCTTTGCCTATTGGCTTTGCAAAGACCCTAGTGTGGCTGAAGACCTGGTCCAAGAAACTTTTTTACGAGCATGGCGTTCATTAGATTCATTAGTCGATCAGAACGCTGCTAAGTCGTGGCTGTTTACTATTTTGCGACGAGAAAATGCTCGCCGCTTTGAACGCAAGCAGTTTGATTACAGTGATGTCGAACAAGACACCCTCTGCGACGAACGCAGCACTTCTTTAGATGACGAAATGGAAATGACCGTTGTCCAACGACGTATTATGGAGCTTGCGCAAGAATACCGTGAACCGTTAATCCTACAAGTGATTGGTGGCTGCAGCGGCGATGAAATTGCGCAAATCCTCGGCTTAAACAAAAACACGGTTATGACGCGCTTATATCGAGCTAGAAATCAGCTAAAAAGCGCACTCACTCGAACCACTGAACCTATGAAAGGGGCTCCAAATGGATGAATTAGAATTTCGCCGGCGCCTTTTTGCTCATCCAAACACCAAAGACAAGGACGTGCTTGAGTTTGCAGAGCAAAGTCCTGAGCGCAAACAATTAGTTAATGAGTTAAAACAGCTTGATAAAGAGCTTGTTGAGGCGATGCAGGTACCTGTACCCGATAATTTGGCTGATAAAATTATTTTTAACCAAACCATGGGGGAGCAAAGCGATCAACGCTCGGGCAATAACCCCGCAGCGAAGCAGACTAAACCAAAAACGCCGTGGTATATCGCCATAGCTGCGTCTGTGGTTATCGCCTTTACTGGGGTGTTGTATCACCTGATGTCGCCAACGTTATCGATTGGTGAGCACGCCTTGGCACATGTTTATCATGAAATTGACGCACTGAGCGTAAATGAGGAAATAGCCTTGGATGAGGTCAATTTACGACTCTCTGAACTTGGCGGCCACCTTGATGAGTTACCTGGGGCTATCACCTACGCTCGTTACTGTAATTTCAAAGGGCAAAAAGGTTTACACCTAGTTTTTCAATCGGATTTCGGGCCGATGACGGTATTTATCGTCCCCTCTGCGAACGATTATCTCGGTGATGTTCATTTTAATGATCAGCGCTTCGCTGGACGCGTTTCACACTTCCCTCAAGGAGACGCCATACTGGTGGCTATGGCGCAAGCGCCAGTGGATGAATACCAGGCACGGATAAACCAATCACTGCGTTGGAATTAGCGAACTAGGGTTGCTGTTACTAAATACCCTCAACGCTACTTAGGACAGCTCAAAGACACAAAAAAGGCCACCCGCTAAGGGTGGCCTTTTACTATCTCTAATTCTCAGGGATTAGCCTTCTTGCAGCTCTGCCTCAACCTTATCAAAGGTATCTGTCAGTGCTTCGCTGGGCTCTTTAGTCGCCAGCGATACTGCAACAATAGCGATACTCGCAAGAATAAAGCCTGGGACGATTTCATACATCCAGTCGCTTAGTGACTGGCCATCAATCGTAACAGGCGCGTAAATCCAGAATAGCACTGTAGCCGCACCAACAATCATACCTGCAAGCGCGCCTGGAAGGTTCATACGGCGCCAATACAAGCTAAATAATACTAGCGGACCGAACGCCGCACCAAAACCGGCCCAAGCGTTACTCACCAACGATAAAATCGAGCTATCGCGGTCATATGCAAGGTAGATGGCACACAGTGCAACCAGTAGCACGCTGATGCGACCCACGAGCACAAGCTCTTTTTCTGAGGCATCACGTTTGATATAAATCTTGTAGAAGTCTTCTGTCAGCGAGCTGGAACTCACTAATAGCTGCGAGGAAATGGTACTCATGATAGCCGCTAAGATAGCTGCTAATAAGAATCCGGCCACCAGTGGGTGGAATAGCAATTGAGATAAAATGAGGAAAATGGTTTCCGCATCTTCAACGGTAATACCTTTCTCATAGCTATAAGCAGCACCGCATAAACCTGTTGCCACTGCACCTACCGCAGCAACAATCATCCACGACATACCAATACGGCGCATAACGCGAATATCTTTCAAACCACGAACTGACATAAAGCGTACGATGATATGGGGCTGACCGAAGTAACCCAGACCCCACGCCATAGCCGAAATAATTCCTAGTACTGAGCCGGTCCCCACCCACTCAAGCATATCCGGATTTACCTGTTCAAGCGTGGCAGGTAGAGGCTGCTCAAGTAAGGTATAGGTAACAAAAGGCACGATAATGAGCGCTAAGAACATAATGCAGCCTTGCACAAAGTCAGTTAGGCTCACAGCTAAAAAGCCGCCAAATAAGGTATACAATACGACCACGCCGGTGGTCACATATAAGCCCATTTCATAGGATAAACCGAACGAGCTTTCAAACAGCTTACCGCCAGCGACAACGCCTGAAGAGGTATATAAGGTGAAAAACACGATGATCACCACCGCCGACACCACGCGCAGCGCATTTTTGGAATCGTTAAAACGGTTAGCAAAGTAATCAGGAATGGTTATCGCATCATTGGCCCGCTCGGTATACACACGTAAGCGCGGCGCCACTAATAGGTAGTTAGCCCAAGCACCGATCACCAATCCTATGGCAATCCAGGTAGCACTAAAGCCAGTTAAGAACATAGCGCCAGGCAAGCCCATCAATATCCAACCGCTCATGTCAGAAGCACCTGCAGAAAGCGCTGCTACACTGGGTCTAAGATTACGCCCACCTAACATGTACCCTGATACATCATCCGTTGATTTCTTGTATGCATACAGACCGATGCCGAGCATAACGATGAAATACAGAGCAAGAGAAATTATCGTACCTACTTCCAATTTAGCCTCCAACTTAGCGCTGAGCTTCACCCCAAAAGCCGCACGAAGCACAGATTGGGCGAAGAATGTTGTTATTATTACTTAGGCGCGTTGACCTTTGCTGCCTGTTTTTGCAGCAAAGGTCAGCATACCCTAACGACGTTGCAGTGTAGTTTTATCACAACGTACGCTCACACCACTATAGCATGGCCCTGACCCGCAACTCCAATTAGTGCGATATCCATACTTATGTATTAAATATTTGATACATATGATGGTTTCAACGTCACATTTGCGCACTTAGCTCACAAAAAAGTATAATTATTAATGAAAACAACCTAGATTTTTCATATATTGTTAAGCAATTAGCAACGTATTTTTGGAAGTGCCAATAAATGAATTTTTACGCTGCGCGTCAGCCCATTCTGGATAGAGAGAAAACACTGGTCGGCTACGAACTGTTGTTCCGCGATGGCTTAGCCAATGTGTTCCCACAAATTAATGGTGATGAAGCCACCTCTAAGCTTATCGAAGGAAGTCAGTTTACCTTTGGCCTTGAAGAGCTAACCGACAATAAGCCGGCTTATATCAACTTTACTCTGGAAACGCTCAGTAAAGGGTATGCCACCATGATGGGCACTGACGAAATTGTCGTTGAAATACTCGAGACCGTGCAACCTGGCAAACGTCTGCTAGCCCTGGTACAAGACCTGAAAGAGCAAGGCTATACCATTGCCCTTGATGACTATAAACATCAAAACGTCTGGCGTCACTTCTTCCCTTTTATCGATATTATTAAAATCGATTACTTGGAAACCAACGAACAAGAAATACAAGAAGTGGTCGCGGCGATTAAAGGCTTTGACAACATCAAGCTGTTGGCTGAGAAGGTAGAAACTTATGAGCAGTATCAGCACGCGCTCGACCTTGGTTTTAGCTACTTCCAAGGCTTCTTCTTCTCTAAGCCTGAGATGGTACAAAGTAAGGCATTGCCGCCCTCGGAGTTGACGCTTGCCGAGTTGCTATACGAAACATCAACCAGTGAAATGGATTTGGAAAAAGTCACTAAAGTGTTTGAGCGCGACGTTAACCTCTCTTACAAGTTGTTGCGCTATTCCAATTCCGCCATGTTTAAACGCCGCGCTGAGGTATCCACCATTAAGCAAGCGCTCGTAGTGCTCGGTGCCAAAGAGATTAAAAAGTTTTTATCGCTGCTGTTCACCGCGCAACTGTCTTCAGACAAACCTGCCGAACTGATGCGTTTATCCCTTACCCGCGCCCGTTTTGCCGAGGTATTAGCAGAGCAGCACCAAAATGCAGGTGACCCAGGACGTGCATTCTTAACCGGCATGATGTCTCTGTTAGACGCGATTTTAGACCAAGATATGGCAGCGGTTGTTGAACGTTTGCCTTTGGCCAATGATATAAAAGCGGCGCTGCGCGACAACGAAGGCGTACTTGCGGGCTATATCACCTTGGTAAAATATTATGAGCACGCCCAGTGGCAACAAGCTAACGCAACAGTAGAAGAAATGAAACTGGATGCCAACAAAGTGCCCGATGCCTACCATGAGGCAATTCATTGGGCTAACGAGCAAATGCAAGCCATTATGTAATAATTGAAAAAGCCGGCGAATTGCCGGCTTTTTTATTATTCGCTGTTTGCGCTAATCGACTAGAGGTTCTCCAAAAAGTCATCATCGTAGTCTTGCGCTTCAGGCTCTTCCTCTATAGGCGGATTACCGTCATGTAGCTCATACAACTGGCGCTGGTAGTATATATCTTTCATAAAGGTATAAGGGTCCAGCGATTCATTTAGCAAGCTCTCTTGGGGGATCAATGAAGCTCGCGCCTCCACGGCCTTCAAAGCAAACACTAAAATAGTTTGCGGTGTGGTCAGAGCGATTTCAGGCAATACCACATTATCAACAATATCGCCGGTTACGTTACGTGCGGTGCTCGGCCCCATTCCTGGGATCATCACATAGGCTCCATCACCTACTCCCCAAACCCCTAAGGTTTGACCAAAGTCCTCATCAACATACTCCAACCCAAGGGATGAAGCCACGTCAAATAATCCCCCTATACCTACTGTGGTATTGACTAAAAAGCGCGCAATACTTATGCCGGTGTGATCCGCTTTGCCTTGCAGTGCTGCGTTAATAGCATCGGTTGGCGCGCTAATATTGTCGGTAAAGTTCACCACCGAACGACGAACAGGCGCTGGTGTTACTTCCACATAACCCACTGCAACTGGACGCAAAATGTAAGCATCCAACACATCCATATTAAAGTCATACAATGGTCGGTTCAGGCTTTGTAGCGGATCGCGCGGATCCTCTTTTTCTGGAGGAACCTGGGCACAGGCACTGAGTACTAACGCCACAAGCGTTATAAAAGTCTTCTTTAACATGTCACTTCCTACTGAATCAAAGTGTCGATAAGCACGTCCACTTGCTTCTGTTGCTGCTGGTCAATCACACCAGACTGTCCTTGTAATTCGCCGCTGGCAATGGCGACATCACCATCTTTGGAGATACGAGCGATGATTTGCACTTGCTCAAATTGAGCCAGTGTTAATTCCGCCATCATCGCATCCGCTTGCGATAATGTCACCGTCATTGGCAATGAAAATTCAGAAAAACGCTTTACTGCCAGAGGCATAGGTGGCCCGGAAGCAGCTTTAGCATAGACAAACAAAATCGCTTGATGGGGGATGCGGTCTTTAACTTTATCGGCCAGCGCGACAGCAACCGTTATTTCCTCGCCGGAGCTTTGCTGCGATTGGCTAATGCGTTGCTCGATTTCATCGATGCGCTGCGCTACCATGGCATAACGCGGGTCGTCTTGACGCATGGACGATAAAATAAGCTCAAAGGCACTTTTTGCTTCAAGCCAATCTTGGCGCTCGTAGGCTATCAGCGCCAACATGGAAATCGCATCCATGTTTTGTGGCTGCTGCTGCAACACTTGCGAGAGTAACTTTGCTGCCTGCGTCATACTGCTGTCGTTACCCCGTACCAACAGCGCTTGTGCGTAGCTGACTTTAGCGCCTAAGTTGTCTGGGTCCATGGCCAATACTTTATCAAAAGCTTGAGTGGCCATTTCAAACTCGTCCAGAGTCATAGCAACGCGTCCTAACATCAGCCAGGCAACGGCATCATCGCCATCTTGTGCCAAGCGGGTGCGAAGCCCGAGTAATAACGCTTGTCGCTCGTTGGCCGACAATGGTTCACCTTTGCCCATCACCGCACGCTCACCTAACTCAGGCAGTTGTTCAATAGCCTGCTCCCAGCTCTTTAGCTGCTGATAACTGCCAGTAAAGTAGTAAAACACGCCACTGAGGACCACCACAAAAAGCACCCCTGTTAGCGCTAAAATACGGTTATTACCTCGGCCATGTAGCTGTTGCTCAGGTGATAAATCATTCAGTAAACGGCGTTTCAGCTCAACCATGGACTCGTCAAAACTGCTTTGTGAGATGCGCTCCATGGCGAGTTCGTCTGCAAGCTCTTGCTGACGTTGATTGAAGATGTCGATACGCTGCGCATTAACTCCTGAATTACTCTGTGCCTGAAAACGTCGAAAAAACGGCCAGCAGACAAACACTAAAGCAATAATAATCAGGGCAGCAAAGCCCCCCCACATAGTAAGCATTACGCTGACTCCTTACGCTGATATTGCTTGATAAGTTGCTGCAGTTTTTGCTCATCGGCCGCTGACCAACTTGCTTTTTGCGCCGCTTTCTTTTGCCGTAAAACAATAAAAGCTAAGCCAGCTATAACGATCAGCCCTGGCAAGATCCATAATAAGATGGTCGCTGGAGTGACTGGCGGCTGATAGTGCACAAAGTAGCCGTAACGATCGATCATATAATCAATCACTTGGTCTTTATTTTGACCCTCTTTAACGAGCTCTTCGACTTTATCGCGTAAATCTTTGGCCACCACGGCATCAGAGTCAGCGATATTTTGATTTTGGCACTTTGGACAGCGTAGCTCTTTGGTTAGCTCTGAAAACAGCTGGGCTTGGTCGTCATTAGCAAAATCGTACTTTTCCTCCACAGCAAGTGCTGGCAGCGCCAACATCAGTACTATGGCTAATAGTAAATATCTCATTGCGCCTCCTGCATTAAGGGTGCGAACTTAGCGCGCCACACACGTTGGTTAATGTCGCCGGTATGATGCACAAGCACCTTCCCCTCGCTATTAATTAGGAAGGTTTCGGGCGCACCTGAAACGCCTAAATCAAGAAGAAATTGGCGATCTAGATCAAGCATGTTGAATTGATATGGGTCGCCTGCACGGGCCAACATATCACGCACTTCTTGCTGCAAAGCAGCAAGGTTAAATTGACCGTCAAAATCAGGATCGTAGCCTTGTTCATAATACAAACCAACAATACTAACTCCCTGCTCGCGTAACTCGGTCAAATAACCCAGCTCCGCCAAGCAGGTAGGACACCAAGTGCCCCAAACGTTGAGTAAATAGGTTTGCCCTTGCAGGTCGGCATTGGTCCAGCGTTTATCTGGATCCATGAGATCAGGCAAGTCAAAGGCCGGCAAAGGCTGATTCACGCGACCGCTTTGTAATTCGCGCGGATCCGAAAAAAGGCCTTTGAGTAAAAACCCGCATAACAGCACGAAAACTAATAACGGCGTAATCACTATCCACTTTTTACTCATGACTGACCTTCCTTACGCACGCGACGGCGATAGCGTCTATCGAACAACACAACAAACCCAGCTAAGGAGATTAATATCCCACCTAGCCACATCACCCGCACATAAGGTTTATGGTACAAGCGTAAAGACCACGCGTTACCGCTTAATTGCTCACCAAGGGCCAGGTATAAATCGCGGGTAAAACCTGGGTCAACCGCAGCCTCGGTCATAAACTGCATGCCGATGTCATAGCGGCGTTTTTCTGCATGTAATACGGCTTCCACCTCATCACCATCAAACACAGTGACAACGCCAGCGTGACCACTGTAATTGGGGCCACGAATGGCTTTAACACCATCAAAACGGAATTCATAGCCACCTAAGGCAACTTGCTCACCGGGCTCAACGCGCACGTCTCGTTCGGTGGAATAAGCCGATGTTAGGGTGACCGAGATCACGACTAAGGCAAGACCGACATGGCCAAGCAGCATCGCCCAATAGCTCAAACCGAGGCGCTTAATGCCAGTGGCCACACTGTTTGCTTGTGACACTTTTAACAATAGGTCTTGGGCGCTCATGATTAACACCCACACTCCAAGGCCGGTGGCCAGTAACGTCAAGGCACTGACGTTATCGAAGCTGCTATACAACCACACCGGTGTCGCGATCAGTGTCAGGACTAGCCCAAGGCCATATTTACGTGCCACTTGGCTAAACTTATTCTGCTTCCAGCGTAGCAGTGGTGCGGCGCCTAATAACAAGGCAAAAGGCACGATTAAATAACTGAACATCTGATTGAAGAACGGTTCACCGATGGAAATAGACCCAAGGCCGAGCTCCTTGTGCACCATAGGCAGCAACGTGCCAAGCAGGACAATAAGGGTTGCCACCACCAGTAAAATATTGTTTAGCCACAGTGCGACTTCACGGGAGAATAGGCTATAACGTCCCTCACTTTGTACCTGCCCTGCACGCAGAGCATACAGCAACAAGCCGCCACCGACGACGATGGCTAAAAACGCCAAAATAAACATACCGCGATCTGGGTCTGACGCGAACGCGTGCACCGAGACGATGATCCCTGAACGCACGATAAAGGTACCTAGTAAACTCAGCGAGAACGCTGCGATGGCCAATAGCACAGTCCATGACTTAAAGATGCCACGTTTTTCCGTGGTCGCCAAAGAGTGCAATAATGCGGTGGCCACCAGCCACGGCATCAGTGAGGCGTTTTCTACTGGATCCCAGAACCACCAGCCCCCCCAGCCAAGTTCAGCATAAGCCCACCAGCTACCAATAGTGATACCGAGAGTCAAAAAGCCCCAGGCAGCCATCGTCCAAGGACGAGACCACTTAGCCCACAAATTATCTAGCTGACCGGTCAACAGTGCGGCAATGGCAAATGAGAAAGAGACAGATAAACCCACATAGCCCATATACAGCAATGGCGGGTGAATAATCATGCCAGGGTCTTGCAGCAAAGGATTAAGATCGCGCCCTTCTACTGGAAAGTAAGGTAATAAGCGTTCAAACGGGCTCGACATCAATAAGGTATAAAGCATAAAGCCAACCGCTAAGAACCCAAGTACGCCGAGCACCCGGGCGCGCAGCGGCCATGGCAACGATTTAGACATCAGCGCCACTGCGGCTGTCCAACCCGCTTGCATGACCAGCCATAATAAAATAGCGCCTTCATGGCCACCCCAAGTCGAGGTTATTTTGTAATACCAAGGTAGCGTGCTACTGGAGTGGTAAGCAACGTAGGCGACAGTAAAGTCATCGGTGACACTGGCGTAAATAAGAGCCGCGAAAGAGAGCAGAACAAAAATGAATTGGCCCACGGCCAAAGAAGGAGCTGCACGCATTAACCTGAGATTACCGGTATGCGCGCCCCACAAAGGAAATATAAACAACAGTACACACAGCACCATTGCTAAGGTTAGGGAAAAGTACCCGAGCTCTGGAATCATAATTTAGTTGCCGTAATTGCTATTGTATTTAGGTTTCTCGTGTTTGATACCCTTCACCGCTTCTGCCACTTCCTCTGGCATGTACTCTTCATCGTGCTTGGCGAGTACCTCAAATGCCTCAACCACATCGCTCTGCACTAAGGTGCCCTGGGCTACGATGCCTTGGCCTTCACGGAATAAGTCCGGCAAGATGCCTTTGTAACGGATGGTGACCATAGGGCCACTGTCAATCAGTTTAAACTCTACAAATAGCGAGTTTTCGTCGCGCTTAACTGAGCCTGGCACCACCATGCCGCCAATCCGTAGTTTTTGGCCAATACTGGGTTTTTCCAACTCTTTACCCTTGCCTTCAATCAGCTCACTGGGGGTATAGAAAAGGTTAATGTTCTCTTGCAACGCATACAGAGTAAGCCCCACCGCCGATGATAAACCGAGCAATAAGGCAATAATGGTGATTAAGCGTTTTTTGCGTCTTGGGTTCATAGTGACGACTCCTGCTGCGAGCGTTTCGCCCTCTCAATACGTTGCTCTCGTGCGCTTTGAGCGGCAACCTGCTTGAGCACGTTACGTTTCTCTAATAGCGAGGTCACTAAAAGCGCAATCAAAATAAATGCACAGCTGCCGAAGGAAAGCCATACATAAAAGCCATACCCACCCATGGCGAGAAATTCAGAAAAACTATTAAACTCCATGTTTTGCTCCTGTGGCGAGTGCTCTCACCCACGGTCGATGTTGTTCACTTTTTAACAGCTCCGTTTTCAAACGGATCAACGTTGCCCAGCCTAGAAAACCAGCAAAAGCGACAATATTAACCATTAACGGCCAAAACATACTTGGGTCGATGGCAGAGGTATCAAATTTAGTAATGGTTGAGCCCTGATGCAGGGTATTCCACCACTCCACTGAGAAGTGAATAATGGGTAAGTTGACCACTCCGACAAGGGCCAAAATAGACGCTGCCTTGCCTCCGGCACGTTTGTCTTCAAAGGCATGGTACAAAGACAAGACCCCTAGGTATAAAAACAACAGGATGAGCTCTGAGGTTAAGCGTGCATCCCATACCCACCAAGTACCCCACATAGGTTTACCCCACGCGGCGCCGGTCAATAATGCAATCACCGTCATTGCCGCACCCACCGGCGCAATAGCAATCACCGCCAGTTGGGCATTGCGAATTTGCCATACTAACGCGACGATGGCGGCAATGGCCATCGACGAATAAGCACCCATCGACCAAATAGCCGACGGTACATGAATGAAGATAATGCGATAGCTGTCTTTTTGTTGGTAATCGGCCGGCGCATAAGCCAACCCCCAAACCCAACCTAAGATCATGCATATCACGGTAACCACTGCAAAAAACGGCAACAGTGTGTTACACAGCGTGTAGGCCCGCTCGGCCTTGGCATAGGGATGTAACCACTTCCACATACTAGTTAATACTCACTTTCAATGCTGATGAAACGGCAATAGGCGCAAGCACGATGGCGACGGTAAGAAATGCACCTAAGATTGCGAGCTGACCGCCATAAGCCAACGACATGCTGGCTGTATCAATGGCGGAAGTCGCAAAAATCAATACGGGAATGTACAGCGGTAAGACCAACAAACTGAGTAACACTCCCCCTTTTTGCAAACCCACGGTTAACCCCGCGCCGATCGCCCCGATCAAGCTTAATAATGGAGTACCGATAAGCAACGTTAACAACGTTGCATTGAGGGCCTGCATTTCTAAATTCATTAGTAATGCGAACAGTGGCGTTAATAACACCATTGGCAAGCCTGTAATGGTCCAATGCGCTGCAATTTTTGCCGACACACTGAGCGACAAAGGGAATGGCGACAATAATAACTGCTCCAAAGTACCATCTAGGTAATCATCTCGGAACATTTTATCCAGACCCAACATCGTCGCTAGTAAAGCAGCGACCCAAATAATACCCGGCGCCATGCGTGCCAATAAGTTTGGCTCAGGACCCACGCCAAGTGGGAACAGTGTAATCACGATTAAGAAAAACAGCAGCGGATTAACAATATCGCTGCGCTGGCGAAAGGCAAGACGCACATCTTTTTTATATACGCTGGCCCAAACTCGCCAGTAGGAGTGCTGCTGAATCATTAAATGCGATACTCCAACTGCAACTTACTGAGGTGAGAAAAGTGCGCGGTCAAGTCTTGGTGACTGGTGAGTAAAATCGCCCCTTGTTGGGCCAAATGCTGAGCGAAACGCTGTTGCAATAATGCCACGCCTTTTTTATCTACGGCAGTGAATGGCTCATCTAAAAACCACAGTTTGGCATCATTGAGCCATAACCGAGCCAAGGCAACACGGCGCTGTTGGCCAGCTGATAATTGCCGCACCGGAACATCTTCTAGTCCTACTAAGCCAAGATTGCTCAGCACCTCATAAATATTGAGGTCGGTTTTCAGTCCGTGAGTATCAAGCCAGAACTGACAATTTTCTAATGCATTTAACTGTGTGTTTACACCTGTTTTATGGCCAATAAACAACACTTGTTGCGCATAGTTTTCGTAGTCACGGCGAATACACTTTTGCATAAAGCGCACTTGCCCTTGCATAGGCTCTGAAAAGCCCGCCAAAATGCGCAATAAAGAGGTTTTCCCAGCCCCATTAGGCCCCTCTAACTGCATGATCTCCCCAGCGTTTATTGAAAAGCTAAGGTCTTCAAACAGGCATCGCTCTTGCTTAATGCAAGTGACTGCGTCAACGTGTAACACGAACAGACATTCTCAGTGCTTAAAATTGGGCGATAGTCTACCATAATGCTATGCTAATGCGAAAAATTGCGGGCAAAACTTTGATCTTGTTTCGGGGGTAATATGTCGGGCCCATCTGCCCCTTTAATTCATCACACACAAACGCTGAGCATCGCTGGTGATACGCAGCAGGCTAAGACACTCACGCTGCCCACTGAGCAGCCCTTGGCGGTTAAAAATGTTCATATCAGCGCTGACAAAGCAACAATGCAAGTTCAGCTGCAAGGTCAATGGCGGACCCTCGAGGTTCCCCTGCAATCAGCACCAAAGGGGCCGCTACCATTGACTATTGAGCAAGGCACCGTGCAACTTAATGCTCAAGGACAACTGCAATTAACGCCCAGCAAAACCTCGCTACCGCTTAGCTCCGCTCAGGATATAATGCGTTTGCTTGGCGCAGCCTTAACCAATGGTCAGGGCCAAGTTGTGAGCCCAACGCGTTTGGCACTAACAGTGCAATTAACTGACAAAGCAGCGTTATCAATACCGGCGCTTAATGCCAGTTTGCATTTAAATAAATCCAGTGCCGAGATAATTAACGCTCAGCCATCGCCGACATCCTTGATCGTTCAGTTAGTGAAAGGAAAGATACAGGCCCACTTACCGCTTAGTGGAGGGAGCCAATTACCACTGCCGATGAGCCAACAAAAGCTCGTTGCCATGCTGCTAAAGACACCGATGAACTTGCAGTTGCTACCTCGTCCCGATGGTAAGCATGCTCAGCTCAACCTGGTCGGTGGCCAAGCGAATAAAGCCATATTGACCTTGCCGATAAACCGAACCGTATCGGCTCAACTGCCAACTCAGGGCCTCACAACAAGCCTGGGGGGGGCGCCAACATCACCTGCGTTACAACTCAAACTGCAATTGCCGCGTATTGACTTACACGTTGCCCGCCCACAAGTGATTGTGGACACTCAAAGCAGCATCACGGCCTCCTCGGCAACACAGCAACTCGGTGATAGGCCGGTAACAGACAACAAAGCAAGCACCTCGTTATGGCAGCATGCTAAGCAACAATTACAGTCTTGGCAGCAAGGGCGAGGTGCGCCAAGTATCAATTCACTCGCAAGTGCTCAGCAGTTATTACAAAGTGCTGCAAAGCCACTGCTTAGTACGGTACTACTTGATACGCCGAAAAGGCTTGAACCGGTGTCACTCAGCGCCTTTAATGGCGCGGCAAGACACAACGCCATGGGGCAACCATTAAGCCCGGGCGTTGAGGTGAGCGCCTTGCTTAGTACCCTTCGCAGTCAGTCGCCGCTATTAGCATTAACCGCACAGATGCAGCATACGGTAAAAGCAACCTTGGTGTCTGGGGCTGCTACAGAAACGGTATCAGGGGCACAACAAGTACTCTCCTTGCCTCTCAGCAAGGCGTTAATGGCACCATTAATAAAGCCTTATACAGCACAGCATAGCTTGACCCATCACCTTGCCAATCTAGACACTCTGGTGCAAAACGCGCCTAAAGAGCTACAGCAACTCGTCAATCAAGCTTTTAGTAAAATGGTTGGACCGCATACTCCGGCAGCCAACACAGTCAATCAGTTGCGAGCCCAATTGCAGCCTTGGTCACAGCCTGTTAGCCAATACCGTGCAAGCGTCACAGCTCAAATCGATACTCTTTTGCTATCACTGTTGGGCGCTCAGAGCCTGCAACAGCTGCCAAGCACGATGGCGACTCACAGCCAAAGCGCCTTGATGCCACTGATAAACCTACTTTTAGCTCAAACACCGCAAGCGCCAGCTTCTGCTGCTGAGCAAGTATTGCAACAGCTGCAAAGTGCGGGGGCGCAAGCATTAGGCGGCGATTTAGCAGCCATTAAACAAAGTATGACGCCCCAGTCAAGCGCTCCACAATTAACAACGCAGCAAGACTCTAACCCTTTGGTACAGCTGTTTTTACCTATGCGTTTGCCACCTGAGGCAGGGCAAACGCAGCTAAGTATTGGTCGCTACAAAGAAAAGAGCCAACAAGGCAAGGGCGAAGACGTGTGGTTTGTGCGTATGCAATTTGACTACCCTAAATTGGGCGAGCTCAGTGTGCAGGCGCACTTGTGTAAGCAAACCCTCAATTGTGAACTTCGCGCCAGCTCTCAGGCTTTGCACCACCTTGCTAACGAACACAGTGAAACACTAAGACGCAAGCTGCAAAGTCACGGCCTCGGCGTTGCGCCCATTAAGGTTGAGCAGGTGAGTGAGCAACAAGTACAACAGTGGCGGCAGTTTTATCGCCGTCATAGTATCGTTAATTTAAAGGTGTAGTATGACATCATCAACCCAACGCAGTGCCATTGGATTGCTCTACGAGCATGGCAGTGCACCAACCGTGTCGAGCAAAGGGTTTGGCGAGTTAGCCGAGCACATTATCGAAGCAGCGCAAGAACAAGGCATTTTAATTCACCAAGATGCTGATTTAGCGAAGACCTTAGAAAAGCTCGATCAAGGCCAAGAAATCCCCAAAGAGCTTTATTATGTGATTGCTGAGCTTATTGCCTTTTCCTATGTATTACGTGGTAAGTTTCCACCTGGATGGCAGAACTTTAGCAATAAGCTCAATGTGAAAGCTTAATTTTTCTGATGCAATGAGAACAGTAACTCAGCTTCTGCCCGAGGTAGCTCACATTCGCTCATGACTTCTTCCATGGGCGCACCTAGCTCAATCATTTTTACTGCTCGAGAGTAGATTCGTGCTTGCGGGTCTGCTTCACGAATAGTGTCTTGCTGTTGCGCCACTTCTTCGGTGCGCTGTTGAATTTGGCCAATACGGTTGCTCATATTTGCCAATGCTGTGCGCAACTCACTGACCTCCGCACGCAAAATTTGCGTTTGTGATGACGCCTGTTTTTCAGTGTCCATGTTTTGTCGCAGTGCCCGCATTTGCCGCGCTAATTGCGACGTACGTAACCACAACACTATTACTAAAACCGCCAGCAATAACACTATGCTAGCGGCTATCATATACAGCAGATTCGGGTCTTTCATTACTTAGATATTACTTAACTCGTCCCACTCTTCGTCACTGAGTAGTTTGTTTAGATCCACCAAAATCAGTAACTCACCGTCACGGTTTGAGACCCCTTGGATAAACTTAGCACTCTCTTCTGTACCAATGTTGGGCGCACTGTCGATTTCGGAGCTGCGCAGGTACACCACCTCAGCGACCGAGTCGACCAAAATACCAATAACCTGCTTTTCCGCTTCGATAATCACAATACGAGAGTTGTCAGTGACTTCAGCGTCAACCAACCCAAAGCGTGAACGGGTATCAATCACGGTAACCACGTTGCCTCGCAAGTTAATAATACCCAGGACATAACTGGGTGCACCGGGCACGGGCGCGATCTCGGTATAACGAAGTACTTCTTGTACCTGCATCACATTGATACCATAGGTTTCTTCCTCTAACCGGAAGGTGACCCATTGCAGTACCTCATCACTGCTGTCTACATCTTTCGCTGATACTATTCTTTCTTCGCTCATACTTAGCTCCATAACGCCGTCTGTCATGAATCGGCCTTGGTTACCAATTAGTTTGTGCCTGATTACTCAGCCTGACTGTCTAACCCTTGCTCTAAAAGCAGTTGCAGGTTATCCACATCAATTAAAGCACACATTTTTTCTTTTATAACCCCAGCAAGCCACGGACGCTTACCATGGCTTTGTCGCCACTTTACGTCTTCACTTTTCAAGGTTACGTTGTTGATCAAATTCTCAGCGGCTAATCCCCACTGAGATTCTCCAAGCATTATCACATACTTATAGTTTAATGCCTGTTCCAAGTTTTTGTCATATTTTTCTGGCATTACCCAGCGGGCGGTGTCCACAAGGCTGACTTTTTCATCGCGGTTTAACATCACCCCTTTGAACCAAGGTGGTTTCCCGAATAATTGGTTTACTTCACCAATCTGGTGAATACCACCGAGAGATTTCAGAGGCACTGCTAATAGCAAACCAGCCACGTCAAAAAAAAGCGCCTGAAATTCGCCCTGCATATATTCTTCTCGCGCCGCCTGTGGCGCGCGCAGCTTAGTGCCTGAGGATGCAGGTTTTGCCTTATTAATTGCCCGAGCAATATCCTCAACGTGCGCGCTGGATTGCTGTTGCTGTTGCTGTTGCTGTTGCTGTTGCTGTTGCTGTTGCTGTTGCTGTTGCTGTTGCTGTTGCTGTTGCTGTTGCTGTTGCTGTTGCTCGCGAGCCTGTGCTTGCTGCTCTGCCTGCGCAAGTAACTTTTCAAGTGGCTCAAGTTTATTTGCCTGAGGGGATTCAGTGATGACTGGCTTAGCTACCCGCCTAGGCTCTGCTTCTTCTTTAAGTAGCGCACTGAGGTACTCCTTCATCACCTTTTCATTAGGACCACTCATGCATCCACCTGCTTGTTTTGCAAATAGTCTAAGAGCGCACGGTAGGCTTGTACGCCTCGCGCCTTAGCACAGTGCTTACTAGGCACCTGCTGCGCAAGGCTGGCATCGCGAAACTTGGTATCAATGGGGATCACACCCGGCCAAACACTGTCATGATACGTAGCGCGCAGTTTTTTGTATGCATCCAAAGAGGCATTAGTGCGCTTATCATACATAGTCGCGACCACCGTGTATTGATAGCTATAGGTTTGTGCACTTTGCTGCATCAGTTCCATCGTGCGCATCATGCGATCTAGTCCTTTGAGCGCAAGAAACTCAGTTTGCACAGGTATGAGTACGCGCTCGCTTGCTGCCAACGCGTTCACCATTAACACCCCAAGTACCGGCGGGCAATCGAGAATGGCATAATCATAATGTTCGCTGATTTTCGCTAATACCTTTTTAAGTATTAACCCCATGCCGTTTTTATTACCCATGCTTCTATCAAGCGTGGCGATGGCCATGGTAGCCGGCAGAATATCAATATTTTCGACACCGGATGGACACAGCGATTGCAGTATTTCCTCACTCGCCATATTTTTACCGCGAGTGAAAACATCGTAAGCACTCACTTCGATGGCCTCTGAATCAATACCAAAATAGTAGGTAAGCGACGCGTGAGGGTCGGTATCAATTAATAAGACACGCTTTCCTTGTTCAGCCAATAGACCGCCTAAAGACACCGTTGTGGTGGTTTTACCCACCCCGCCTTTTTGGTTCGCGACCGTCCATACCTTCATTATTGCTGTTCCTCATTGCGCGTCGTAATACGAATACCGCCATGGGGTAGTTGTATTATTTTTATTGTATTGTCAGTGCTTGGCAGCTCTTGCTCCACTGCGGGCTCAACTGATTCAACGGCACTGTCTTGTTGCGGGGTCTCTTGCAGAGGCAAGGCAAACTTTGAAATTGCGATGACCACTTTACGATTTTGCGCCCGCCCTTGGGCAGTATCATTGTCAGCAAAAGGGGTGTACTGCCCATACCCTTCCAACGCCATTCGCGCAGGGTTTATGCCCAGGGTTTGCAACTCTTTGACTACCGCCGCTGCACGTGCCGCTGATAACTGCCAATTGGAGCGAAACATTTCGTTATTGATACTGCGGTCATCGGTATAGCCACGCACACGCAAGTAATTGCGCATTGGCGAAATAATCTCAGCAATACGAGCCACCACTTGTTCGGCGCGATTCGTCACTGTGGCGCTGGCGCTTGGAAAAAGCAGCCCCGAACTCATCTCAATAGTAAGCCAATTCTCATTCAGTTGGAGCTGTGCATCACCTTGGCGAATTTCATTAAGCAAAGTGCCAGTTAACTTATCTAACAAAGTTTCTAAAGGCTCTCCGAGCTCTTTTTGCTCGATAAGACTCACGTCTGCTTGCTCTGGAATCAACTTTGAGCCACGAATAGGCTCTTTGACAATACTCTCACCTTCTAACACATTGTCATTGACGGGCAGTGGTTGTTGCAACACACCGTCCCCTGTGGATTGCTGCTGCTCAGTTAATATGGGTTGAGTCACTTGGGTAGCACGGTCAAAAAATTGCTCCAACGTCTGCGAGAAAATAGCAAACTCTTCGTCTTTTTTATTGATAGCAATCGCGTACATGACCACGAACAAGGCGAACATAATGGTCATATAATCAGCGTAAGAAACAAGCCAACGGTGGGTGTGTTGCGACTCCTTTACATGACCTCGGCGGTGACGAATACGCATCATATTAGTACCCTGCACTAACATGGCGCTCAGCGCAGTAAGCCTCGAGTTTCAACTCTATATTTGCGGGCGTCTCTCCCTGCTGCATTGCCATGATGCCCTCAGCGATGAGCTCATGATAGAGCATTTTTTCTTCAATCACTTGCTTTAGCTTGTTGGCAACGGGCAGGAATAACAAGTTGGCAAAGCCCACGCCATAAATCGTGGCCAAAAATGCGGTGGCGACCCCAGCACCCAATTTATCGGGCTCACTAATGTATGCCATCGCCTGAATGAGCCCGAGCACAGCCCCTAAAATACCAATGGTCGGCGCATATCCTCCCATGGCCTCGTAAACACGAGCTGCATCTAGCAACCGCTCGCGCTCTAACATAAGCTCGATTTCTAGGGTGTCACGCAAGCGCTGCTCATGAGAGCCATCAATCAGCAAGCTTAAGCCTTTAGCGGCATAAGGGTCTTCACTTACGAGTGCTTGTTCCTCAAGAGCCAGGTACCCTTTTTGACGTGCGGTACTGGCCCACGATTTAATTTGCTCAATCCCAGCTTGGGTATCATAAAACGGGGGAACAAATACCCACTTAAAGACTCCCAAGGCCTTTTTGAAGGTCGCTAGTTGCGATTGCAACATCACGGCACCTAAAGTGCCGCCAAGGACAATGATCAGTGCCGGTCCATCAATTAGCCCTGAAACCATACCGCCCTCGAGGCTATAGCCTAAGGTAATGGCGATAATGGCAACAGCAAGGCCAATTATGGAAAGTTTATCCACAGCCGACTTCCTTGAGTAAATGCGCGGCAACATCGTCAAGAGCCACTTGGTGGTCATGCAAACCGGCACTGGCTATCGCTTGCGGCATGCCATACACAACACAAGACTGCTCGTCCTGCGCCCAAACCCGTGAGCCTGATTGTTTAAGCATCCGCGCACCTTCGCGACCATCAGCACCCATCCCGGTCAGCACAATGGCTAATACATCACCGCCGAATGCTTTTGCGCTACTGGCAAAAGTAACATCAACACTGGGTTTATAAGTAATCCTTGGGTTGTCGTCTTGAAATACCTTCAGAGTTTGCTGTTGAGCGCGGCCATCAAACATCATTTGCTGACCACCTGGTGCAAGATACGCCGTTCCAGGTTGCAAACGGTCTCCCTGTTGCGCTTCTTTTACCTTGATTTTGCAAAGGTTATTCAAGCGCTGCGCAAACGCAGGAGTGAATGCGGCCGGCATATGCTGAATAAGCAAAATAGGATGAGGAAAATTGGCTGGCAGCTTAGTCAGAATCGTTTGCAGTGCCACAGGCCCCCCGGTCGAGGTGCCAATAGCCACCAACTTGTACTTTTTGCCGCTGGGCTTGAATTGGCTAGCGCTTTGAGGCCGAGTCGAAGCTCCTTGGTTAAAGCTTCTATCAGGTTGCGCTGAACTGCGTGCGGTGACACTGGGGCGCGCCGGTGACGGTGCTGTTGTTGAGGTCGTTGGGCGATTAAAACGCGAAAGACGACGACGTCCTAGCTCGCGCACCTTTTGTCGAAGTATCTCAATCGCATCTTGGTTGTTGCGCGCGATGTCTTCAAACTTTTTCGGTAAGAAATCCAATGCCCCGGCATCAAGTGCATCCAGTGTGGCACTGGCTCCTTCACGCGTCAGTGAGGAAAACATAAGAATAGGTGTTGGCGATTTCGCCATGATTTGTTTCACCGCAGAAATACCATCTAACACTGGCATTTCCACATCCATGGTGATCACATCTGGGCGTAACTTAACTGCTTTTTCCACCGCATCGGCGCCATTGACAGCTGCGTCAATGACTTCGATATTGGCATCACCTTCAAGAATTTCAGTAACCCGGCGACGAAAAAAGCTTGAGTCGTCAACTATTAGAACTTTGACAGCCATTTAATACTCGATTTTAGTTAACGCTGGAACGCCCAGCGTAATGTTTTAGCATGCTTGGCACGTCTAGAATTAAGGCTATGCCACCGTCTGAGGTAATTGTCGCCCCGGCCATACCTGGTGTGCCTTGCAGCAGCGCATCCAGAGGCTTTATGACTACTTCCTCTTGACCAATCAGCGAATCCACCACAAAGCCAACCTTTTTAGTACCAATTTGAACGATAACGACATGGCCTTCGGCTTTACGTTGGGTGCGGTCCGCACCTTTGACTAACCAATGCTCTAAATAAAATAGTGGTACGGCTTTTTCACGCACAATAATGGTGAGCTGGCCATCGACAATGTTAGTTTTGGTCAAATCAAGGTGGAAAATCTCACTAACAGCCGCCAATGGCAGAGCAAAAGTTTGTTCACCCACAATCACCATCAGCGTTGGCAAAATAGCAAGCGTCAGCGGTACTTTGATATCTAGACGGGTACCAACACCGAGCTGTGAGTCGATATTAATGGTGCCGTTAAGCTGGCTGATCTTGGTTTTCACCACGTCCATACCCACACCACGCCCAGAAATATCAGAAATTTCCTCTTTGGTGGAGAATCCAGGTGCAAAGATAAGGTTATAGGCTTCCGTGTCACTCAAACGAGCGGCTTGGTCGTGATCAATAACCCCTTTGCTAATAGCAATTTTTTTCAGTTTTTCGGCATCCATCCCAGCGCCATCATCGTGGATGCTCAGGAGAATGTGGTCGCCTTCTTGAGAAGCCGATAAGCGCACCGTACCGGTGCGAGGTTTACCTGCTGCTTCTCGAACATCAGGCATCTCAATACCGTGGTCCACTGAGTTACGTACTAAGTGCACGAGTGGGTCAGCTAGGGCTTCGACAAGGTTTTTATCTAAATCAGTCTCTTCCCCTTCAAGGACCAAGGAAATATCTTTTTGTAAGCTGCGGGCAAGGTCTCGTACCACACGTGGGAAGCGGCCAAATACTTTCTTAATTGGCTGCATCCGAGTTGCCATCACCGCACCTTGTAGGTCGGCGGTGACCACGTCAAGATTTGAGATAGCCTTACCCATAGCTTCACTGTTGTTATTATTCGCTAAGGTAATAAGACGATTACGTACCAATACCAACTCACCCACCATATTCATGATCTGGTCTAGTCGTTTGGTATCGACGCGCACTGTCGTTTCTGCTTGTGGCGGTGGCGCGGCTTTAGGTGCCGGTTTTTTGGCATCACCACTGCTAGGCGGGGTGCTCCCCTTCGCCGTACTCGGCGCTGGTTTTGCGGCCGCTGGCGCTTGACTAGGCGCTGGCGTTGCCGGCGGTGTGTCTTTAGCTTTACTTTGGCTTACTGGCGCCGCAGGCTTTTCAACCGGCGCTGGCGAAGCTTCTGCCGAGCTTGCTTTAGGCGCATTGCCTTTGCCGTGCAGCTCATCAAGCAGCGCATCAAATTCATCTTCGGTAATGTCTTCATCATCACCACTGGCCGACTCTGATTGGCCCGATGTAGTCGGTGCACTCTGCTGCGCAGCTCCCTGCTCTTCGGCGCTCGGCGTGGAGCCATTATCGCTAATGGCACCAAAGCTGCCTGCTCCATGTAATTCGTCTAGTAACGAGTCGAACTCATCATCGGTAATATCTTCATCATTACCGGATGTCCCAGCATCCGCTGACCCTTCACCCACAGACGGGCCTTTGCCTTGGCCGTGCAATTCATCGAGCAAACTTTCGAATTCATCTTCGGTGATTTCGTCAATCGCTTCGCCTTCGTCACTGCCAGCACTTGGCGCATCGAACAAAATATCATCGCCAAAATCATCGGCCCCTGATGCGACATTTTCAGGCACAGGTTCGGGTTCAACAACAGGTTCACTCGGAGTTGCGGCAGGTTCAGGCACAGCAATAGGTGCCTCATCTTCGGATTCAGGTTCGCTCAGTTTATGCAATACAGCAAGTAACTCAGGGTCTGCAGGTTGCGGCTGCTCTCGTGCTTGAATAAGCGCAAACATGTCGTTAATTGTATCGAGCGCTTGCAGGATCACGTCCATCAGTTCAGAAGTAACCTGGCGCTTACCTTGGCGCAGAATATCAAACACATTCTCAGCACCATGACAGGCATCTACCAGCTCATTCATGCCAAGGAACCCAGCTCCCCCTTTAACAGTGTGGAAGCCCCGGAAGATAGCGTTGAGCAAGTCTTTATCATCAGGGTTATTTTCAAGCTCTACTAACTGCTCAGAGAGCTGCTCCAATATCTCACCTGCTTCGACTAAAAAGTCCTGTAAAATATCTTCATCTACTTCAAAGCTCATGCAGCCGCTCTCCTCTTTAGAAGCCTAAACTAGACAACAAGTCGTCTACTTCATCTTGGCCTGAGACCACGTCATCACGTGATTCTGTGTCTATAATTGGCCCTTCTGGACCTTCTGCGTTCACAGCTGGTTTTGCTTTTTGTTGTTCAACCACCAGTTCTTCACCTTCGTTGCCCGCAAACACAGTTAATAAATTAATAAGGCTGTCTTCTACCTCGCGCACCAGCTCGATTACGCGGCGAATTACCTGCCCTGTTAAATCTTGGTAGTCTTGCGCCATCAGCACATTGTTAAGAAGGTCGTGCAGCTCCACTGTACTGCCTTGAGAGCGGTTCATAAAACTATCGAGCTGATGACACAACTGCTTGAACTCACCTAATTCGAGATCGCGACGCATCAATTTATCCCAAATGGGTTTAATTTGATGTAGTTCAGTGGATAGCTGCTCAGCGATGGGCAAACTGGCTTCCACGGCATCCATGGTTTTATTTGCCGCCTGCTCGGTCATTTCCATCACGTAATTAAGACGCTGCTTAGCATCGGGAATGGCTTCTTGCGTGAGGTCGTTCAAGCGCGTATCGAGTTGGAAATTCTTCAACGACTCGTGAAGTTGCCGCGTCAACTTGCCAACCTCAGCAAACAGTTCGGACTGTTCCTTGGAGGCTGCATCGAGGATCAGCTGATCGGCTTTCTCCTGCTCACCTTGCTCAAGAAACGATACAAGCTGTTTGGCTTGCTCTAGGGTAATGTGAGGTGCAGCGGGAGCTGACATAAACCTCTCCTTCTCGGTTAACCTAAGCGCTCAAATACTTTATCCAGCTTGGTTTTTAATGTAGCTGCGGTAAAGGGCTTAACGATGTAACCGTTCACGCCAGCTTGGGCAGCGGCAATGATTTGTTCCTTCTTCGCCTCTGCAGTTACCATCAGTACTGGAATGTGCTTTAAGCTGTCGTCGGCGCGAATTGCACGGAGCAAATCGATACCCTGCATACCTGGCATGTTCCAATCGGTAACCACAAAGTCAAACTCTTGGTTTTGCAACATGGGCAGCGCGGTACTACCATCGTCCGCTTCTTGCACGTTGGTAAAGCCTAAATCACGCAATAGGTTTTTAATGATTCTTCTCATAGTGGAAAAGTCATCGACCACGAGAATTTTCATGTTTTTATCCAAAGTATCCTCCAGTGAGGTATGAACCTTTATTCTTACTACTAATTGACCCAGTCATTGACTTTCGCTTTGAGCTTAATCATTGCCTGACCATGTATCTGACTCACACGGGACTCACTTACGTCCAGTATTTGCCCAATTTCTTTTAAATTCATTTCATCGTTATAGTACAACGATAATACCAATGCATCACGCTCGGGGAGAGAATTAATTGCCGCTACTAATGCTTGGTTAAAGCGTTCGTTGTGAACGCTGGTATAGGGCCGCCCCGTTTGAGATTGTTCACTGCTCGGGGTGAGTACATCTTCATCGACACCTAAGTCTTCGATACCGAGCACTTTAGAGCAATTAACATCGTTTAAAATATGATGGTATTCATCGAGCGAAATATCAAGTTTTTCAGCTACTTCAACATCCTTTGGTTCCCGACCTAGGGAGGTTTCCAATTCATGTACAGCGGTAGCTACAGCGCGGCTATTGCGATGTACCGATCGTGGAGCCCAATCTCCCCGTCGTACTTCATCAAGCATCGCACCACGAATACGAATACCAGCAAACGTCTCAAAGCTGGCGCCTTTACTGGCGTCAAAGGTTTTTGATGCCTCGATGAGGCCAATCATGCCGGACTGAATGAGATCATCGAGCTGCACACTCGCTGGCAGTCGCGCCAGCAAATGACATGCAACACGCTTGACCAGCGCGGCATGGCGCTCGACCAGAGTGTTTAATTGTAATTGATCTTGATATCCAGCCACTTTATTCATAAATCCGAACAACAGTTAATTATTGACCAGCTTTTCAATGAAGAACTCCAAATGCCCCGATGGTTGATTAGGGGTTGGCCATTTTAGTGCCTTGCCAGCGAGACTTTTCAGCGATACCGAAGCGGGTGAGTTAGGGAATAACTCCACGACGGCTTTCTGGCGACGCGTTGATTTACGCATGTTTTCATCATAGGGCACGGTGGCCACTAATTCGAGCGCCACATCTAAAAATCGGTCGGTTACTTTGGAGAGTTTGGCAAATAAGTCTTGCCCTTCACGCTGGCTGCGCACCATATTGGCAACGACTTTGAATTTGTATACGCCATGTTCACGACTAAGCACCTTGATCAGCGCGTAGGCATCGGTAATCGAGGTTGGCTCATCGCAGACCACCACCACAACATCTTGCGCAGCACGCGAGAAGCTCAGTACCATATCGGAGATACCGGCGGCGGTGTCGACAATGAGGACATCAAAGTCGTTATCGAGCTCGCTAAACGCACGGATTAAACCTGCATGCTCTGCGGCACTCAGTTCAACCATGCTCTGTGACCCCGATGTTGCCGGAGCAATACGAATGCCCGCAGGCCCAGTTACCAGTATATCGCGCAGTTCGCACTCACCACTTAGAACATGAGAAAGGTTCTTTTCAACACGCAGACCAAGCATAACGTCACAGTTTGCCAGCCCTAGGTCAGCATCTAACACTAAGACACGTTTGCCTTGCTGACCCATGGCAATAGCTAAATTCAAAGAGACATTGGTTTTACCGACGCCCCCTTTGCCACCGGTCACGGCGATTACTTTTACGCCTTGGCTATTGTTTTGATTCATTTTTCGAAGGCCACTTGCTTGATCGTGCACTGTGTTAATCATACATTCCTACTGCCTGAGACGCCACTGTTTGGCGCCCTGCTGGTGCCGCTGATTTTTGTGTTTTTTGGCGTTTGATAAACAATTGTTCAGCTTTTCTAACCATTTTTTCTGAGTTAGCAACGCGAATATCTTCTGGAACGCGTTGACCGTTAGTAAGATACCCTATTGGTAAGCGATTTTGAATCGCTACACTAATAATCTCGCCTAAACTTAGACTTTCATCAAGTTTGGTGAAAATACAACCACTTAAGTCAACTTTTTGGAAGTGCCTTACGGTTTCTTGAAGCACTTCATGTTGTGCTGTGGCACTGAGCACTAAATAGCTACGAATATCGACTCGCGTACTACGCATGAGCGTGTTTAATTGCTCACTTAAACGTAAATCGCGCTGGCTCATTCCCGCAGTGTCAATTAATACTAGACGTTTATTGCGTAATTGATAAAGCACATCGGCCAATTCATTGGCATCTTTTACTTGCTTCACAGGGCAACCAATGATGCGTCCATAAGTTGCTAGCTGCTCGTAAGCACCGATACGATATGTATCCGTGGTGATCAGCGCAACCTTGTCAGCCCCATATTTTTGCGCCCCTAATGCGGCCAGTTTTGCAACCGTCGTGGTTTTGCCTACGCCAGTAGGGCCGACCAACGCATATACGCCGCCATGACGTAAAATCTCATTATTGGTGGTGTGTAGCTGCTTTTGCACCATATCCAGGGCTGCACTCCACGCCTGCTTGCGCGATACGTCGTCTGGTACATAACGCACCAACTGCTCAGCCACTTCAGTGTCGATACCCATGCCCTGCAAGCGCTCGATAAAGCAGGCACGAGTTGGATCGCGGCGCGCTCGGTCCTGGTGTAATAAGCCGGATACTTGATGTTCAAGAAGCTGACGAATGGCATTCATCTCATCGCGCATGGCACTGATCTCTTCGCTGTCCATGGCCTCTTGCTGTACAGAATCATTGGGCTGGCGGTGTAGCTCATCAAAACCGTCACCGTCCAAATCATCACCCATGGACTGCGCTGCAGCGCGGGCTTGCGTTGGCTCTGCCAGCGTTGGCTGCGGAGCGTAGTTATTGGCCGGCGCAGCGCGACGCTGAGGCTGTTCAACGGGCTCTTCAGGCGCGCTCATATCAATACCTGATTGCGAAAACATGTCGGCGAGAGCAGCGTTCTTTGGTTTCGGACTCTGACGCTCTAACAACGCCTGTAATGAATCAGCCACACCATTGTGACTTTGCGGCTCAGGACGTTGCGTACGTGTTTGTGGGCGTACCATACGCTGCTCAGTGGCGCGGGGCTGCATTTGCTGCTGGGGAGCGCTTTTCGGTGCGGCTGCTGGGCGTTCATGGTCAATAGCAGCAACGATTTCAACGCCATCTGCAAGCTTTTTGTTCGACATGATCACCGCGTCAACACCCAGCTCATCTTTTACTTCTTTCAGTGCTGTACGCATATCTTTAGCAAAAAAGCGTTTGATTTTCATAATATTACCCTCTCACAACCGGCTTTCCGATCTATTGCTGTCCAACGGAGCTAACAATCTTAATTTGACGCTCATCGGGCACTTCTTGGTAAGACATCACCTTCAGCCCTGGGATGGTGTGCTTCACAAAGCGTGATAACACTGTACGAAGCATCCCGGAGGTCAATAAGATGGAAGGTTCACCCGACATTTCTTGGTTCTGGTGGGCTTCGCTTAAAGAGGCCTGTAGCCGCTCTGCCAAGCCTGGCTCAATGCCAGCACCCTCATCTCCTGCGTTCTGAAGCGACTGATGCAACATCTGTTCCAACTCAGGCGCCAATGTTATGACAGGAATTTCTGGCGTAGCGCCAACCGCATCTTGCACAATCAAACGACGCAATGAAATACGTACCGCTGCGGTTAATACATCTGGGTCTTGGCTGCGCGGACCATACTCTACGAGTGTTTGCACTATGCTGCGCATATCGCGAATAGCAACGCCTTCATTGAGGAGATTTTGTAGCACTTTCACTATGGTAGTCAGCGGTAACACATCTGGTACTAGACCTTCTACTAGACGCGGATGGCTTTTCGCTAGCATATCAAGCAGACTCTGTACTTCTTCGTGACCCAATAGCAGTGAGGCGTTATTAGTGAGTAACTGGCTAATGTGGGTCGCCACTACCGTAGCAGCATCAACGACGGTGTAACCTAAAGACTGTGCTTCATCTTTTTGCTCTGGTTTGATCCACACCGCATCCAAACCAAAAGCCGGATCTTTAGTCGCCACACCATTGATTGGGCCAAAGACTTGACCCGGGTTGATGGCCAGTTCATCACCATGACTGAGTTCACCATCACCGCTGGACACGCCCATTAGGGTAATACGATAGGCATTAGGGTCTAACTCTAAATTATCGCGAATATGAACGGGCGGCACTAAAAAGCCCAGTTCCTGTGAGAGCTTCTTACGGACCCCTTTAATGCGGCTTAACAACTCTCCACCTTGGGCCTGATCCACCAGCGGGATCAAGCGGTAGCCTACCTCCAAACCGATGACATCGACTTGCTGCACATCGTCCCAGCCCAATTCTTTTGGTTCGTCGTGGGTGGCAACATTGCTGCCAGGGCCCTGCTCAGCTTCTTGTTGCTCCTGCTCAGCAGCAAGCTTTGCCTGCTTTTGCGAATAATAAGCAACAAAACCAAGTAAGCCACCTAAGCCTAAAAACGCCACATGGGGCATACCCGGTACCAACCCCATAGTGATGAGAATACCGGATGCTATCCACAGTGCTTTGTCATTGCCAAGCTGGGTTTTAACTTGCTCGCCCATATTGTGTGATTCATTTTGGCGAGTTACGACGATAGCAGTACCGATTGATAACAACAGCGATGGCAGCTGCGCCACGAGGCCATCACCAATGGTGAGTAAGGTGTACACTTCCATGGCCTGAGAAAAGCTCAAGTCATGTTGGATCATACCGACAAATAACCCGCCAACGATATTAATCACTAAGATAACGATACCCGCAATGGCATCGCCTTTTACGAACTTACTGGCACCGTCCATCGAACCGTAAAAGTCCGCTTCACGGGTGACTTCTTCACGCCGCTCCCGCGCTTGCTCGGCGCTGATAAAACCCGCGTTCAAATCGGCATCAATGGCCATTTGTTTACCGGGCATCGCATCGAGGGTAAAGCGGGCAGACACTTCTGATATACGTCCGGCCCCTTTGGTGATAACCACGAAGTTGATAATAATTAAGATCAGAAAGACAACTAGACCCACGGCATAGTTACCGCCGATCACCACCGAGCCGAAGGCTTCAATTACTTTACCGGCCGCGTCCCCGCCTTGGTGGCCCTCTAATAACACCACCCGCGTACTGGCAACATTAAGCGCCAGACGCATAATGGTCGCGACTAAAAGCACCGCTGGGAACATACCAAATTCAAGCGGTTTCATGGTGTAGACCGTAACTAACAGCACCACCAAGGCCAGCGCAATATTAAACGAAAACAGAATATCGAGTAAAAATGGCGGCATAGGTAATACCACCATTGCCAGTGCGGCGAGCACCAACAACGGCGTACCTACGCCTTTTGCATATTCTTTTTTATCGCGATTAAGCTGGGTGAGAACGGCCTTAAAATCCATAAATGCTACAGCAATAAATTGACACTGCAGTCATTAAAGCAAGGAGTAGGCCAGTTTTTTATATCTTATATTTCAGTTGGTTAATACTTGAATTCATCAGGAATAGGTAGTTTGTCCGCCAGTTTAGACGGTCGGCGACCGCGTCCTTTTTCAAAGCGTTTCAGCTGATACACATAGGCCAACACTTGCGCGACGGCGGTAAATAGCTGCTCGGGAATTTGTTCGCCTACTTCGGTGGTATGATAGAGCGCCCGTGTTAGCACTGGAGATTCTACCAGCGGGACGTCATTCCCCTTGGCTATTTTACGAATTTGTAAGGCCATTTCATCGGCCCCTTTAGCCAATACTATTGGCGCACCGGCTTTTTCAGTATCGTATTTTATCGCTACCGAGAAGTGCGTCGGGTTGGTTACCACCACATCAGCATCAGGCACATCTTGCATTTGCCGACGTTGTGACATTTCCCGCTGGGTTCGCCGAATACGCGCTTTGATCTGCGGGTCACCTTCGGAGTTTTTATACTCGTCTTTAACTTCTTGTAAGGTCATCTTCAACTGTTTATGGTGATTGTGCGCCTGATAAGGCACATCCACCGCCGAGACAACAATCATGGTGCAACTCAATGCTAGAAACATCCAGGCAATAATTTCCAACGCGTGAGCTATATTGTTCGGTGGCGTTTCGATACTCAAATGCAGAATTTCGTAAAAATACATTTTGATCAAAAACACCGCACACGCTGCAACTAGCCCGAATTTGAGCAGCGCTTTTATCAGCTCAACTGCTGCTTGCGGCCCAAGTATACGTTTGAACCCTTTCATCGGCGACATCTTACTGGCTTTGGGTGCCATCGCCTGCCATGAAAAGTTAAACCCTCCAAGCATGGTATTACCAATAAACGCGGCGATAACTATAACCAGTACAAACATGCTCATGGGATAGAGCAATGAATCTGCTACCGCCCCCCATGCTGCAAACATTTTCGTAGTGTCATAAGTTTCGTTACGACTCAGCGATAGCATTCGCTTCATGACTGTGTGTAAACCACGACCAATATCGGGGCCATAAATGAGCAAAGAAACCGCCGACATAATCAATACAAAGGTGGTACCCAACTCTTTTGAGCGTGCTATTTGGCCCTTTTTCTTCGCCTCTTGTAGCTTTTTCGGCGTGGGCTCTTCGGTACGTTCTTGACCTGAATCTTCTGCCATAACAACTCCTAAGGACTACAGCCTGCCATCGAGCAAAGTAGCTCAACCATGCGTAACCACTGCGCCTCAAACTGCGCCATGAAGTTTCCTAAGGTTGCCCAGATAATGGTTAGTCCCGCCACTAGGGTGAAGGGAAAACCAATTGAGAAGATATTTAATTGCGGTGCCGCTCGCGTCATCACGCCAAAAGATAAATTAATGACCAACATCGCAGTCAGCGGTGCCAACGCCAATACCAAAGCGGTAGTAAACATCCACCCACCCCAGGTAACGATATCCCAGTAGTGATCAACCGCCCACCAAGTGCCATCGATAGGGACCGCGATAAAGCTGTGTACAATCATTTGGATCATCATCAAATGACCGTTAAAAACAAAAAATAATAAGGTGGTGAGAATTAAATAGAACTGCCCCACCGCCGGCACGCTTAGGCCATTTGAGGGGTCAACCACCGAGGCAAAACCCAAGCCCGTTTGCATTGCTAAGATTTGCCCGGCGAGAATGAAGGTATTCAATAATAACTGCGAGGCAAAGCCCATAGCCACACCAATGAGCAGCTGTTGCAGCACCACAAACACCATTTCCAACGAAAACAGGTTGGTGAACTGAGTAGGAGGCAATACCGGCACCGCAACAAAGGCAATCACCAAGGCCAAGCCAAGCTTAATACGCGAAGGGACATTACGTGCCCCTATCCCTGCCATGACCATCAACATTGCCAGTATACGGACTAAGGGAAGTAAGTAGTCACTTAGCCACTGAACAATGACGGCAAAGGGGTATTCCATGGTTATCCCGCAATTTCAGGTATCGACAGCACTAAGCGGTTAAAGAAATCCATAAGTTCCTGCGTAAACCAGTGGCCACCGATAATAAGTGCACTTAGGGTGACGAGCAAACGAGGTAAGAAGCTCAAGGTTTGCTCATTGATTGAGGTCGCCGCTTGGAATACCGCAACAATCAAACCAACAATCAAACTAGGGACAATGATCGCCGACACCAACTTTATCACCAAAAATAAAGCATCACTGAGAATATCGACAAAAATGCCCGGCTCCATTGTTACACTCCCAACCCAAAGCTACGTGCCAAGGTGCCCATTACCAGTGACCACCCATCCACTAATACAAATAGCATAATTTTAAAGGGTAAGGAGACAATCATTGGCGAGAGCATCATCATACCCATGGCCATCAAGACACTGGCCACGACTAAATCAACGATCAGGAAGGGAATGAAAAACATAAAGCCAATAATAAACGCGGTCTGCAATTCGCTGGTGACAAATGCGGGGATCACCACGATAAAAGGGGTGTCCGCTGGCGAGTCTAGTTTTTCATAACCGGCTATTTGCGCAAAAGTTTCTAAATCTTTTATCCGTGTTTGTGAAAGCATAAAAGCCTTCATCGGCTGCTTAGCGGCTTCCAGCGCCTGCATAGAGGACATTTCTTCGTCTAGGTAAGGCTGAATCGCTTGGTCGTGCACCTGATTGTATATCGGTGCCATAATAAAAATACTCAGAAACAAAGACATGCCCAGCAGCACTTGGTTCGAAGGGGTTTGTTGCAAGCCGATGGCTTGGCGCAATAATACGGGTGAATGAGGTCATCATAATAACGGCGGCAGGGATAAAACTTAGCGCCGTCATAATCGCTAATACTTGCAAGGTGACTGAGTAATCCTGCGTGCCGTCGGCATTGGTGGTTACGGTCACGGCGGGAAGCCCCTGCTCTGCAAAAGCAGTCGGGCTTAAAAGCATAGCAAAAAGAAGTATTAGCCAGTATTTCATTATCTTAGGTCTTTTTTTTAGTATTGAGTATGTGGCTGAGTTGCTTTGCCAGTGGCGCCATCTCGCGCTCTTTGAGCGGCGTTTCCAGCTCATATAAGTAATTGATGGCACCTGGCGTAACGCCTAATAAATGTTGCTTATTATCGATTTCTACCACCAGTAGCCGCTCTTTAGTCCCCAGTGGCAAAGTGCGTATAACTTTAAAATCGTCATTATTGGCCATATTCGGATTAAAACGCTTAAGCATATAAGCTAATGCGATAATTGTCCCGACCACCAATAACAGCGACAACAACATAGACATAACATTGAGATTAAGCCCCGCGCCAGGTTGGGCGGCACCATTTTGCGCATAAACGGGAAGTGCCACGAGGGCAAAAAGCGAGGCCAATGCTCTCATCGTAGTTTTTTGATCCGCTCTACTTGGCTAATCACGTCGGTTAAGCGAATACCAAACTTATCGTTCACCACCACCACTTCACCGTGCGCAATCAAGGTGCCATTCACTAATACATCCAGTGGCTCGCCAGCAACGCGATCAAGTTCAACCACTGAGCCTTGGTTAAGCTGTAGCAAATTTCGGATATTGATTTTAGAACGGCCCACTTCCATAGAAATGGTCACCGGAATATCTAAAATGGTATCCAGCTTACGCTTTTCCTCTGGCGTGACCTCATCGCGCTCTTCGGAGAGCTCGTCTAGCTCTGCAACCTGGGCATCGTCGCCACCGCCTTGTTCACCTTCTTCGGCTTCGGCTAGGGCTGCGGCCCATTCATCCATGGTATCTTGATCATCACTCATTACATACAACCTCTGTTGCTAGGCGCGCATGTGCGCACCTTTTTACCAATCTAAATCTACGCCTTCACTTAAATGCAGATCTTCCTCAAGCTCGGCTAATTCAGCATCTGAGTCGAGCTTCTTACCGCCTTTCGTAAACACATGAAGTTCCGACTTCACCGATTCTGGGCGTTTAATCTTTTCACTAATTTGCAATGCCACCATATCCCGAGAGCGGCCCATCTTCGCGCGGAAGGTCGGTAAGTCCTCAACAAACACAGTGATATGCTCAGGCATTTCTACTGGAATAATGTCTCCAGCTTTGAGCTCCATAATCTGCTCAAGACTCAAGTCTACCTCTAATAACCGTGTCGATAAGTCGACTTCAACATCCATGATTTCATCGCGCAGAGCTTTAGACCAGCGTAAATCAGTGTCTTCAGTATCAGACTGTACACCGGCATCAAGCAGCTCACGGATGGGTTCCAACATGGAATATGGCAGGGCAATATGGAAGTCGCCACCGCCACCATCAAGCTCAATATGGAACGAGCTGATCACCACCACTTCAGTGGGGCTGACAATATTGGCCATCGCCGGGTTTACTTCCGAGTCTAAATACTCGAACGACACATCCATGACCGGAGCCCACGCTTCTTTGTAATCCTCAAAGATGATTTTCAGCAGCATCTGCACAATACGGCGTTCGGTAGGCGTGAATTCACGACCTTCAATTTTGGCATGATAACGACCATCACCGCCAAAGAAATTGTCTACCAATATAAATACCAGCCGCGCTTCCATAGTAATCAGACCGGTGCCTTTTAACGGACGAAAGCGCACCATATTCAAACTGGTGGGAACAAACAAGGTGTGAATATATTCACCAAATTTAATCATTTGCACGCCGTTGATGGACACTTCAGCGGTGCGACGCATCATATTAAATAAGCTGATGCGCATATGTCGGGCAAAGCGCTCATTGACAATCTCAAGCGTTGGCATACGCCCACGGACAATACGATCTTGTGAAGAAAAGTCATACTGCAGCGCGCTCTCGCCACTGGCACTGGCACCCTCGGAGGTATCCTCTTCTTCGACATCGTCTACCCCGTGCAGTAGCGCGTCAATTTCGTCTTGAGATAATAAGTCGCTCACATCTACCCCTTACTGCATTACAAAGCCGGTAAAGAGCACTCGCTCTACGACTTTCGAACCCTCTACGCCTTCGAGGGCTTGTTGTACTTGCGTAAGCGCTTCATCACGCAAAGATTCTTTACCTGCTGCAGTGCTTAGCTCATCGGCATTGGTACCGGCGAACACACTTAATAATGTGCCTTCAATAAGTGGAATATGCTTTTTAGCGGCCTCTTCGTTCCCTTCGCCACGCACTAATAGCTGTACTTTAATTTGTACTATGCGGTCACGTGCAGCGCCCGGTACATTGAATACGAAAGGACGAGGCATGCCCACATACAATGCACTGCCAAGCTGTGCACTCGGTGCTGCACCACCTTGCTCTGATGCACCGCCTTGCTCTTGTTCCAGTGTAGCAGGCGCCGGGTCGTCGCCCCCAGCAAACAGGAAATAGCCTGCACCACCACCGACTAATAGCACTACAACAGCAATGATTATAATCAGTTTTTTCTTTGAGCCGCCGCCTTCTTCTATTTGCAGGTCGGTTTGCTTATCATCGGCCATAGGTTGCCTCGAATAGAATCACTTAACTGTATAATAGCAATAGTTATTACGCATAGAAATCAATTCCTTGTTCCATTGGCGCGTTTTTCTGCTGTTGCTCTAAGCCATGGTTTTCATCATTGCTTGCTTGCTCTGTCAATGGGCCATGCTCGCTGCCTTGACCTTGTTCACCATCGTGCTGCGCACTTTGCTGATTTTGCTGCTCGACGTTGGTATCACCCAAAGATAACCCCTGCTGCGCTAGTAGATCTCTTAATCGCGGCATCGCCTGCTCTAGCGCTTCTTTAGCTTGTTGATTTTGCACTACAAAATTAACATGTGCTTGTTCTCCCTCACTGCGTACCCGCACTTGCATACTTCCTAGCTCCGGTGGATCAAGACGGATTTCGGCTTCTTGGTTATTGAGGTTAAGCATCATATTCACGCGCTGCTGTATTTGCTGCGCGGCGTCGTTTTTAGTGATATTAATTGCTTGCAGCAGTGCAGGATCCAGCGCCATACGCTGAGTTTGCCCTTGAGCTTGGGTGTTCTGCGTACTTTGCATGGCGGCTTGTTGCACCTGTTGCCAATGTGCAAGGTCCGCCTCAATTGCACTGCTGAGCTCGGTATTGCCTTGCGCGTGTGCCACTAAGGCACTGGCAAGCTGAGTCACTTTAGACTGAGCGCTCAAAGCATTGGCTGAAGGCTGAGCGTTCTCCCCTTGCGTGCCTTTACTTGGCGAAACCGCCTTATCCCCTGACTCAATCATAGGCTCGGCGCTGAATTTACTCGCTGATAGATTAGTTTGCTTATCCCCTTGTGGCTGAGCCGCTTTCATTTGTGCATCGCTCAACATTGGATTAACTGCTGCTTGGGTCGTTTTGCTGACACTGGGTCCGCCTTGGTCCGCTTCAACTTTTGCTGCTGCCAATATATGCTGGGTTTGGGATTGGCGTTGCTGTTGCTCTGGGTTTAATGACCCTGGCGCCGCGCTCGCGGTACTATTTTTTGCATCAGACTTTGCAGCCTCTGCACCAAGGGTTTTGCCATCAGCGAGTACTTTATTCAGTTCTTGCTGAACGTCACTGGCAACCTTAGTTGAATTGTTTAGTTTGCTGGCATCCTCAGCACTGCGTGCTGCTACACTCTCGGCTGGACGCTGAACCTGTTCACTGGCTTTTGCCATGGATAACTCTTTGGCTTGCGCGGCAATGCGTTCAGCATCGCTCAGGCCAGATTGCCCTGGGGTGGCCACTAACTGATTCAGTTGTGTCTCTATGCTAGCCAACGCTTTTGCGTCTATCCCCGCTGCCGAGGCCATTTGCTGCAGTTGCACACTCAACTCACTGCGCTGTGCTGGCGTTAAACGGGCAAGCGATTGTTTAAGCTCGATTGGTAACTTAGCAATAAAGTCGACATCAATATCATCACTGAACCCGGTACCATTAAGAGCACTGCCCACTTCTTTGGCAACCGCAGAGAGCTCTGTGCTCATCGACAATTGCGCAAAAAGTTGCTGATAAAAGTCATCTTCACTAGCAGCTATGGGAGTGGTCTGCGCCACCTCTTCGCTAGGCCGCGCCGTATTACTAAGCGGCTCAGCGCCATCAGCTGCATCACTCTCGCCATCCAAGACCGTTGCTGATGGTTCTTTATCACTACTTTGCTCGTTAACCTTTTCCGCTGATTTATCAACACTTTGTTCGGTTTCTTGAGTATTTTTTTGGGGCTCTTTTGAATCACTTTTTTGACCCACAAAGCCACCAATGGCCTGCTTTTCATCCTCTGGGGAGCGCTTCACACGGTCTTGGCGTTGCTGCTCTTGAGAATAGAATTGCGCAAACTCTTTCTCACCAGAATCGTAAGTGGATGATGCACCCTTATCTTGGCTCTGTCCCGATTGGGGAAGGACAATTACTGATTCTACCTGTGTCATCATATGACCCCTTCAAAGGTGGCAAAGCAGTGCCGCTTTGCAAGGTTAACTAAGCTTTTAGAAAATTACAGCAAGTTACATACCAGTTTCGCCTGAACGCCGTCGGGCATAAAACTGATTGGTGGCGAATTCATCCAACATTTTTTGCTCTGCTTTCGCTAACTTCGCTTGTTGCTTAAGTTTTTCTTTTTCAATTAACTTGGCTACGGCTTCAGTACGTACCCGCTGTTGACGCCATTGTGATTGGCGCTGCTCGGTGACTCTGTGGGCAGTTTCAACCACCTGTGTTTGCTGCTCAATAGCTTGGTCTATTTTGCTGATGAAGTTTTGGTAGTGACTAAACCCAGCGCTGGATAGACCGGCCTGTGCCTTTTGCGTCAGTTGTGCAAAATACTCTTGGCGAAACTGGTTAAGTCCATTGAGCTTTTGCTGATGAGACTGCCAGTGCTGTTGCGCGCCTAGAAAGTCAGCACGCAGCTTCTCTTCTTTATCCGATTCAAGTTTATAAAGCAGCGCCAGCTTAGCCATGGTTACCTCCCTGCCCTAGTAAATTGGCTAACGACGTTAAACACTCATCGTAAGGCACCACATCCTTCATTCCCTGGCGTAAAAAGTTATTAATACGCGGCATCATATCAATGGCTTGATCGAGTATCTGATCGGTGCCTTTTTGGTATGCGCCCAGGGTGATCATGTCTTTGTTTTCATTGTACATTGCCACCACTTGCTTGATTAACCGCGCTTGCTGCATATGTTGCTCTGAGACCACTTGCGGCATGACTCGACTAATCGATTTTTCGATATCAATGGCCGGGTAATGGCCACTGTCGGCAAGCTCTCGTGAAAGCACAATATGGCCATCTAAAATAGCTCGTGCGGCATCAGCAATCGGGTCTTGCAAATCATCTCCCTCTGACAACACCGTGAAAAAGGCAGTAATGGCGCCTTGGCCTTCACCGCCATTACCCGCACGCTCAATCAGAGCAGGTAGCTTGGCAAACACCGAAGGGGGATAGCCTTTAGTGGCGGGTGGTTCACCAACGGCGAGCGCTATCTCCCGTTGTGCCATGGCATAACGAGTGACCGAATCAAGTAATAACAATACATTGAGGCCTTGGTCGCGAAAATATTCGGCAATAGTGATGGCGCTTTCACAACCTTTTAGACGCATCAATGGCGATGCATCAGCCGGCGCGGCCACCACCACAGAACGACGACGCCCTTCTTCACCCAGGATTTCCTCGATGAACTCTTTAACTTCACGGCCACGCTCACCCACCAAGCCAACCACAATAACGTCGGCCGCACTGCCTCGGGTCATCATCCCTAACAATACCGACTTACCCACGCCACTACCGGCAAACAAGCCCATACGTTGGCCTTGACCCACGGTGATAATAGAGTTGATAGCACGCACGCCTACGTCCATGGGTTGGCTTATTTGTCGCCGTGCTAAAGGATTGATGGTGTTTTTGGCAAAGTGAGTAAACTCCTCGCAGCGCAGTGGCCCGAGTCCATCTAAAGGGCGCCCCAAACCATCAACCACTCGCCCGAGTAAGCTCATCCCTACTGGCAACCCTTGCTGCTTGTGTTGAGGGATAACGCGGGCTCCTGGCAACACCCCAGAGATACGGTCATTGGGCATTAAATAAAGCACGTCGTCGTTAAACCCCACCACTTCGGCATCGACTAAGCCTTGGTTCGTTTCGACCTGACACTGGCTACCCAGCGGTGCTTGCAGCCCTTTTGCTTCAAGGGTCAGGCCAACAACGCGGGTCAAGCTCCCCGCTACCGCGACCTGAGGTTGACGGATGTGTTTACGCTGCTGGTGCAAACGCTCACTTAATGAAGTTGTCATGATTTTGGCTCATCACGCACATGGACACCGCTGTCGTGCAAAAACGGTTCCAGTACTTGTTGGATTCGCAACCCTAATGTGAAATCGATAGATGAACGCTGTTGCTTGATTTTACAATCACCGCGCGCCAAAGTCGGCTCACCTAGTAGCTGCCAATGACGATTATCCAACTCGGTATCACTGAAGTGTGACGTCACTATCGCTAAATCATCTGGATGGAGGCTGATTTGGCACATTGCCTCATTACTTGGCAAGGCTTCGGTTGCCGCGCGAAGCGCATTTAAAATAGTGTCGGGGTTGGTTTTTAACTCACTCAAGGTAATGGCTTTGGCTAACTCGCTGGCGAGAAAAATCAACTCATGTTCAACCTGCTCATCAATGTGTTTGGCAGGTTCATCAAGCGCTTCTAACGTGCTTTTTAACGCCTCCAGTTGTTCGTCAATAATGGGCTTCGCATCTTCGAGCCCTTGCTCTTTGCCTTGCTTTAGCCCTTCTTGGAACCCCGCTTCTTTGCCTTCACTGGCACCTTTATCAAATCCGTCAACGTAGCCTTGCTCATGCCCCTGTTTGAGGCCTTCTTCGTATGCGTCTTGGCGAATTTGCTCTAACTCTTCAAGGGTCAGTTTAGGAAAGTCGGTCTCCTCAGGGGTCAGGATCTCTTCGCCATCGCGATGCTCATCTTCCTCGACATGCTTTTTATAAAGCTGTTCGAGCGGTGTCCCAAAGGCGGTTGAACGCCCTTGGTATTTCTTTGGATCTGCACTGACATCGGGAATAGGCCAGTTCTGCAGCAGCTCATCGGCTGCCTCACTGGCGTCTAATCGTTGCCCACGACGTAATTTTGACTCACTCATGGCTTAGAGGAACTCCTCGCCACCACCACTACCGAGCATAATTTCACCGGAGTCGGATAAGCGTCGCGCCGTAGAGAGAATCTCTTTTTGCGCCGCTTCCACTTCGCTGATACGCACAGGGCCCATGGCTTCAAGGTCGTCACGCAGCATATCGGCTGCCCGTTTGGACATATTGGTAAAGATTTTCTCTTTCAGTCCGTCATCGGCGCCTTTGATTGCCTTCATCAGCACATCTTGCTGTACTTCGCGTAGGATGGCCTGAATGCCTCGGTCATCGACATCCATAAGGTTCTCGAAAACGAACATGAGATCTTGAATTTGCTGCGACATTTCTTCGTCGTGCTCGCGAATAGAGTCCATTAACTGGCCTTCGACATTGGTATCGAGGTAGTTCATGATATCGGCCGCCGCTTTCAGGCCGCCCATCTTCGCAGCTTGTGCCCCAGCTTGACCTGCAAACTGCTTCTCCATAATCTCGTTGAGCTCTTGCAACGCTGCTGGCTGCACTTCTTCGAGGTTGGCAATCCGCATGGTTAAATCCAGTCGTACTTTTTCTGGGAACTGGGCTAGAATTTCTGCACTTTGCTCTGGCTCCAGATAAGATAAAACGATGGTTTGGATCTGCGGGTGCTCGTTGCGAATAATGTTCGCCACCTGTTTGGAGTCCATCCATTTCAACGAATCAAGACCTTTCGCACCTGAGCCCATCACAATTTGGTCAATCAGGCTTGCCGCTTTATCTTCACCTAATGCGGCCGTCAGAGCTTTCTTAATAAAGTCTTCTGATTGGAAGCCAATGGTGCTGAACTGCTGAATTTGCTCAATAAACAGGTTGTGCACAGCGCTGATCTTATCCTGACTAAGGTCATCAAGCGCGGCCATGGTCATCCCCACCTTTTGCACTTGTTTAGGCTCAAGGTGTTTAAGAATTTGCGCGGCATCCTCTTCAGACAAGCTCAGTAGCAGGATTGCTGCTTTCTCTACGCCTTCGAGTTTATCAACATCGAAGCCGCTAGTTAGTTGCTGTTGTTCTTCAGTCATCTTCACTCAACCATGCTTTAACTACTTGCGAGGATAGTTCAGGCTCATTGGCAACCAAGGCGCGAACCGCTTTTAGGAGATCTTCATCACCATGTAAGTCTGGCAACTGCAGTGTCCCGTCGGAGGAGAAGCCCACCGCTGCCGAGTCGAAATCTTTGTTTAGCATCTCTAATGTGCTATCACCGATATCCACACCCGAACTCAACGCATCTTCATTGTATTCTTCCAGTGTATCATCTGGGTAGATAAGTCGTTTAAGCATGGGGCGAACCACGGCAATGATCAACACGATTATCACTAATGCGCCCAGTGCTAAACGCACTATCTTCATAAACCAATTTTGCTCCCACAGTGGCAGTTCAGCAACTGCGCCCAGATCTTCACGTACAAAGGGCACACTCACGACTTCTAAGGCATCACCACGCTGCATGTCGAAACCCACGCCTCCTTGTAACAGGCGACGAATATTGTTGAGCTCCTCGGCACTGCGCGGTGCACTGGTGGTTTGCCCATCCGCACCAGCTGTTTGTGTGTAATCCACAGCCACGGAAACACTGATACGACGGATCACCCCAGTCTGCTTACGTTTATGAGAAATAGTGGTATCAAGCTCATAATTACGGGTCGCTTCTTTGTGGCTGCGCGACGGTGAGCGAGTTTGCGCACTTTGCTCGTCCAACGCATTCTCTGGAATGTTAGAGTTCACTGGCGGTTGATTTGTTAAAGCGCCAGGAATGCCGACCGCTAAACCACCAATGTTATTCTCTTCTAATGTGGTTTCACTGCGCACCGCTGGCAAGTCTGGGTTGTAACGCTTTTGAGTCTCTTCTACTGCGCTGAAATCCATGACCAAGTCGACCTGCGCAGTATAGTTACCCAGTCCGACCACCGGGATCATGATGCTATCAATTTTTTCTATATATTCCTGCTCTCGTTGACGTTCAATCTCATACTCTTTACGTGAGCGCGCCGATAACGAATTTTGTGAACCGGAGTTAAGCAGACGACCATTTTGATCGGTTACCGTGACTCGTTCAGGAGACAGTCCTTGCACGGCCGAGGCGACAATATCGACGATAGAGTCTATTTCTTCACTGTTGAGGTTTCGGCCGCGTTTAACCGTAGCAACAACCGTGGCTGAAGGCTTCTTCTCAATACGAGCAAATACGTTTTCTTTAGGAATAGCCAGTAACACTTTGGCGCGCGATACTTTATTAAGTTCTTCAATAGTACGCGCAAGCTGCTGCTCGCGAGAATGCTTGAGACGTTCACGTTCAAGACGCTGTGATACGCCAAACCCCATGTCTTGCATCAAGATATCGGTACCCGATTGCGGGCCTTGAGTAAGCCCCTCTCGGGCCATATTTAGTTTTATATCTTGATAGGCATCTTCGGCAACCATGATCACGTTGCCATCGAGTTCATAATCGATTTTTTGCGCGTCCAAGAAATCCAAGGTCTGAATCAATTCCTCGGTAGGCATTTTGCCTAACGGGCGCATATCAGGCTGACGCGCCCAAATTATGATAAAAATAGCGATGGCCAAGCAAATAGCCAAAGCGATGATCAGCGTCACCTGTCGAAGCATATCCACACCATTGAGGGCGCTTAAATAGCCAGACTTTTGTTCTTGCTGTTCACCCGAGGAGTCGGTGTTCATGTCAACACCGCCATCGGCAAGGGCTAAATCTGTTGATTGGTTTGCTTGTGCCACAACTGTTCTCCGCTATCCGTTATACAGGCATGTTCATAATGTCTTTGTAGGCTTCCACTAGCTTGTTACGAACCTGCACAGTGGCCTCAAATGCGACAGAGGATTTTTGCGATGCGATCATTGCTTCGGCAAGAGAAACGCGGCGATCACCCATCTCCACAGCAACCACTTTCGATTTAGCGTCTTGCTGTAGGTTATGAACATTATCGATTGCGCTACTTAGTAGCTCACCAAATTGGCTGGTCGATGTTTGCGGCACTTGGTTTTGTGCCTCTTTCAATGGGTTACGAGCTTGCGCTTCTTGCGCGAGCGACTGCATTTCTTGAAATAATGAGTTGGCTTGGACTTTCATCTTGGGCATCACTCAGTTAATTAAACTTACCCTGAACAATGCACAAGTCATGCCAATAAAATACCGTTATTTAACAGTGACTTATTGCTATTTTAATTTTGACACTGAGGAATTAGGCAAGCTATATTTTTGACGCCCACAAGAAAGCCCGAGCTTATCCCGGGCTGAAATAGAACATTATGACGAGACTATGCAGGAAGGTGGATCCCCTGCTCGCGCATTTGCGCTATTTTGTAGCGTAAGGTACGCGGGCTGATCCCTAAGGCATCAGCAACATCCTTACGCTTACCGTTGAAGCGCGCTAAGGTATCGAGAATTATTTTGTGCTCTTTGTTTTTAAGCTCATCTTTAAAGTTATGGGCTTGGTCTACACCTTGGGGTGATGCCACTGGCAGCTCATCATAGTGTTGATTGAGCGCAGAAGGCATATCTTGGTGCGCATTGTGCTCAACTTCATCATCAGTGACGAACTCCTCGATATAAATGGCGCTGGCGTGCACCTCGTCACCGGATTTTAAGATCAGCGCACGCTGAATAACATTATCAAGCTCACGCACATTTCCCGGCCAAGTATGCGCCATTAAGCGCTCTTTGGCATCGGCACTGAGCGAGGCAGTCGCTTGTTTGCTAGCTTGGCAATGGCGCTCCAATAAATGTTCAGCCAGTGGAATAATATCCCCGGGACGCTGATTGAGCGGCAACCAGGTCAGCGGGAACACGTTTAGGCGATAATATAAATCTTCCCGGAATATACCGGCTCTGACCGCTTCTTTGAGATCACGGTTTGACGTGGCCAACACCCGTACGTTGAGCTCGATGGTTTTGCGACTCCCTAAGCGCTCAACCTCGCGCTCTTGCAATACACGTAGCAATTTCGCTTGTAGGCCTAAATCCATTTCAGTAATTTCATCAAGTAAAATGGTGCCATTTTGTGCTTGCTCAAATTTACCTGGACAGGCATTCACAGCGCCAGTGAACGCGCCTTTCTCGTAACCGAACAAAGTCGATTCAAGCATGTTTTCGGGAATGGCTGCACAATTGATAGCGATAAATGGCGCCTCTTTGCGCGGCGATTGGTCGTGAATATAGCGCGCCAATACCTCTTTACCACTCCCGCTTGGACCCATCACCATGACACTCGCGTCACTGTCAGCCACTTTATTGGCTAAATCGAGTAGCGCCAAACTTTTGGCATCAGCGACCACCGGGCCACTTTGGCTAGCCGTTTCATTGGGTAAATAACGACTCACTAAATTCAGTAAGACCTCGGGGGCGAATGGCTTTGCCATATAGTCGATGGCCCCCAGACGCATGGCTTCGACCGCATCATCAATAGTGGCATAGGCCGTCATCATTAATACCGGCATGTCTGGATAGTTAAGCTTGATGCTTTTTAGTAATTCAATGCCGTTAATACCGGGCATCTGCACATCACTGACCACTAAAGCAACACTGTGCTCTTTTAGCATCATGATTGCTTCTTCACCACTTTTTGCTGCGATGCAGCGAATATCTGACAGTGTTAATGTATCGATTAGGGCTTCGCGTAACCCCTTGTCATCCTCGACAACAAGTACATAGTTATTCATTGCTCTGCTCCTGGGTATTGCTGTGCAAAACAGGAAGCGTTAGCGTAAATTGCGCGCCACCGTTTTGAAGGTTCTCTACTTTTATTTGCCCCTTATGGGCATTCACCACTGAGGCAACCACAGCCAGACCTAAACCTGTGCCCTGACGCTTAGTGGTAAAAAAAGGCTCAAAAATTTTGTCAATAATCTCTTCTTTGATCCCTGGGCCATTATCGCTAATGATGATATCGACATAATCACTGTTCGTGCGTTGACGACGTGCCTGCATCTTAATATGCGCACCGCTGCCTATCACCTGTAAACTATTGTGCACCAGATTATTGATGGCACTGGCCAAGGCAGTACGATTGCCCATGACTTCGATATCGGGCTCAGGAAGCTGTACTTGTAGATGCGCTTCATGCTCGCTAAGCATGGCTTCACTGCCAGAATTTACATCATTAAGTAACTGCCCTAATGACATCGGCTCAACGACTTGCTGCTCACCACTTTTGGCAAACAACAGCATATCATTCACTTGGTTTTCCAAATCTTTTAAACGCGACATGAGCTTATCGTGACAGTGGGCACGCGATTGATTATTCAATCGCGACGAGCCCAAATTGGCCCCATATAACATGGCTGCCGAGAGCGGTGTACGCACTTGGTGGGCTAAAGTAGCCACCATTTTGCCAAGCGCGCTTAAACGTTGCATGTGCGCCACTCTTGATTGCAAACGACGCGTTTCCGTTAAATCGGTCATTAAAATAAGCTGCCCGGGCTCGGGCGTGAGCGCGCGGATTTCTAATTTTATACGCCGTCCATCGCGCAACGACACTTCATGGCCATCGTCCTGTTGCGGGCGGAATGAGCGCTGGATCACCGCAAACCATTTCTCACCTTCGAGCGGCTCGCCTAACATATCACTGGCAATTTGATTGGCTTTGGCTATCATTCCCTGTCCATCAAGCACCACCACACCCGCAGGCATGGTATCGACTAAATGACTCAGCCAGCTGGCTTGTAGCCGCAAGTCGCTCAGCTCTCCAACGTAAGCCTCTTGCGCTAATGCCGGGCTAAACTGGCCATGATGAAGGATTTGTGGGTTGATAACACTCGCTAATGCCATGATTTTCACTCTTAAACACAAGGTCTAATCCATAAAAGCACAAAGCGTACCAACTTTATTTTATTTAATATTCATGAAGTTACATTGTTATTATTGCTATCAAAAAAATGACACTGTATAAAAAAACAGTTACCTGATACATTAGTTGATAACGCTTTCTACAAGGAGTTTTTATGTGTATTCGCTGCGCCTGGGTGGACTTAAGTAAGCCCGATTACGTTGCCTACCATGACGATGAATGGGGTGTGCCTGTTTATGATGATCAACGCTTATTCGAGTTTATTACTCTCGAATCGGCACAAGCTGGTTTGAGCTGGTATACCATTTTAAAAAAACGAGACAACTACCGCCGTGCTTTTGCTGGCTTTGATATTCACACTGTCGCCGCTTTTGATGGCAAAGACATCACGCGCTTGCTCAATGATGCCGGTATTGTGCGCAATAAGTTAAAAATTAATGCCGCTATTAATAACGCTCAACGCTTTATTGAAATTCAACATCAGTTTGGTAGCTTTAGCGCGTATCAATGGCAATTTGTGAATGACAGACCGCGCGTCAACAGCATCGCGAATCCTGAAGATTACGTAGCAACCAGTGAGCAATCCGATATTTTTGCTAAAGATTTGAAAAAGCGTGGCTTTAAATTTTTAGGGTCCACTACAGTGTACGCTCATATGCAGGCTTGTGGCATGGTTAACGACCACCACAACCAATGCTTTCGCAAAGAGCAGGTGATCACTTTGTATTAGCTTTGAACCTGAGTTAACTACTTAAGGGGCGCTGGCACCGCGTGTGTTACTGCGGCAAAGCTAATCGCGGTTGAGATTATATTTTTTCATTTTCTCAACTAAGGTGGTGCGACGCACACCCAGCACCTCAGCAGCACGGGCAACAACATAGTCATAGCGCTCAAGCGCTTGCGTGATAAGACTCACTTCTAACTCTGCAAGGTATTCTTTGAGGTTGACTCCATCATCAGGCAGCACCCCAATATTGTCCGCTGCAGATTCATGCTCAGCAGGTAGTTGCTCATCGTCATCAACAAAGCCTTCACCGAAAATATCATTCAGGGCTTGGCGCTCTAATAGCTCTTCGGGGTACTGTGGAACAAATGCTTCAACATCAAGATGCTGATATTTCTTCGGTAAGTCTGGTACATCAACCACTTGATCCGGAAACATAATCACCATGCGTTCGACAAGATTACCGAGCTCACGAATATTTCCGGGCCACGTATGGCCTTTTAAACTTTCAATGGCGCGGTCGGTAAACTTAACGCTTTGACCGCTTTGCTGGGCTGTTCGCTTAGTCAGCTCTTTGAGCAATAAGCCAATATCATCGCCACGTTCACGCAAAGCCGGATTCTCGATGGGGAAAACGTTCAAGCGGTAGTATAGATCTTCACGGAAATCTCCCGCTTCAATCATTTGCTCTAAGTTTCGGTGCGTCGCTGCGATGACTCGGACGTCGGCTTGAATGGCTTTGGTACCACCAACTCGCTCGTAAGTGCGCTCTTGCAACACACGCAGTAACTTAACCTGCATTTGCAATGGCATATCGCCGATTTCATCCAAGAACAAGGTACCACCTTGAGCCAACTCGAAGCGCCCCTTACGCGCTGATATGGCGCCAGTAAATGCGCCTTTTTCATGGCCAAACAATTCGCTTTCTAATAATTCGCCGGGGATAGCGCCACAGTTTACCGGCACAAACGGGCCTGAACTGCGTCCCGAAAGAAGGTGTACGTTACGAGCCACCACTTCTTTACCCGTGCCCGACTCCCCAAGAATGAGCACATTTGCTTCCGTTTTCGCCACCTGAGAGATCAAAAAGCGAACATGATTGACGGCTTCGGTATCCCCCACTAAGCCATTGAAGGCTTTAGGATTGTGCGCACTTTGGGTGGGCTTCATGCGCGCATACTGCTGACAGTCATGGAGCAATTGGGTGGTTACATCATGGTGAAAAGGCTCGGTTATAAGGCCAATGACGTTAGCGATATCTAATAAGGGTTTTAACGTTTCACCAATTAACAAAAATGGTAACTCTGGATGCGCTTTAATTAATTGCTGATGTTCGCCGTTATTGAGTGCCCCGAGCACAATAATGGGTTCGTGGTGCTTATCAATATTTGCACACAAATCACCTGAGGTGGTCAGTTCATTAGCCTCACCCACAAAGGTTAGTGCTGAGCTCAACCCTTGGGCTCGAGTCGTATTGTCATCTAGAATCAGGATCATCGCGCCGCCAAATACTAAGCGATTGTTATAACTCTAGATTGTATTGCAGTTCAGGGAGGATTCAAGGAAAAGCGGCATGTTTTTGACGTTAATGCCAAAAATCAGACGCTTTTCCTAGTTTTGTTTGATTCAGCGCATAGTGAACCACCATTACAGCAGTCCTAAAATTGCGGCGGCGTTTTGGTTAGCTTGGCCGCGCAGCGCGATAGATGCCTGGTTAAGGATGTCATTACTGGTGCGCTCGCTCACCGCTTTTGCATAGTCAGTGTCAGCAATGCGGCTTTGACTTGCTGCAACATTCTCGTTTTGCTCGCTAAGCGAGCGAATTTGACTGCTTAGGCTATTCTCGAAAGCGCCCAGCTGCGCTCGCTGCTGGTTAACCTGCTCTGCGGCTTGCTCAGTCACATCTAACGCTGAATTAGCGCCCGCTTGAGTGGTGATATCAATAGCATTTACGGCACTAAGGAAGTCGCTATTAGGCTGTTCAAGGGCGTTTGTTTGATTCGTATCAGCGCCAATTTGGAAGCTGACACTTTGGCCATCAAATAACGGCTTCCCGGCAAAACTGCTTTGCTCTAACGTGTTGGTAATTTCGCTTTGCAGTTGCACGACCTCTTCTTGCAAAGCCTGGCGGTCGCTATCGGAAAGTGCACCATTACCAGCTTGTATGGATAGCTCGCGAATACGGCCAACAGAATCATTGACGTTACTCAATGCTGACTCACTCACTTGCGCATAGGAAATACCGTCATAGGCATTACGGCTGGCCTGTGTAAAACCATTTTGCTGCGCCGTTAAACGGTCAATAATCTGAAGCGCTGCGGCATCATCAGCCGCTGAGTTAACGCGCTTACCTGTAGCGAGTTGCTGATCTTGGTTACGAATACTCGATAACGTTGACTGCAGCTGCTGTTCTGAGTTTTGCGAGTTAATTTTCATACTAGGCTCCAAGGAGTAAGTAACTTAATACTTAATTATAGAAGTTCTTAGCTTGTTGTCACTGTTGTTACATTGCACTTTTGTTAGGCTACCGCGACGCATTTGCCATTCTATACCTGTATCACCATGACTTTATTGGCATAATTACTGCTTCATGCGCTAGAGTATAGACAGAGCGTCAAATTAACGTTAACTATTAGCTTATTATCTAACCTACGGCGGGTTTGGTTTATGTTCGACAACAAGTCAATTCTAATCACAGGTGGTACCGGATCTTTTGGTAAAAAGTATGTAGGTACCTTATTAAAGCACTATAAGCCCAAGAAAATCATCATCTACTCACGCGATGAGCTGAAACAATTCGAGATGCAGCAAGAGTACGATGCGCCCTGCATGCGTTATTTTATCGGCGATGTGCGAGACAAAGAACGGCTGCGCAAGGCGATGCGAGGTGTCGACTTTGTAATCCATGCCGCAGCGCTCAAACAAGTGCCTGCAGCAGAGTACAACCCAATGGAGTGCATTAAAACCAATATTAACGGTGCCGAGAATGTGATTGATGCAGCATTGGATAACGATGTAGAAAAAGTCATTGCATTGTCTACAGATAAAGCAGCGAGTCCAATTAACTTATACGGTGCGACTAAATTAGCTTCCGATAAACTTTTTGTCGCTGCAAATAATATATCCGGTGGTCACAAGACCCTATTTTCTGTGGTGCGTTATGGCAATGTCGTGTGTTCGCGAGGGTCGGTCGTTCCAGTCTTTCAAAAGTTCATTGACCAAGGATATGACCACATCCCCATCACTCATGAAGAGATGACCCGCTTTTGGATAAGCCTGCAACAAGGCGTTGACTTTGTGCTGAAAAATTTTGAGCGCATGCAAGGCGGCGAAATATTTGTGCCGAAGATCCCCTCAATTAAGATCACGGATCTCGCTACGGCTATGGCACCGAGTTTAGAACAGAAAGTGGTTGGCATCAGACCTGGTGAAAAAATACATGAAGTGATGTGCCCTGCTGAGCTAAGCTTAGACACCTATGAGTATGATGATCATTTCGTCATCGCCCCAGGTATCAAGTTTTTTAGTCGTAGCAACGACTTCACGATTAACGCTTTAGGCGAGCGAGGTAGCGCTGTTGAGTATGGATTTGAGTACAACTCATTCAACAACGAGCATTACCTCACGCCTGAGGAAATCACCGAATTCAACAAAAAGGCTATGCTATGAGGTCATACGGGCGTCAAAGTATCAGTGATGTGGATATTGACGCAGTTGTTAATGCGCTTCGCTCTGACTTCCTTACACAGGGGCCGGCGGTCACTCTTTTTGAACAAGCACTAAGCGACTACACAGGTGCAAACTATGGGGTGGCCGTTAATAGTGCCACTTCAGCTCTGCACATCGCTTGCCTAGCACTTGGCGTGGCACCAGGTGATCAAGTTTGGACTGTCGCTAACACCTTTGTCGCTTCCGCCAATTGTGCTCGTATGTGCGGTGCCGTTGTCGACTTAGTGGATATTGATGCCTCAACAGGGAACCTTTGTATCTCGAGCCTCGAGACTAAGCTTGAACAAGCCGAACTTACCGGGCACTTACCTAAGGTATTAATTCCCGTTCACTTTGCAGGCCAAAGTTGCGATATGGAAGAAGTGAATCGCCTTGCCAAAAAATTTAAATTCCATGTCATCGAAGATGCTTCCCATGCACTTGGAGGGAGTTACAAACGCAGTAAAATCGGTTGTTGTCGCTACAGCGATATTACTGTTTTTAGTTTTCATCCGGTGAAAATGATCACCACGGCAGAGGGCGGGATGGCCGTTACCAATAACGAGGAATTAGCACATAGAATGCGCAATTATGCTTCTCACGGTATCGAGCGGACGCCTTTGTCTGCTGAGGAACCCTGGAGCTATTCACAAACGGATTTGGGTTACAACTACCGCATGCCGGATATTTGCGCAGCATTAGGACAGTCACAGTTGCAACAATTAGATAGCTGGGTAGAGCGGCGAAATATGTTAGCAACGCGCTATAGTGAGACTTTTACCGCCTCGAGTGTACAGCCACTGACGGTGTCAGAACACAATCTATGCAGTTATCACATTTACGTAGTTAAAGTACCGCCAAAGCAACGTCTGAGGATTTTTAATACACTTAAAGCCGAGGGTATAGGTGTTCAGATACATTATGTACCAGTCTACAAACAACCCTTTTATAAGTCCTCATTCAATGGCCCTTCTTTTTCTTTAGAGCAAACAGAAAATTATTACGCGTCTTGTCTCACTTTACCTTTATACCCGTCTTTATCAGAACATGAGCAAGATACAATTATTAATAAACTCCTTAACGTATTAAATAGTAATTAGGTTGGTTGGAGCTCCTTTTGAATATTGCACTCATCCCGGCTCGCGGCGGTAGTAAAAGAATCCCAAGAAAAAATATTAAGCCGTTTCTCGGTAAACCACTGATTGCTTATTCAATAGAGACAGCTCTCGCCAGTGGTTGTTTTGACCATGTAATCGTTTCTACCGATGACGAGGAAATCGCAACAGTTGCTAAACGCTATGGAGCAAGTGTGCCCTTCATGCGTCCGAAGCAGCTCGCCGATGACTTTAGCCCCACTCTCGCGGTTATTCAGCACGCAATTGCACAGTTAGACCAGCAATACGAATTTGACGCTGTTTGCTGTATCTACGCGACGGCACCACTGCTTCGTCCAGAAGACATACAAAAGGGGCTTAAGGTGCTAATGAGCGACAACCCTACTTATACCTTCTCTGCAACTGAGTTTGACTTTCCGGTGCAGCGTGGCTTTACCCTTGATGGGGAGTTAAGCTTGCTGATGCCTGAACACCAAAATACTCGCTCGCAAGATCTTCCCACTGTTTATCATGATGCGGGACAATTTTATTGGGGGAAGAAGTCGACATTTGCTGCTGGCACCGCCATATTTTCACCGCAAAGCCGCCCAATAGTGCTTCCTAAATTACGCGTTCAAGATATTGATACACAACAGGATTGGGATTTCGCAGAAGCGCTATATAAGTATGCAGTGTCATGAATATTGCTATTCGCGTCGACTCCTCGTTAATAATCGGCAGTGGTCACTTAATGCGCTGCCTGAGGCTGGCTGATGGCCTCACTGACCATGGCCATAAGGTGTGCTTTTTCTCACGCGATCTACCAGGGAATAAGGTTCAATTACTGCAATCTCGAGGCTATCAGGTCGACTTACTACCTTTACCTGATGGCTACCAAGCAAAAGCAGATGACTACAAGTCCTGGCTGGGCGTGACGCAAGCAGAGGATGCGCTTACATTTTCAATGTTGGTGCAATACTGCGACCTAGTCGTGGTTGATCATTACGCCCTGTGCAAACCTTGGGAGCTTGACGTGGTCCGTCGTTTAGGTTGCCAGGTAGTCGCGATTGACGATTTAGCGAGAGAGCATCATGCCGCCTTGGTGATAGACACAACTCCAAATAGATCATCTGATCTCTATAAAGTGGATCACAGTCACACAAAACTGCTTGTCGGCAGTGATTACGCTTTATTGGCGCCGGAATTTGTATCGCTAAGAGAAAAGTTAAATACCCAACCAGTTCAAGACCCCGAGCACCGTTTACTGCTATTTATGGGCGGTGGAGATGTTCATGGTTGCACTAGTTTAATCGTTCGCGCCTTACTTAAACAAAACACCGAGTTGCCGATAACTGTGCTGCTTGGTGAAAATACTCCAAGTTTCAAGAGCGTCCAGGCCCTAAGCCAAAACTACGAGAAACTAACACTGATTACCCACAGCAATACTATGGCAGAACTCATCGGTGCGCATACTCTCGCTATCGGTGCACCTGGCGTTTCAGCACTGGAGCGTTTATCGCTAGGGATACCCAGTATCCTTGTTCCCGTGGCGGATAACCAAACTGGTAACCTCGATGGATTGAGAGACAGTGAAGCAATAGAGGTCGTTACTTTAGATGAACTGCATAAACTCACAGTGTGCTTACGACGCCTTATGCAAAACTACATGCAAAAGCGCCTGGCTGCGATGTCAATGTGTGATGGATTAGGACTGTTTAGGGTCGTGGATGAAATACAAAGAATGCCCTGCAATTCAAAAGGACAGATACAACTGCGGCCAGCCACAAGTGCGGATATAAATCTTGTTTTTAATTGGCAACAACTACCACAGACCCGCCGCTACGCACTGACACCACGAGCGCCTAGCTGGGAAGAACACCAGCAATGGATGAAGAGAAAGCTTAGCAGTGCGTGCGACTATATGTATATCATAACCTCGTCTTTCGAGGAGCAAGAACACAGCGTAGGTATGGTTCGCCTTGATAATGCAGGAGACAATCGCGTTATTATCTCGATACTCATTGATCCGCAATACTACGGTCTTGGTATCGGATATGCGGCATTGAATGAAGTGGCCACGAGGCACAGCGATAAGACGATTGAGGCTACAGTCAAAAGCGAAAATAAAGCATCACAAAAGCTGTTTACAAAAGCAGGATACATACAAAGAGAGCGTGAACTTTTCATCTTAGAGGCAAAGAACAGCTATGAGTAGTCATAAAGAAGTAGTTATAGACGGGAAAAGTATAGGGCTGCATCACAAGCCGTATATTATCGCAGAGATGTCAGCAAATCATAACGGTGACATTGAGAACGCCTTCAGAATAATAGAGATGGCAAAGCGCTGCGGTGCAGATGCTGTTAAAATTCAAACTTACCGCGCCGATACTATTACCATGAAAAGTGATAATCCAGAATTCACTATTAATGGTGGGCTGTGGGACGGAAAAACACTTTATGACCTATATGAGCAGGCGCATTTACCTTGGGAATGGCATAAACCCTTATTTGCTAAAGCTAAAGAAGTAGGAATCACAATTTTTAGCTCTCCCTTCGACTTTACTGCCGTGGATTTGCTTGAAGAGTTAGACGCACCCGCCTATAAGATTGCTTCATTTGAAGCCATCGATATCCCGTTAATAGAATATGTCGCGAAAACAGGCAAACCGATGATTATTTCAACCGGTATGGCCAACGAGCAAGAAATAAAAGAGGCTATTGAAGCGGCGCAAAAAGCTGGCTGTAAAGACCTAGTCGTACTTCATTGCGTCAGTGGTTACCCAGCCCCAGCGCAAGATTATAACCTAGCCACCTTAGCCGACATGACGCAACGTTTTAATGTACTAACAGGCCTCTCTGACCACACTATCGACAATACCACCGCCATTACCTCTGTTGCTTTAGGTGCGTGCTTAATCGAAAAGCATGTAACGCTCGATCGCAATGGTGGCGGACCGGATGATAGCTTTTCTTTAGAAGAACCAGAGTTAGCGCAACTGGTCAAAGACAGTGATGTTGCATGGCAAGCGCTTGGCCATGTAAATTATCAGCGCAAAGAAAGTGAAAAGGGTAATACGATTTTCCGCCGCTCTTTGTATGTCGTAAGAGATATCAAACAAGGTGAGAAAATCACTGCGGAAAACGTACGTAGTATTCGTCCTGGCTATGGCATAGCGCCCAAGCACTATAAAGAGGTTATAGGTCGAACTGCATTACAAGATATAGAAAGAGGCACACCACTAAGCTGGGAGCTTTTCTCTACAGAGTAGATAGTGTAGGGCTTGACCCTACACTATCTACTAGTTAGAAGCCTTCACACCGCTCCCGCCAAGCCGTTTTAAAGTCGCTTTTTATTGTGACTAGAAATTCGTGCCAAATTGAGAATGCCTGCTGAAAGTACTCCATATTCTTCTCTTCATCTTCATATTGATAAAGCAACGTAATTAAAGGGCAATGCATGTACAACATAGTTCCTTTAAAAACATGGAAAAAGTGCGGATGCGCAGACTTTCTGTAAGCATAAATAAGCCGTTGCTGTGCCTTGAGAATAGCCGCAGCCTCAGCTCGAGTAGAAAACTCTCGCTCACCGATTTCGATTAAATAATGGCACAGAGATTCAAATTCAGCTATATCCACAGCTTGGTCATCTGTTGATAATTCGACTTGCTTGAAAAACCCAGATTTGATCTTGGATTGGACACTTGCTTTATCAAGTACGGGGCAGTCCTCTAGCCATACATCCTCTGCTCGCAACGGCGCTGCTCCAGTTATTTTTGCGCCAGAACCAATATTATAATATTGACGAGTCGGATAATGAGCTATCAACCCTTCTAGCATATCTTTAGAGGTTAACAGCAAATTCGTCGCTTTAATTTTTTCTCCGAAGTTACCCTCTATTTCATGCCTTGGGTTTTCATGTGCTTTGTACTTACCTTTGAGCTTATCATCGCGATAAATACTGAGTTTAGAGTGGCTCACTCCTTGAGCGACATAGCCATTGTCAACTCCAGCAAAGTAAGTTGTATTAAAACCAAACATACTGGCGAAAGAGAACGCCGTATTAGAAACCAATGGACCAGCGTTAGGAAGGCTGTTCATTAAAATTCCATACTTTTTTTGTGTTTGACTTTGAATCATCACACTCGACGCTTCAGGACCTTTAAGTCCCATTCCTGTCCAACCATATAAACCAGGAACTTCAGGGTACATAACATCAACCATCAATAAGTTTAAGTTGCTGTAACCTTCTTCTGGCATGACATCAACGAGTACATCGTAAGTATTTTTCGGACGTTCCACTAGCACATGAAAGTCAGGGGTTATTCCCGCTTTCAACAATGATTGAAGTGCAGTACCGGCCGCGAGGATAATCACACGATCTTGATATTTCTTCAAAATTGGCAGAGCTTCATCTAATGAAGGACCGTTCCCAACTACAAAAACAGGAATATCTTGAATTTCCTGCGTCGAAGAGTCTGACTGGAAGAAAAAAGGAATATTGGATTCTATATTATCCATCGCATGCGCTAACCCAGTCGTCGCATCGTTGTAGAACCCAAATCCTTCTTGAAGCTCATAATAACGCTCAAAGAACCCCTTAATCGCAGTATTTATACGCTCAGATGGATAGTGTTGGTAGCAATAACTATTAATTAATGAGAAAGCGCCAATGTCTTGAGCCGTTCCTTTAAGGCCTTTAAAAAAGTCATCAACTTCTACACCGATATAAAGAAACAAACACCCATCTCTTTTATCTATATCCCTGATAATCTTATCCCAATCAATACAAAATAAGCTGGCGTAAAACAGCTCGATTTCAGGCTCGCAAATAAAGAGGTAATCAAATTGGTGATCTTCCAGAAGAACAGGAAGATGGTAACCCAGCCCCAAACCAAACATTAAGCAAGTTGGATAGCTCTCGGGAAGCGCCTTCAATACCGCTTTGTCTTTCTCAGAGATGTCATGCAACTTGTTATATAGCTTACACATATATTGCATGTGAATACGCTCATCAGCTTCGGCTAAACGCCCTCTGTATGCTGTCTTCCCAAAATAAGGTTGTTCGGTGTACCTTTTTACCTGAGCTTTTGCTTGGGCTAAGGGATCATCGCCGTATAAAGGCATCACTTGATCTTTCATGTAAAAATTAGCATGGCCAGAGCGAGTGACATGGAGGCAAAAATCTGGCCTCGGCTCAAAGTCGATAATTGCTTGATAAAGGTCTGGATAGTATTTCTCAAAAGCTGACAAATTTTTGGCGAAACGCAGGTTCGCCTCTTCTGCAAATATAGCTTCTCGTTGTGTTACATCTCGCGCTGTTTCTAGCTTTTCCTCTGCTTCTCGCAGCAAGTCTTCTATGGGAGCATTCTTATCTTGTGTCATGAAGCAATCCGACAAATAAAATTAAGTACCTTTGCAATCAGTTTAGCAAACTACGTACCAATTTATATCTTAGGATTCAATATTTAACGGGGGATTTCGTAGGCTTTGAGTTTATTTTGATTGGTTGTAAAGTTTGACAAGTCTTTTCTTGTCTTGTCACGAGCGGTATTAATTTCTTGAGCTAGGTTGAGAAGCTTGGTGTGAATAGCCGACAGTGCTTGTTGGTTGTCTATTATTTCCTGTTTCGATAGCGCACGTATTTGCTTGTCTATCTGCTGATATAATTCAGCCCCATCGGCGTAATCACCAGAGGATAGCTTTTCCTCTAGTGAAGTTAATTGCTCTTGAATAGTAATGACCTTAGCCAAGCTGAGCCTCTTTCGTACTTAAGGTTTGTTCTCTCACATCCACGGGAATACTATCCCAAGCAGACTTTATTTCTTTGAGTAGAGTGATAACCTCGTCCACTTTATCAACGTTATTTTCCACGCTAGCATCGATTAACTGATCAAGCATGTATGAATAAAGAGCGTATAAGTTTTCAGTCACTTCCCCGCCGACTTCAAAATCCAAACACCCACGCAGCGCTTCGATAATCGACGAGGCTTTACCTAAATGTTCAGCTTTTGCTTCAAAGTTTTTATGCTCTATGGCCACTTTTGCATGAACCATTTTCTCTACGGCGCCAGCCATAAGTATCTGAATAACTTCATACCGGTCAGCGCCTGCTAAACGAGTTTTAAGTGCTTCTTTTTGGTAATTTTTAACTTTTGCATTATACATAATTCATAGCCTTACTGAGATGATGATTTGCCGCCACCGAAGCCCGGTAAACTGGCTAATTGAGCGCCTAGGTATTGCTGAGTCGAACTCATTTGTGCCAATAAAACATCTAGATTGGAGTATTGCTTGCGTAGACGCTTTTCCAACTCGTCCATTCTATACTGATGGTCTATTACATCTTCTTCCAGATCATCAATCTGATTATTAATGTCTTCTTCGCGGGTTTTTAGAATGCCACCCGAATCAACAAACGACCCAAGCAATTCGTCAAGCTTCTTTGCCACACCGTTTTCACCTGCAAAAGCCTTGCCAATATCATCATAATTGGTATCCATAGCTTCATCCAAGCTGCGAACTAAGCTGGACTTTTCTAAATAGCCTTTGTCATCTACACCCAAACCAATATCAAATATACTGGTAAATGGCCCTGCATCGGTCAGCTCACTTGATAGTGTACTAACGAGTTGGTCACCCAAGGAGCGCATTGTTGCATCACCGCGCAACCCTACTTGACGTGTCTCATCGTAGCTTGTGTGATAGGCGATGGTGCCAACTAAGTTGTTATAATCTTCAATAAATTTGTTTACCAGCTTACTGACGCTTTCTCTATCAACGCTTACATTAATGCCTGCACTTTCTCCGGCCTCACTTACCTGCTTAGCGGTGATAGTCATGCCTTGCACGGCATCTTTAAACACATTACTGTCGTTAACAATCTCGATACCATCTACGGTGATTTTAGCGTCTGTCGCTTCGTCTCCCGCCGCAATGCTCATGCCTCCTGCACCGCCACCATTAGCGACCGTTGAGACAGCGTCAAGTTCGGCATTGTCATTGGTAATAACAAGATCATTACCCGATCCAGTTTCGTTTGAAGTCAGCACTAATTTAGCTTCACTACCAGTGTTGATAATGTTGGCCGTTACGCCAAAGTTCGTGTCTGAATCGTTAATAGCGTCACGTAAATCTGATAGCGTGGCTCCAGCATCCAAGGTTACATCAAAGCTTTTGTCACCAGCTCCGAAGCTCAACGTACCACCGGATGCACTGACTACGGCCGTATTGTCAGCAAAAGCATTGGCCGCTGACATGGCACGGCTGCCTTGAGCAAGCTGCTGAACCTGCACATCAAAGTTACCTGGTGTTATGTCACTTGAAGGGCTAACCGAGATAATATCGCCACTAGGGGGCTGTGAAATATCAGCTAATCGCTTGTTGAAGTTATCAGGATCACTCAGTTTCTCCATAGTGTCTTTTAACTTAGACAATGCTGACTTAACAGCACCTATAGAAGATAATTCAACTTGAAGGCGCTCATCTTTCTGGATGAACTTCTGCATTTTAGGAACATTTTCAGCCTCAATAGACGCACTGATAATGCTCTCGAGGTCGAGACCCGAGCCAATGCCCGCCTGTGTGATTAATGGCATAAAAACCTCCTAATTCTGTTTTCGTTACGCAGATTGGTCAAAGAACACACCGCGATTATCAAGTTTATCGGCAAATTCTTCTAAAGCTTTAGCTATTTCGCGGAACTCTTTCGGAGGGATTTCCCGAATAACCTCCTCACTTTCACGATCCACAACCTTTACAACGGGTGGGTCGCCAAGCTCGTCAAATTCAAAAATCAAATTAGTTGATCTAATTGGAACAAATTCATTTAATTTTTCTAAACTTTCACGTAGCTCTTCACTTTGCTTTTGCTGCTGTTCAAATAACTGCTCTGCAACTGATTGCGATTGTTCACGCGGCACGTCACTGGTTGATGACTCTTCAGCCTGCACCTGTGACTGGGGCGCTAAATCAGGTTTCTGAACCGTTTGTTCAGACGCCTTATTTTGATTTTTCGTCACGTTACTTTGCAAAATACTTGCCGTATCTTGACTAAGATTTATTTCAGCCATGAGTTCTCTCCAACTTCACATAGTAGAAGTATAAGCCATAACCGACTAATGGTCAGTTATGGCCCAACTCTATCAATTAGCCAAGTAGCGATAGAGCGACCTGAGGACGCTGGTTCGCTTGGCTTAGAATTGACTGACTTGCCTGTTGCAAGATTTGGTTTTTAGTCAGTGCGGCTGTCTCAGCAGCAAAGTCGGTATCTTTAATACGCGAACGTGCAGCACTTAAATTTTCCGAGATATTCGCTTGGTTACGAATCGTTGATTGGAAACGGTTCTGTACTGCACCAAGCTCAGCTCGTTTCTTATCAACTACCGCAATCAACGAGTCCATACCTGCCATCACTAATTGTGCATTCGCTTGAGTAGATACAGACAGCGATGAAGCTGCTGCAAACACTGCGCTAAACTGCATATCAGCAAGAGTAACCGTAGAGTCCATACCTGAGATGGTACTTACATCCCCTGCGGTATCTAAAACACCATTTGTACCTTGAAGCGTTTTACCGGTTACCGCTGAAGCAATCGCTGCAATACCCGAGAGCGTAAAGCCACCATTTGCTGTTAGCGAGTTATCACCATTAGCCGATGTGCCTACTTCCTTCATACTGAAACCGATAGTTTGTACCGCATCAGCACCTACTTGGAAGCTCGCTTCATAAGAACCATCAAGAAGATTTTGCCCACCAAACGTGGTATCGGAAGCAACTCGGTTAGTTTCTTCCATCAAAGCACGGATTTCTTCTTGTAGTGCTAAACGGTCTTCATCAGTGTTTGAACCGTTCGCAGCCTGTTGCGCTAATGTACGGACACGCTGGAACATGCTAGTTACTTCATCCATCGCACCTTCAGCAGTTTGTGCTAAAGAGATACCATCATTGGCGTTACGGTTACCTTGGGTAAGACCATTTACTTGGCCTGTCAAACGGTTTGAGATTTGCAAACCCGCTGCATCGTCCGACGCGCTGTTGATCCGAAAACCAGAAGACAAGCGCTTGAAAGATGTATCAAGCTCATTACCCGAATTCATTAACTGACGCTGCGCATTGAGCGAGCTAACGTTCGTATTTACATATAAAGCCATATTAGCCTCCGCTTTATCTTAATTTTATGAACCTAAGCGAAATACCCCTATTCAGCTTAAATTCACGATAAGAACTAGAGTTACAGTTCTCTAGCTCTGTTATCGACAGATTAAACGAAGGCTTTAATAACTTTTTTAAAAATACGAATAAAGTATCAACTTATCCTTGCAGCAAGCTCAGCGCTGCCTGCGGACGCTGGTTCGCTTGACCAAGAATCGTCTGACTTGCCTGTTGCAAGATTTGGTTTTTGGTCAGTTTCGCAGTTTCCATAGCGAAGTCTGCATCTTTGATACGTGATTTTGCAGCACTTAAGTTCTCAGAAATATTTGCTTGGTTGCGAATGGTCGCTTGGAAACGGTTTTGTACCGCACCTAATTCCGCCCGCTTTTTATCTACAACAGCAATAAGCGAGTCCATTCCTGCCATTACCAACTGCGCATTTGCTTGCGTAGATACAGAAATAGATGTGGCTGCAGCAAATACCGCACTAAATTGCATATCAGCGGTAGTAATGGTGGAGTCCATACCTGATAACGTACTCACATCAGCTGCTGTGTCTAATACACCATTGGTACCTTGGAGAGTTTTGTTAGCAACAGCCGAAGCAACTAGCGCGATCCCCGATAGAGTAAAGCCACCGTTAGACATCAATGAGTTATTACCTGCGGCCGAACTTCCTACCTCTTTCATACTGAAACCAATTACTTGCACGGCATCCGCTCCCACCTGGAAACTGGCCTCATAACTACCATCAAGTAAATTTTGGCCACCAAAGGTGGTATCAGAAGCAACGCGGTTAACCTCAGCAGATAGCTGGCGAATTTCTTCTTGAATAGCAAGCCTATCTTCGTCAGTGTTAGAGCCGTTCGCTGCTTGTTGAGCAAGTGTTCTCATACGCTGGAACATGGATGTCACCTCATCCATCGCACCTTCAGCGGTTTGCGCTAAGGAGATACCATCATTGGCATTTCGGTTACCTTGGTTTAAACCGAGGATTTGTGACTGCAAACGGTCAGAAATCTGTAAACCTGCCGCATCATCGGCAGCACTGTTAATACGCAAGCCAGAAGACAAGCGTTTAAACGAGGTATCTAACTCATTACCAGAGTTCATTAACTGACGCTGTGCATTAAGCGCACTGACGTTGGTATTTACATATAAAGCCATAATAGCCTCTCTTTCACTCTCAATTAGGTTATTAACCGCTGCTTGCGGCGAATTGTTTCCACACTAGGGCGGATCCTTTACGCCGCTTTCAGAGGGGGCTTGGCAATTATTTGCCGTTAAAAACCCGCGCTAGCCGCGTATAAGAGTAAGTGAGCAATAAGTGGGCCAATATGAAAAAAGGGCCATTACGGCCCTTGTGTTTGAGAGTGAAATCGACTGCCAAAAAATTGTTATACTTTTTGGCATAATAGCTGCTTATACTGAGAGAAGTTGGGTGGGATGTAGCACCCTGCCCAACTTTGGGATTTTTTTAGCAATTAGCTTCCGCTTTAAAATCCAACTTTGCGCCCTTGCTAATACCCCATCAGCAAGGGCGCTTTTCATTTTACTTATCCAAGAAGACTTAATGCTGCCTGTGGACGCTGGTTTGCCTGACTAAGAATGGTCTGGCTTGCCTGTTGCAAGATCTGGTTCTTAGTTAGGTTAGCGGTCTCTTGAGCAAAGTCTGCATCTTTAATACGTGACTTCGCCGCATTCAAGTTTTCAGAGATATTCGCTTGGTTACGAATCGTTGATTGGAAACGGTTCTGTACTGCACCAAGCTCAGCTCGTTTCTTATCAACTACCGCAATCAACGAGTCCATACCTGCCATCACTAATTGTGCATTCGCTTGAGTAGATACAGACAGCGATGAAGCTGCTGCGAACACTGCGCTAAACTGCATATCAGCAAGAGTAACCGTAGAGTCCATACCTGAGATGGTACTTACATCCCCTGCGGTATCTAAAACACCATTTGTACCTTGAAGCGTTTTACCGGTTACCGCTGAAGCAATCGCTGCAATACCCGAGAGCGTAAAGCCACCATTTGCTGTTAGCGAGTTATCACCATTAGCCGATGTGCCTACTTCCTTCATACTGAAACCGATGGTTTGCACCGCATCAGCACCTACTTGGAAGCTCGCTTCATAAGAACCATCAAGAAGGTTTGTACCACCAAACGTAGTGTCAGAAGCGACACGGTTAACTTCATCCATCAAGGCACGAATTTCTTCTTGCAGTGCTAAACGGTCTTCATCAGTGTTTGAACCGTTCGCAGCCTGTTGCGATAGAGTACGAACACGTTGGAACATACTGGTTACTTCGTCCATCGCCCCTTCAGCGGTTTGTGCTAAAGAGATACCATCATTGGCGTTACGGTTGCCTTGATTCAGGCCCATGATTTGTGAACCTAAACGGTTACTAATTTGTAGACCTGCCGCATCGTCAGCTGCGCTGTTGATACGAAAACCTGATGATAAACGCTTGAACGAGGTATCTAACTCGTTACCTGAATTCATTAACTGACGCTGGGCGTTCAGTGAACTTACGTTAGTATTTACATAAAGTGCCATGTCATTTCTCCCACAGTAAACTTTGAATTTACTCTCAAACTGTCAATTACTAAGCGAAAGCTTGTTTTTTGACGTTTTGCTAAGTTACTTAGGTTATCGGGCGAGCACTTTTTTCCTTTAGTATTTTTTTATACTTTTTTTCAACACTATGAATTTAAATATAAAAATTAATAACTTTACTTATAAGTTGGTACGTTGAGGCAGGAGAAGAGCGAATAGTTATAGGAACAAAAAATAAAAAAGGGCCTCACGGCCCCAACCACAAATAGCAACCTCAACTAACCGATATAGTCAAATAAGGATAAGTTCGACAAGCGGTTAAAAGTGGCTTGCGAAGCCTGCAGTGCAGTCTCATGACGAGTTAACTCGGTTACCGCTTCAGCCATATCCACTTCGATGAGATCTGCTTTAGCCTCTTTGTTATTAACATCAACGTCGGCATTGGAAAACTCAATGCGCTCGGCTGTATTAAGACGTCCACCTAGGCCAGCTTGAGTCAGAGACACTTGATTTTGGGCGCTACCCAACTGTACTAAGCCATCAGCTAAAACTTGATGATAGTCCTGCATAGCCAAACCCGGGGTGGTAATGTTATTAATCAAATCTTCAAGGGTGTTAAGCACGTTGTCTCGCCCCGGCGGGGCCAAATCGAAGGTCGCCTGTCCAGGAGCTGCGCCTTGAATATCAATTTCCATACCAGCAAACTTAATCGGCTCACCGGGAGTGTAGGTCCCAGTAACCGCAGGCGTTAATGGCGCCCCGTCTTGCAGTATTTGATAGCTATCGGGAGGGCCGGCCGTGATATCCACCGTCATCGTGTTGGCGGTTGCGCCAGCGGCTGGGTCTGAGTTGTAATTTTGTTTATGAAATTGGTCAAAAGCGTTTTGTTCGTTCACATACACTGTTGCCGAAGTCACACCGCCGCCGGGCGTTGCTGTATTGCTGTCAACATTTAAACGCGTGGGTACTTTTTCAAAAACATCGAAACCATTGTCTGATGATTTAATGCTCACTCCCTCGGCAACCGTAACTTTATGTTGGCCTTGGTCGCCACCATACTCGTAACGCCCACTTGCACTATTAAACTGGTAACTCTGGTTGTTATCTTGATAGCCAGAAAAGATAAACTTACCGTCTTCAGACTTGGCATTCATCAAATCAAGCAAGTTAGCCTGGATGGCTTTTAACTCTTCCGCTAAACCTTTACGGTCTTGCTCTGTTAATGCACCATTACCAGCCTGTACGGTAAGCGTATTAGCACGTTGAATAGAGTCTTTAATGTTTTTAAGGACACTGTCTTCTGTCTCTAAACGACTGTTGAGCAAATTAAGGTTCTTGGTGTATTGCTCGTTACTAGCAATAGCATCACCATATAGCATGGCTCGCGTTGTTGCAGAGGGATCATCAGATGCAGTTAACACGCGCTTTTGCGTATTGATCTGCTCTTGTGCTTTGGCAACCTTAACCTGGTTTTCTAAAATACTGGTTAAGCCTTTTTGATAAATTTGATTATTGGATAAACGCATATTACTTACCTCGCGGAGCTAAGCAGGCTATCAAACACCGTTTGTGCTGTAGAGAGCACACGCGCTGATGCCGCATAACTTTGTTGAAAGCGCAGTAAATTAGCCGCTTCCTCATCTAAATTGACACCTGACATCGACTCATACCAAGCGTTCGATTGCTCCTCCAACGCAGAGAAAGCCGCATGACTGGTTTGTGCTTGGCTAGTTACAATCCCTATATCAGTCACTATACCTGCGAATGCCTGGTTGAATGTTTTGAGATTATCGGCGCTGCCACTGCTGAGCACATTTTCTCGCACTAACTCTTCGCTTTGTAGCCCAGCGAGTGCCAGGCCATTACGGTTATCGTCAAAACCCCCGGTATTAAACTCGAGGCTAAATGTATCACCTGCAGCCGGGTTGCCCTCAATATTAAAGTCAAAGCCATAGTTAGCGTACGGTGCTCCTGCTTGAGCGAGCATATTTTCAGCAGGCGGTGTAATGGTAAAAGTCGTTGTACCGTTGCCATCGGTAATCGTGTACTCGTTAGGATTACCTGTTTTTTGCAAGCTGATTGGCCCATTCGTCAAGCTTGGCGGCGGGCCCACAGTGATGCCCGTTGAGTTGGCAATATCAGTCACAGAACCGGGAGAAATTGCCGCTTCACTGACGTTATTTAACGCTGTTTCGGTGCGAATTGGCGACGCTAATGCCAGCTTTTCTGGCCGCGTGGTCGCCAACCCAACATTGCTGGCTGCAAAGGCATTTAACTTGATATCAAAGCTATCTCCCGCCGCTGGCGCACCTGTCACATCAATATCTAAGCCATAAGACTCGCCACTTGTTACTGTGGTTGAGTCTATCACTCCAGCCGTTACGTTGGCCGTCGACGGCGTACCGATAGGCTCACCTTTATTATTAAGGGGCACTATCTCTACGGTTGTTGGCGAGGTAAAGGTAACACGGAAATCCGTTGCCGGAATCTCTTTGCCCATCCCCTGCTCTAAACCAGCCTGCAAATTGCCCGATCCCGCATTAGCGGCGAATGGTAAGCCGTTGACGGTGGGCAAAGTGAACAGATCACCTCCTATTTCACCGTTGGCGTCCATCCCCAAGCGGTTTTGCTGGTTGAAGGCATCGGCCAATGATAAGCCCATTTGCCCCAGCTGATTTTGCGCCGGTATGAGTACCTCGTCTCGATAAGCCAGCAGGCCACCAATCTCGCCTTTTAAGCTGTTGGTATCAACCTCTAAGCTATTGGCTTGTCCGGAGGTCACATCAAGGCGAAGTTCCTTAAGGTTCGGATCTGGATCGCCATTTAACGAGAACAAGTTGAAGCTACCATTTTCCATAACCAAAGCTTCACCTGTGGACATGAACACCAATTTTTCACCATGAGGTCCGTCAAGTGTTTCTAGGTTCATTAGCTCTGAAAGATCTTTAATCGCTTTGTCGCGCTCGTTATAGACCGAGCTGGCATCAGCTTGATCTTTCTTGCCATGAACAGCCGTAATTTGGTTATTCAGCTCACTAATTTTCTCAATTAAGCCATTGGCTTCATCAGCAAGGATCCCAAGCTGATCATTCACCACACTCTTTTGTTGCGACACAATCCCTGACAACCTATCCATCTGATTAACAAAGTTCTCCGCGTTGGTGAAGAACAACGAGCGGGTAACGTTGTTAGAGGGCTGATTCAGCGCCTCTTGCAAATTATTAAACATGCCATTGATTTGCGTAGATAGACTATTGGACTCCTCAGAGAACTGACTATCAATACGCTGTGCTTCCTCCATAAAGCGCTCAAAGAAGGAGCGATTAGAGGTGTCTCTGTTGAGTTGCTGTTGTGCAAACTCATTGAGCAGACGATAGGTTTGCCCACGGCCAACCTGATTGTCGAAGGTGGTGCCATGCTCTGTACGCTCGCGCACGTAGCCTTCGGTATTAATGTTGGCAATATTTTTACTGGTAGTATTAAGCAGCTCGGTATTGGCACGAATGCCTGAACTGGCAATGTTTAGTAGGTTAAATGACATGATCTACTCTCCTTGCCTTAGCAGATCACCGGCTAGGGCGCGTAATTCGCTTTGCCCTAACACACGTTTAATTTTCTCTGCATACTGTGGATCGGTGGCGTAGCCAGCTTGTTGTATAGCGTCGATAAACTGATGAGGCTTATCGGCCACATCTAAAGCCTGCTGGTAACGGGGATTAGTTTTCAAAAATGAGACAAAATCATCGAAACTTTGCTTAATAGAGTCATACACTCGGAACGGTTCTTTGCGCTGAACCGCAACTCCTCCTTCATACTCTAATGTTGGTTTTACAGTCGCTTCCCCCTGCCAGTCACGGTGCGCTTTGATATTAAATAAATTGTTCGAACTTTCACCGCTCGCAGTTTTAATAATGTGCTTGCCCCAACCAGTTTCCAATGCAGCTTGAGCAACCATAACACCGGGGTGCACACCGATTTTACCGGCCGCTTCACGGGCAACGTCCCACACCCCTTCGACAAACTCTTTGGCATTGGCGAAATCGGCTTTGTGAGCGATAGGAGATGCCTCAGTGTGTTGTTCTTGGGTTTTCACTTGCGCGTTGTTTAATCGTGCATCACGCAAAGCTGACGCAGGCATATAGCTGTCTTTTTGTGGCGATAACTGTTGCACAATCAAATCGGCCAAGCCCAATGAGCCATTCGCCGATAACTCACTGGAGAGCTGCTGATCATGCATGTCTTGGAAGTATTTAACGCTGCTGGCATTAAACGGACTGTCTTCATCTTCGAAGGCTTCATTGGCTTTGCGCATGCTTTTGAGCAGCATTTGCGTAAAGATAGACTCAAACTGCTGCGCTGCTTGCTTTAAGGCCGCGCGCTCGCCGTCGCTGCCGGCAGGCTGTTTTAACGCATCTTGACGAAGCTTATCTAAGCTATTGAGATCGAAGACGCTTTGCGTTTGCAGTTGGTTAGCATCCATAAGACTGACAAAGTTATGACTAGATGCAAAAACTAAAGCAAAAAACGTACCACTGACTTTATAGTTCTGATTAACAAGAACTTAGATGGCTATAAAAACAGCAAACCCCAAGGCTTTGGGCACTTGGGGTTTGCTGTTGCAGTATCAGATTTAAATGACCACCAACTGACCATTAATAGCACCAGCCTCTTTTAACGCCTCAAGAATGGCCATTAAATCTCCCGGTGCGGCGCCCACTTCATTAATTGCGCGCACAAGGTCGTCTAAACTCACCCCGGGGTCAAAAACAAAGGCACGCGAGTCGTCTTCACGCACATCAATAATACTTTGATTGGTCACCACCGTCTCACCCTCGGCCAATGCATTAGGCTGCGACACTTCTGCATTTTCGGCGATGGTCACTGTGAGCCCGCCATGAGTAATAGCCGCTGGCTGCAACTTAACATTTTTGCCAATCACTATGGTGCCAGTACGGGAGTTGACAATGATTTTCGCAGCATTATCGGCAGGAGTGAATTCAAGGTTTTCCAGCGTCGATAAATAAGCAACTCGTTGCGAAACATCACGTGGGGCAGTTACGCGCACTGACGCCGCGTCCATTGCCATTGCGGTATTCGGCCCGACAAGATTATTAATGGTATCGGACAAGCGCTTCGCGGTAGTAAAGTCAGGGCGATTAAGATTAAAGGTAATGTAATCCCCTTGGGTAAAGGGACTCGGGATCGCGCGCTCGACAATGCCGCCATTAGGAATTCGACCCACAGTTGGCGTATTGACCACCACACGTGAGCCATCAAGCCCTTGCGCGCCGAGGCCACTAACAACTAAGCTACCTTGAGCAATAGCATAAATATTACCATCGACACCTTTTAAAAAGGTTTGCAATAAGGTACCACCGCGTAGGCTCTCGGCACTGCCTACTGAAGATACAGTGACATCCATACTCTGGCCGGGTTTGATAAACGCCGGCATATCCGCATGAACGGCAACCGCTGCAACATTATTAATCTTTGGCTTAAGGTTGGCCGGCAAAGTAATGCCAAAGTTATTCAACATCGCTTTAAAGCTTTGTTCGGTAAAGCGGCTCTTCTCTCCCGTGCCAGGCAGACCCACAACCAGACCATAACCCACTAATTGGTTACTACGTACGCCCTCAACCATAGCCACATCTTTGACACGCTCGGCAAAACTTTGCCAGCTAGTCAACGCCATGCAGAACACGATAAGGTTTAACCATTTCATGACTGGACTCCTTAGAATGGGAACAAAGTGCTCATAAAGAACCGTGATAACCAACCGGCACTTTGCGTTTCTTGCAGCTCACCTTTGCCAGAATATTGAATACGCGCATTCGCGATACGGCTACTTTCTACGGTGTTTTCGGAGCTCACGTCAGCTGGGCGAACAATGCCTTCTAAGCGAATAAACTCCTGCCCAGTATTAAGCGTTAACCACTTTTCGCCACGAATCACCAAATTACCATTGGGCAGCACGCGCATCACGTTCACGGAAATATTGCCTGACAAACTGTTGGATTGATTAGATTTAGCGTCGCCGGTGAACGAAGCATCTGAGTTCACACCCATTTGAATGCTATCTCCACCGATATTGACCGGATTGCCGCCTAAACCAATAACCGGCTCTAACCCCAGCTCGGTTTCTCTGTCAGTTTCCGTTTTTGCCGTTTTTGATGCTTGCGTTGACTCACGCAGTACCACAGTAATGATATCTCCAGTACGCAACGCTTTCTTATCGGCATACAAATCGTTCGCCAATACGGGGTTGAAAAGGCCGCCACTTTGGGTCATGTTTTGTGTTGCTTCCTGCGGATACATCGGCGCATAGTAAGGGTCGTTTTCGACAACATGGGAGTTTTGTGTAGAAACACACCCTGTAGCAAGTACAAAAGTAATTGATAGTGCAATTGGCCTAATCATAATGCCCTCACTTATAGCTGCTGATTAATATAGCTGAGCATCTGGTCTACAGATGAAATCACTTTAGAGTTCATCTCATAAACACGCTGTGTCTCAATTAAGTTGACCAGCTCTTCGGTCACATTGACGTTCGAAGTTTCCAATGCTCCTTGAACAATGATACCCAAGCCGTCTACTCCCGGGTTACCTTGCACCGGAGCGCCGCTGACAGCGGTTTCGGTGTAAAGGTTTTGGCCCATAGGTTCAAGCCCTGATGGATTAATAAAGTCACTGATCACCAACTGACCAATCACTACATTGTCCGCCTGTCCGGCTACGCGCACCGAAACCTCTCCGTCTTGCGACACAGTAATAGACTGCGCGTCATCGGGCACGTTCATTTCTGGTTGCACCGGAAAACCAGCACCACTGGTGACGATACGACCGTCTTCGTCGGTCGTGAATTGACCATTACGGCTGTAAGCAATATTGCCATCAGGGAGCAACACCTCAAAAAAGCCTTGTCCTTGAACCATCCAGTCGAGGGAATTCTCCGTGCTTAGCATATTGCCCTGGGAGAAATTCTTCTGGTTAGCAACCACCTTGGCACCGGCGCCAAGCATCAACCCCGAAGGCATCTCTGTATCTTGTGAAGAGCGCCCGCCAGGTTGGTTGATATTTTGATACAACAAATCTTCAAACACGGCGCGGCTTTTCTTGTAACCGACCGTGCTGGCATTAGCCAAGTTGTTGGAAATAACCGAAATATCGGTCTGTTGGGCGTCAAGCCCGGTTTTACTGATCCACAATGCTGGGTTCATAGTAGTGACTCCTCGCTAATGTTACATAATCCGTAGCAGTGACTCAGCACGCTGGTCATTCTCTTCGGCGGTTTTCATTAGCTTGACTTGTAATTCAAACTGACGTTGATGGCTGATCATATCGACCATTTCATGCACAGGATTGACATTCGACATCTCGAGAGCCCCTGACATGATTGAGACATTTTCAGAAACATCAAGTTGTTGGCCATTCACGGGCCGAAACAGACCGTCGTTGCCCTTTTCCACCTGATGCCCTGTGGCCTCAACGATTTGCAATCTGTCCACTTCTTCAAGAAAGTTGGCCGGTGCGCCTTGAGGGCGAACTTGAATGGTGCCGTCTTTGCTGAAACTTATTTTCTCAATCGGAACAGGCAGGATTACAGGCCCCCCTTCGCCAACAACTTGACGGCCATCTCTATCGAGTAGCATCCCCTCTTGGGTCATTTTCAATGAACCGGCTTTGGTATAGGCCTCGTTGCCGGCATCATCTAATACCGTCAGCCAACCGTGCTCACTCATAGCAATGTCTAAATCGCGACCGGTTTCAGAAATACCGCCGGCTGTGGTGTTGGTCCCTGCCCGTTCTTGTAGAGCAAAAACGCGTGTCGGCAACCCTTCACCAAAGGCCTGCATCGAGCGTGCCTGAGCGATATCGGCTTTAAAGCCTGTGGTGTTAGCGTTGGCAAGGTTGTTACTTTTAACCCCCATCCCCAGTAGGCTTTGCTTAGCTCCTGAGGTGGCAATGTACAGCATCTTGTCCATTGGCTTGCTCCTTAAAATCGTCGTTATATTGACTAAAGCAAGATTGATACCAAGAAAAAGGAGTTATTTAAAAGGAGAGACTAGAGGGATGAAAAAAGGCCACCAAAAGGTGGCCTAGTAGGATGTTTCTTATCGGATCTGCAGGATATTCTGTTGCAGCGTTGAGTTCACCTCTAACGCCCGAGAGTTAGCCTGGAAGTTTCGTTGTGCACTGATTAAATCAACTAGCTCATTAGTAAGGTTGGTATTCGATTGCTCCAACGCTTCGGAATTAATCGTGCCCAAGGTCCCGGTTCCTGGCTCACCGGCGATGGGCTCACCAGAGTCTAAGCTTTCTTTCCAGCTGGTATTACCTACCTGCTGCAAGCCCTGAGAGTTAGGGAAACGAACCATCGCTACCTGACCTAAGAAGGTAGAGTCGCCATTACTATATGAGGCAACTAACTTACCATCACTACCGATTTCAATATTAGATAAGCGGCCCACGGTCGAACCATCTTGTTCCAACGCCTTCACCTCGAAGCGGCTAGAGAATTGGGTTGGGAGTTTGTTACCCGTCGCAGCTTCATCACGCCAGTTTAAGTTAATATCATTAAACTGGGCCCCGTTGGTCAAAATACCACTGGCGCTAAGGTTAGCACCCGATAGCGTCATAGGGTTAAACGTCGCGCCGGTGTTGGGCGTACCATCTGTTTGCAATGGTAAACCCGCTGCATCAAAAGTAAACTGGGTGATGGGGCCTGCACCTGCGTTACCCGCGTTATCAACTTCAGTGCCATCGACGGTAGCACGCACATCCCATTCGTTAGAGGCCGTTTTTACAAAGAAAAACTGCAACACGTGGGGCTCACCCAGAGAGTCATAGACTGTTGTTGATGTTGACGAATTATAGGTGGCTGAGTCATTTGGGTTAAATGGCGTTACCGTTGGAACGGTGGCACCTGCATCCAAGTTAAATGAACTGTAGACATTATCTGTCGCATTTGGAGAGCCTGATGAATCAGGTATTTGAATCGGATTGGCCGTACTCAAGCTCACCGAAGTGGTATCACCGGTTACCGGATCCGTTGGGAAACCTTGCAGTAAGTTACCTTTAGCATCGACTACGAAGTTATCATCATTAAGCTTGAACGCCCCAGCACGCGTATAGGTAAAATCTTGCGAAGCTAAATCGTCAGCCATAGCAAAATAACCTTCACCGGTAATCGCTAAATCCAGTGCATTTGACGTGAACTTTAAAGAACCTTGGTGAAACTGCTGCGCGACCATGGTGGTTTGCACACCATCACCGTTCTTCGTTTTACCGCCACTGAATACTGATGCCGCATACACATCAGCAAACTCTGCGCGGGATTCTTTAAAACCTGTGGTATTGACGTTCGCAATGTTGTTTGCGGTCACATCTAAGTCTTTTTGGGCTGCCGCCAACCCTGTTAAAGCGATATTGAAACTCATGTTTCACCTCTTCGTAATAACTGCCCGCAGGCAAATGCTTTACACTGAAATCTCAGCCACCTCAGCGAGCTTCACTGCGCCCTCTTTGGTGTTCACGATGATCCCATTCGCGCCGTTGATATTAACGCTTTCAATATTTTTGAATGTCGCCATAGGTAAAGAGCTGTATTCACCATTGATGCTGCCCTCTGCCACAATGTCGTACTCACCAGGAGGAAACGGATTGCCGTCTTTGTCGAGACCGTCCCATTCAAAGCGAATTGCACCAGCAGGTTGCGAGCCTAAATCAACCACCTCAACCACCTGACCTTTATCGTCTTTGATAGTGAGGCTTAAATTATCAACAGGCTCTTTAGCAAGAACAGTCCCTTTACTCACTTCACCGCTATACAACTCGATAGTTTCAGACTCCAACAACGCCTTTTTCCCGACTAGCGTTGACGCCTGCAGCGCCGAGTTAGATGTCATTGACGCAGCCAAAGAGTTAAAATTCTCATTGAGCTTTGAGATCCCCTCAGCCATGGTGAAATTAGTCATCTGCGCAATCATCTGGTCATTATCCGCAGGTTTGCTCGGATCCTGATAGGACAACTGCTGAGTCAGCAAGCTGAAAAAATCTTCCTGGGTGAGCTCATCACTCTTTTCTTCCGGCGCCTTATTTTGGTTATCCCAATACAGGGAGCCTAGACCCGTTGCTGATTGCACATTATTGTTCATGCTCTATCCTCGCTTTAACCCTTACCAAGCTGCAACGTTCTCGTTAGCATTTGCTTAGCAGAGTCGGCTATTTGCACATTCGTTTGATAGGAGCGTGACGCCGAAATCATATTGGCCATTTCTTCAACCACATTGACATTGGGTTTATAGATATAGCCGTTCTCATCCGCCATCGGGTGACCTGGGTTGTATTCAATTTGCAACGGTTTGTCACTCTCGACTACACCCAGCACTTTCACTCCCACAGACTCACCTTGCTGTTTGCCTACCGCTTGCTGCAGCTGAGCAGCGAAAACAGGTTGGCGAGCGCGATATGTCTGCTCCACTGAGGAGCTAACCGAGTTTGCGTTTGCTAAGTTGCTGGCCGTGGTATTTAAGCGCACGTTTTGCGCACTCATGGCCGAACCAGAAACATCAAAAACATTAAATAAACTCATGATTATGCTCCTTGACCACCTAGGGCTTTCTTAAGACCGGAAATCTTGCCGTTCATAAAGCGTAAGCTGGCCTGATACTCTATAGCGTTCTGTGTATACAAGTTCCGTTCCACCTGTACATCAACAGAGTTACCATCGCCTGTATCTGGTTGATTTGGAACACGAAATTTTGCTTCACCCATACTCATTTGGGTACTTGCTTGGAGGTGTTCCGGATGGGTGCGAGCTAAGCTATTGCCGCTTAACTGCCGATTGTTTGCCGCTTTTAACGCGCTGGCAAAATCAATGTCTTTCGCTTTATAGCCAGGGGTGTCTGCATTGGCAATATTCGACGCCAATAGCTCAGCCCTTTGCGAGCGAACGAGCATTGCTTGGGGATGAATACCAAATGCTTTATCAAAACTGATAGCCATAGCCTCTCCAAATTTTTGACTCTCTTAGAGGGGCTACAGCAATTTTTAGACCATAGATTGTAAGGCTATGTATTTAGGACTTTTTTTGGTAGATGATACCGGGATTACAACGGATCATATCGAACTCGGTACTCAAGCCTGTCATTGATTCACTCGCTCCTAAAAACAAATATCCCTTAGGGTTAAGCGCTTGCGCGAATTGACCAATGATCTTGGCTTTTACTTCCGGAGAAAAATAAATAAGGACGTTGCGACAAAAGATAATGTCAAACTTACCCAGCAACGCATATGAATCCAATAAATTCAAATGGCGAAAGCTCACCATACGTTTTACATTGTCATTAACTTTAGCCATACCGTTGCCGCTATCGCTAAAAAACTTTTTGCGTCTTTCAGCACTGAGCCCCCGAGCCAATGCCAATGAGTCATACTCAGCATTTTTACAAATATCGAGCATGGTATTAGAGATATCCGTACCGATTATTTGCGCTCCCGAGGACAGTTGACCTGGGCGAGACTGTTGATATTCGGCCACTGACATCGCTATTGAGTAGGGCTCTTGCCCTGAAGAACTGGCCGCCGACCAAATTTTTACCGGCCGACGTAAATCTTTGCACTCAGGTAAGAGCTTTGTCTTCAATAATTCAAACGGATAAGAGTCGCGAAACCACAATGTTTCATTGGTGGTCATGGCATCAACAACAGCGGCACGAAGTTGCCGCTCATGCGGACTCAACGTCTTGCTAACTAGCTGCGACAAAGATTCAACGCTAAAGCGAGCCATCAGCGGAGCCAAGCGACTTTTAACTAAGTAAAGTTTGTTATCACCCAGCACAATGCCACACTGCTGTTCTAAAAATGCACGAAACTGGTTGTATTCACCGAGCTCTAAATGCTTATTTTCCAAATTACTCTCACCTAACTCACTTGAAGCGGTTACAAGACAAGGCGGCATTAATCACAATGCACCCACTTTTTAACTGCTGTAGCCAGTTCGTCGGGGTTAAATTTGGCAATAAAATCATCCGCCCCAACTTTTTCTATCATCGCATGGTTAAATACGCCACTTAAAGAGGTGTGCAGTATCACATGCAATGGTGCCAGCTTCGGATCCGCTTTGACCTCTGCTGTTAAGGTATAGCCGTCCATCTCTGGCATTTCCACATCCGATATCAGTAACGCCACTCGCTCAGTGATATCATCTTTGCAGTCGAGCTTCGCTATTTCTTTTAATCGCAGCAGGGCCTCTTTACCGTTTTTCGCCAGCTCAGTTTGCACCCCGAGAGGCTCCAGCGCCCGTTTTACTTGATTACGCGCCACGGCAGAGTCATCGGCAATAAACACAATACGCTCACCGAGATCTTTCTGCATCTCGCCATCTGAGGCAATGCCCTCGCTGACCTCGGTATTAACAGGGCTGATCTCTGCAAGAATTTTTTCAACATCCAAGATTTCTACGAGCTCGTCATCAATCTCAGTCACTGCGGTAAGGTAAGAATAGCGCCCCGCACCTGACGGCGGTGGCATAATCTTTTCCCAGTTCATATTGACGATACGCTCAACGCCACCCACCAAAAACCCCTGCACAGAGCGGTTATATTCGGCGATAATAATAAAGCAATTTTCAATATCAGTGATGGCCGGACCGCCTACAGCCATAGACAAATCGATGATAGAAATGGTTTGTCCACGAATATGCGCTACCCCACGAATATAAGAATTCGTTTTCGGCATATTTGTTAGTGGTGGACACTGAAGGACTTCTCTAACTTTAAAAACGTTGATCCCGAACCGCTGGCGTCCTTTTAGTTTAAACAGCAATAATTCAAGGCGGTTTTGACCCACAAGTTGGGTTCGTTGATTGACAGAATCTAAAATGCCAGCCATCGGATTCTCCTAGCATTAATTTACAACTTCGCACACTCGCGCCAAATAGGAACGCATTTTGCTTCTTAGCTTCATACGTTAGTATAACTACGCTAGAACGCCCAGTTTTTGACGCTTCGTAGTTATACCCTGTTTTACCCAATAAGCATAGTCGAAACATGGTGAGTATGTTCAAAAAAATTCAACTTTTCCAAAGCTTATGGTTAATAGCCGGTGTATTAATAAGCTCAACGGCTGAGGCAAACAACGGCCAACAACAGCGCTATGATCGCCACGCTTTGCAAACGCTTGCTGAGCAATACATCACAGAGCAAGCGCAGATTCAGCCCGATCAAGAGCTGCAAGTGCAAGCGATGGACTTAGATGCGCGCATAGGTCCCAGAGAGTGTGCAGTAACACCGCAAGCCTCTACGGCTAGCGCTCCGCCATTTAATCGGCAGGTAACAGTAAAACTTAAGTGTTCAAATCCTGCTCTTTGGAGTCAGTATGTCCATGTACGCATCAGTAAGCTCTCTACTATCGTGGTCGCCAATGATCACATTGCCCGTGGGCAAATTATTAGTGCTGATGATTTAACGACGGAGCAGCGTCCGCAACATTTTGTTCGCGCTCGCTACATAGAGCAGCCAGAAGTTATTGTCGGCAGCCGCAGTAAACGCGTTATTCGCAGAGGAATGCCAATTAGTATGAATCAGTTGTGTATGGTGTGTAAGGGCGATAATGTGAGCATTATTGCCCGCTTTAACGGACTCACTATAAAAACATCTGGAGAAGCGCTAGAAGATGGCGGTGTCGGTGATAATATTCGCGTGCGTAATGTAAAGTCTGGCCGGCTGATCAATGCCAAAGTAACGGCAGTGGAAACCGTGGCGGTTAATATTTAAATTTTATGCTAAAGTATTGGCTAGAATGGCCGATAAACAGTGCAAAGGTCAATATAGCTTAGGTAATTAGTGATGGTGAATCAAGTCAACAAAGGCCAGCAAGGCTCGGTGTACAACACACCACAAAATAAAGTGGAGCAACAAAAGCTCAACCAAACGCAAGGTAATGAGGCAAATTCAAAAGCCAGTACGAAGGCTGCAGCAGACTCAGTAAGCCTTACCCCACAAGCAAAGCAAATGAAGTCTTTGCAAGAAAAAGCTGAGCGCTCATCAGGGTTCGATCAACAAAAGGTTGACGAATTAAAGCAAGCTATCAGTGAAGGCAAATATCAAGTAGATAGCGAAAAGCTTGCTAAAAACATCGCTGCGTTTGAGTTCGATTTGTATGGCTGATTCGGCACTTAGTGTGGCTCTCGGCCAACAGCTCTCAAGTTTACAAGACTTGCTACAACTACTTGAAGATGAGTTGAGCGCTATTGCCGGGCGCAGTGGTGATGAACTGAAGGAATTAACGCCTAAAAAAGAACAGGCGCTTGTTCAAATTCAGCAACAAGACCAGCATATTGCTCAGCTATTAAAAGCGCAAGAGCAAGAGGTATTAGCGCCGCACCAAGAGATGATAGAGCATGCACAGACTTTATTGCTAAAGTGCAAACAGCAAAATCAAGTGAATGCTCAGGCTGCTCACAACGCTCAGCTCACCGTCAAACAACTCAAAGATATTCTTATCGGCGCACCAAGTTCATTAACCTATGCTGCCGACGGCGGGATTGACCGCAGCGAAAATAAAATCGTAAAGAATTTAAAAGCCTGAACCTACTAAGCTAAATATTGATTTGAAAAAGGGAGCCTAAGCTCCCTTTTTTACCTCTTACAGTTCGCCTTTGCCCGAGCTATCCAGCATTGCTTTGATCACTTCATCATCGCCAACAGTGGCATATTGCGAGGCTCCTCCAAAGCCATGCTCCTCACTCGTTATTGTTTGCTCTGAGGCTAAATCATCAAATTGAGCTAATACCTCTTCTGCCTCATCGGGATTATCCAAAATAGACTCAGCGCCTAACAAGCCCGATTCACTGATAGCTTGCTCGGCATTGACTGTGATTTCTTTTACTTGGTTAAACTCGGTAAACTGCTCACCATTTAAGCTCAAGCTTACAGCTTCATAATCCAGAGTCTCAACACTGGCATAATGGCTTTGCTCACCTGATTCGAAGGCCAAATCATCTTCGCTTGCCACACTGGCCTCCAACGTCTCATCCGCAGTAGCATTGTCATAAATTGAGCCGCGCTCCACTTCTTGATTGTCAGTGTCTTTTACGAGGTAGTTGCCGGCATCATCAATAGTCACGAAGTAATAATCTTCACCGCTAAGTAAATCAACATCTAATAAAGATAGAGTGTACTGCCAGTTGCCATCACCGTCAGTCGTCGTGCTGGGGTACGTGCTTAACACATCAAGGTCGATGCCAGCTAGCCCTACACCTAGCAGGCTAGAGCCAATAATGTAGATCTCTGTACCTGCAGGTGCTGTGCCTTCCGCTGACGGTAGCACTAAACCCAAAATGCCGGGGTCAAAATCAGTGACTTCAAAGCTAATGGGAGTTGTATCTATGATACCGCTATCCACAGCACTGCCGGTATTTCCCGCTTGGTCGGTAACACGTGCGGTCACCGTATATTGACCATCGACCAGTACTGCACTGGCGCTAATAGACCAATCACCGTTGTTATCTGTGTTGGTGGTCACCGTGTGGATAGTGCCCGCATCATCCACAAATTGCACACTCACCTGAGCATTCGCTTCATTTGAGGAGCCACTGACTTGCGGGGTGTTGTCATTAGTTAGTGCCACGCTGCTTGGATCAATGCTTACTGTCGGTGCAATGGTATCTATGGTGCCAGTGTCGCTTGCACTGCTGCTATTGCCAGCAGCATCAGAAACACTGACGGTTACGGTGTAATCTCCTTCAGCTAGGCTGGGGGCAGGCACCGACCAATTACCACTGCCGTCTACCGTCGCACTGAGTGTGTAAGTATCACCGTTGTTATCCAGCACACTAATACTCACTTCCCTGCCTATTTCACTTGATGTACCGCTCAGCAGCGGTGTGGCATCGTTCCCTAATCCTAATGGATCAAGGGTGACACTCACTCCTTGAGTATCAATACTTCCGGTGTTAGACACTGTGGTGGTATTGCCCGCATCATCCATTATCGTTGCACTCACGGAGAAGGTGCCGTCAGATAACGCTGAAGGCGTCACAGCCCAGGTGCCATCGGCTGCTACAACGGTAGAAATATTCTGGCTATCACCATTGCCGTCAGTGACTGTGACAGAGACAGTGGCACCTATTTCATCACTGGTCCCTGAGATAAGCGGGGTATTGTCATTGCCATTTGCTGGCACATTCACGCTTAGGCTAGGGGCGGTGGTATCCACCTCACCGGTTGCGCTCACTTCGGTTAGATTGCCAACGTCATCACGTACTGCCGCTGCTACAGTAAAACCACCTTCAGCCAGCGCCGTAGGCACAGCCACAGACCAGTTGCCATTTGAGGTAGACGCTTGCAGGGTTTGCTGGTCACCGAACGCATCGGTCACTATCACCTCTACCACGGTGCCATCAGCCACATCCGTTGTGCCACTGATAACTGGCGTGCTGTCATTAGTTAAGCCAAGGGTATCAATGCTAAGGACAGGCGGTTCATTATCAAAATCGAGTGTACTGATGGTGGTCGAATTACCAGCGGCATCAGAGGCTGACGCAGTCACATAGGCTAATGTCAGAAGCGGCACCGTCAAATTAACTAAAGTCCAATTGCCATCCGCATCGGTGATCGCTGTGTACGTTGCACCAATCCCTCCTCCGACGAGGTGCTCTGTGATGGTGACCTCACTGCCTGCGGGCAAATCCGAAGTACCAGACAAGGAAACAAGATTACCTAACAGAAACGATGGCACTATGGTCAACTCAGGGCCAATGGTATCAATTACAGCACTCTGAGAATCAGTACCCGTATTGCCTGCATCATCAACAATGGTCGCGGCCACGGTATAAGTACCATCGGCTAACGCTGAAGGAGCGGATACCTGCCAATTCCCATTGGCATCAGTGGTAGTGATTACGCTTTGACTGTTCCCCTGAGAATCAGTAAAGATAAGTGTTAATTGGCTGTTCGCCTCGCTTGAGCCCCCAGAAATAAGGGGCGTGTTGTCGTTAGTGAGCTCGAGTGGGTCAATCTCAACACTTGGAGCAAGAGTATCGATAACCCCTGTCTCAGAATCCGTTGAGGTGTTGCCAGCTCCATCGTCAACGCTGGCTGTGATAGTAAACTCTCCTTCTGCCAGCGCTGCACCAACGTTTGCGCTCCATGTACCGTCTGCGCCGACTGTGGCGCTCAAGTTCTGAACATTGCCAAGGGCATCAACCACGACTATTGACACCACGGCTCCAGGCGCAGCGCCCGCCGATATACCAGAAATAACAGGAGTGGCATCGCTTATCACTCCTACGGGATCAATCGTGATCCCTGGGCCAGCAGTATCAACAGTACCAGATTCATTGTCGGTGCCCTCGTTTCCTGCAGCATCAGTAATGCTGGCGGTAATATTAAAATCCCCCTCAGCAAGTGCAGTGGGCACCTCTGCTGTCCAACTGCCATCACCGGCTAACAGTGCCGTAAAACTCTGACCATCTCCGCTGGCATCAACTACGGTAATTGATACAACATCTCCCTCATTGCCTTCAGCACTGCCACTAATTACAGGGGTTTCATCATTCACACTGCCAACGGGCGAAATTGTCACAGAGGGTGCTGTAATATCCACTTCGCCTTGGACTTGATCATTCGCTTGGTTACCGGCATTGTCACTGACTTCGGCGGTGATAGTGTATTGCCCTTCAGCTAAAGGCGCGGCGAGCGACGCACTCCAAGTGCCGTCACCTTGCACCGTCGCCTGAACCGTCTGGGTATTACCACTGGCATCGACCACAGTGATAGCCACCGTTGCTCCAACCTCAGAACTACTGCCAGTAATGATTGGAGTCGTGTCATTGCCTATACCCGGGTTGTCGATGGTCAAATCCGGTGCGCTGGCATCAATACTGCCCTGCGCTGACGCTTGGGTGTTGTTCCCTGCCTCATCAGTCACTGATGCAAGTACAGTATAATCCCCTTCAGCTAACGGCTGGGAGGCTTCTACCTGCCAGCGACCATCGCTTTGCACCACTGCTGTTAACGTTTGCGTCGTACCATCGCTATCGGTGACCTCGATAACCACGCTTGCGCCCACTTGCGAACTAACACCGGAAATAATAGGCGTGGTATCACTTTGCGCTCCAAGCGGATCAATACTGAGCGTCGGAGCCGTAACATCTATTTGCCCTTGGGCATTTGCCTGCGCTTCATTTCCTTGGGCATCAGTAACACTCGCTGAAACGGTAAACACCCCCTCAGCAAGCGCCTGCGGGACAGACACTTGCCAACTACCATCTGCCGCCACTACCGCTGTTACGGTTTGTATCTGCCCATTTGCATCGGTGAGAGTCAAATTTACTGCGGCACCTATTGCACTACTGGTACCTGAAATCGTTGGTGTTACATCATTGGTAGGTGATAGCGGGTCGATGCTCAAATCGGGAGCATTGGTATCAATTGTTCCACTTGCCGTTGCTGATGTGCTGTTTCCGGCTTCATCGCTCACACTGGCCTCAACTTGGTATCCCCCTTCAGCAAGCTCCGCCGGCACCTCTACTTGCCAACTCCCGTCGCTTTGCACCACAGCAGTGAATGACTGAGTTGTGCCATTCGCATCAACCACTTCGACCGCTATCGTTGCTCCTATCTCATCACTTGTTCCGGAAATCACTGGGGTGGGATCGTTCGTGACTCCCAAGGGAGTCAGGGTTAGGCTCGGCGCTGTAGTATCCACTTCGCCTTGAGCAGTATCATTGGCATTATTACCAGATGCATCAACAACACTAGCGTATACTTGGTAAATTCCCTCACCCAGCGGTTGTTGAGTTTGTACTTGCCAGCTACCATCTTGCTGAACTGTCGCTTCTAATGTTTGTCGATTGCCCTCAGCATCAGAGACAATCACAATAACGGTGCCCCCAACTTCACTACTGGTGCCAGTAATAATGGGGGTTGTGTCATTGGTAATCGCAGGAGAATCTATCGTTAACTCCGGCGCACTGACATCGATAACTCCTTGCTCGGTATCGCTGGCGCTATTACCTGCCGCATCAGTGACACTTGCCTGTACCTCAAACTCTCCCTCAGCCAGCACCTGTGGCACCTCCACCTGCCAGCTACCATCTGCCTGGACGACAGCCGTTAAACTTTGCGCAACTCCCGCCGCATCAGTAACCAATATATTGACGGTAGCGCCGATTTCATCACTGCTGCCACTGATTATTGGGGTGCTATCACTGATGGTTGCTAAAGAGTCAATGACTATACTGGGTGCTTGGCTGTCCAATAAACCAGACTCTGAGTCACTGGCCTCTAAGCCACCCGCCGCTACAGATGCGGTCACTGAGAATTCGCCTTCGGCCAATGGCTGAGCCACATCAATTTGCCACTGACCGGCAACAGCTGTCGTGGTTATACTCTGCTCATTTCCCAAAGCGTCAACGACAGTGATAGTGATCACACTGCCATCAGGGGCATCCGTGCTGCCCGCTAGACTCGGCGTACTGTCGTTTGTGGTGCCAATCGCAGCGATATCAATAGTTAAACTCTCTAGACCAGTATCACCATTAAAGCTGCCCTGTGCCTGCGCCTGGCCAATATTCCCTGCTTCATCAGTGCTGCTAGCAACAACACTGAACTCCCCTTGCACCAATGGTTGCGTCACTTGCACTTGCCAAGTGCCGTCCTCCCCCACAGTAGCGACCAGTGTTTGGATAGCGCCTGCTGCATCTGTAATGAGCACATTCACTGCTGATCCAGCATCTAAATCGCTGCTCCCCGAAATAGCTGGCGTCGGGTCATCTTCATCTATAGGTGTAGCGATAACAATAACGGGGGCTGTGGTGTCCAGCTCCCCTGACGTTGTTCCCACCACAGTGTTTCCCTGAGGATCGGTGGCCGTAACAGTCACTTCGAACGCTCCGTCTGCTACCTCATCAGAGAATACCACTTGCCACTGACCGCCATCATCAATAACCACTGTCTGCTCAACCGAAACACCATTAGCTGTGATCAATGTCACAGTCGCAGTTTGCCCTGCCATATTTGTACTGGTGCCACTGACTTGAATGTCTGGGTTATTAGTCAAACCTATAGGCGTCACCGTAATAACTCCGCTCTCACCACTCGCTGCTTCACCCTCTGGCAACACCCCATCACCGGTGTTCTCAACCGTTATCGCACCTAGATTCTGAGCACTAAAATCGTCATTTAAGGTCAGTTGCTGACCTGATAGCGTTTCGCTGATACGTGTGAGCTGTACAAAAGAAGTCCCTCCTCCACCAGCGGCGCCTCCACCCGCACCAGCAGCGGTTGCTTCTAAGACATCAAGAATGTCACCGTCACCTTGCAGTGCATCCAAAAAAGAGGAAATACTGGGGTCTTCGTTAGTGGCAGAAGGTGAGGTCGGCTGTGCATCAAGGCCATTGAGTGCCTCGGCAACACTTTGCTGGGCGACCTGATGCTCATCTAGGCTCAAACCAAATTCAGCTAGCGTGTCTGCCCCTAGCGATACATGCTGATTGGCAGGAATTTCAAAGTCGCTGTGAGTGCCTGAGAGTGTCACTGAGCTTTGTGCTTGGGTCATTATGCGCGCGCCTTGGACGATACTATCGCCAACGCTAACAAGCTTTACCTCACCATTGGGCAAACGTACAAATACTTCCCCTACTACCTCTTTTACAATTAACTGGTCCATGGCGGTTTCCTCACTGAATTTGGCCGACAAATTAAGTGTAGAAACTGACGAGTAAAGTGTTATTGGACAGCAGTCCAATTTTGTCGCCAAAAAACCATACTTTTATACTAAGTCGAACGAATTTTAGAGGTACAAAAAATGATTTTATTGCGCATCGATGAATTCTCGACTAAATCATACAATTGACATGGCAGTACTGGGTTTATTTAACAAAACTGGGAGGTTAGCATGGATCGTGAACAGGCTAACAAGGAGTTCATAGGTCTTAAACCGCTTCTACTTACCGCTATTGCACTGACTACGATGTTTACAAGCTCGTTATCACAAGCACGCTCTACAGAACCACTTTCTTACGCCGCCAAACAAGCAATTGACACAAATCCGCAGGTAAAACAGCGTTGGCATGAATTTAAAGCGTCAATGCATGGGGTCGATGCTGCATTTTCTGGCTACTTGCCTAAAGTCGACGTCAATGCAAGCACTGGGTATGAGACTCGTAATTACGGCGTTGATGATGACTATGCGCGAAATACCGCCGAGTTGAGCGTAACTCAAATGCTCTATGACGGCTTTCGCACTAGCAACGAAGTGGAGCGGTTTGAGCAAATCCAGCTAACACGTTACTTTGAGCTACTAGCTCAAGCACAACAAATCAGCTTAGATGCCGCTACCGCTTATCTTGATGTTATTCGCTACAACAAGCTGGTGGAGTTAGCAGAGCAAAATCTTGAACAACACCAAGTGGTGTTTCAACAGATTGAGCAAAGCGTCGGCGCCGGCGTAGCCAGAGCAGCCGATCTAGAGCAAATCACCGGACGCTTATCGCTGGCCGAGTCTAACGTTATGACCGAGCTTGCCAACCTGCACGATGTCAATGCCCGCTATCTACGGATTGTTGGCGAGCTGCCCCCTAGCAACCTCAACGAGGCGGGGATCGATGATGAACAAATTCCGTTTTCTATCAACAAAGCGTTAGCGCTAGCATATGAAAACTCTCCGCGCTTTTATGCCACGCTCTATGGTATCAGCGCGGAGCAAGCCTTTGCACAAAGCCAAAAGTCTGGATTTCACCCCAACGTGAACTTATCCGCTCGCTATGGCATGCAAGACAGAGATGAGCTTGGTTTTAACACAACTCGCTCCGAAGGCCGCATTGGCATCGATGTAAGCTACAACCTGTTTAATGGTGGCCTTGATAGTGCCAATCTCGAGCAAGCATACGAACAAGTTAATGTTGCTAAGCAACAGCGCGACTTAGCCTGTTTAGAGATACGTCAAGGCGTGCAAATCGCCTACAATAACGTACGCATTTTAGAGCGTAAGCTACCGGCCTTAGCGCAGCATCAGGCCGCCTCTGAGAAGGTCAAGCTGGCTTATAAGGATCAGTTCGATATCGGCGAGCGTACTTTGCTGGACGTGCTTGATGCTGAAAATGAGGCGTTTCAATCCAGCCGAGCCTATATAAATGCCGAGTATGAGCGAATGAATAATGTATTGGCGATGCTAGCAGAGATGGGCGGGTTACTCGAAGCTTTAAGTATTACCAATGAGCAATACCCTACTTTGAGTGAGTTAACTGAGTCGCCGCTTACAGCAGATAGCGAGCACCTTTGCCCCAAAGTGGATGTTGCTAGCCAAATGTCTCGCAAGTCCTTTCTTGCCGAGAAAAATAAGCGCAACAACGCCTATAAAAGTATAAAAATAGACACCACATTACCGGCTGCTGGTCTTAGCAGTAACGCCGCCGTTATAAATGCTGATGACGACAGTGATGGTATTGCCAATGATAAAGACCAGTGTCCGGCCACACCATTTGCAACCGAGGTCGACGCCCAAGGCTGCACTAAATATACAGCGGACACGCGCTCGGTGGAAATAGGTATTCCCTTTGCCTTCGATTCTGACGTAGTAATGCCGCAATACTACGCTGAGATTGAACGCCTCGCGACATTCTTAAAGCAACACCCAGATAAAACCGTTGAAATCCACGGCCACGCGTCACTTGATGGCGAACCTCAGTACAACAAACGGCTGTCAGAGCGCCGCGCTTTTGCTGTTACCGAGATTCTTATCAATAACTTCGGCATTTCTGCGCAGCGGGTCACTGCCATGGGCTTTGGTATTGAACAGCCTATTCAGCAAGAAATCTCGGTGCGCGCCAACGCGCTCAATAGGCGAATTGAAGCCAAAATCAATAGCTAACCACCTACTAAAAATGGCGTTTTATGAAAATGGATCATGCTCACGGTGGTGCCTTAGCGGATTGCTTAGCGATAATATGCAATTATCATAACCGCCCCTTCTCTGGCGAAGCGCTTATCGCTGGCCTTCCTCTTGTTGAGGATAAGCTCACTCCTTCTGTGTTGTCACGCGCCGCCAAACGGGCAGGCTTTAAGTCGAAGCTCGTACATCGAGACCTTGATGCGGTTAATACCGCTTTACTGCCCGCCATTGTATTATTGGCAAACAATCAAGCCTGTGTGCTGCTAAGCTTCGATAAGCATAACGAGCAAGTATCTGTGATTTACCCTGAACTTGCAGATACGCCAGTACAACAAAGTACTGGGGAGTTTGAAAAAACCTACAGTGGCGCGGTTATCTACCTTCAGCCTGAATTTGCCTACGATGCCCGTGCGCCTTTGACTAATAAAAATAGCCGCGCCGGGTGGTTTTGGCCGATCATCAAAGAATGTCGCTCGCTGTATCGCGATGTGATTATTGCCGCACTATTCATAGGCTTGTTTTCAGTGACCATGCCGCTGTTTGTGATGAACGTATACGACCGCGTTGTCCCAAACCAAGCCGTACACACCTTATGGGTTTTAGGTATTGGCGCTATGTTGGCGCTCAGCGCCGATTTGGTGTTGCGTTTGATGCGCAGTTACTTTCTTGAATTAGCCGCGAGCCGTATCGATGTGAAAGTCTCAGCCACCATTATGGAGCGGGTACTCGGCATGCAACTGAAGAACAAGCCCCAATCTTCAGGTTCATTTGCCGCAAACCTTCACGCTTTTGAGTCTATCCGTGGATTCTTTAGCTCTATGACCTTAGTGGCGTTAGTCGATTTACCATTTGTATTAATTTACGTATTAATTATCGCACTGATTGGCTTAGAGTTAATTGTGCCGCTGATCATTGGCGCTATAGTCATTTTGCTGTACGCCCTTGCCAGTCACAATCGCCTTGAGCAGCTAAGTGACAACACCATGAAAGTCAGTGCCATGCGCAATGCCGTGCTGGTTGAAAGCTTAAATAACCTCGATGATATCAAAGCCTTTCATGGAGAATGTAAAGTGCAATCAGCGTGGGAGCGAGCGACACTGTATTTAGCGCGTATAAATGCCCAAAGCCGTTTGCTCAGCGCCTCAATTACTAATCTGTCTACTTGGATGCAACAAGGGGTCGGCATTGGCCTTATCATTGTCGGCGTGTACTTGGTGATTGACGGCGAATTAACGCAAGGCGGATTGATCGCCGCGTATCTGTTGTCTTCTCGCGCCATGGCCCCAATCTCGCAAACAGCCGCTGTGATGGCACAATATCACCACGCTGCTACGGCTATGGATTCACTTAATGAAATAATGGACAAGCCAGTGGAGCGACCAGAGGGCAAACACTGGGTATCTCATCCTGTCCTTAACGGCCACCTTCAGTTAGATCAAGTTAACTTTAGTTATGATGAAAACGCAGTGCCTATTATACGCAACGTGTCACTGCAAATTAATGTCGGTGAGCATGTGGCCCTGGTCGGTAAAAATGGCTCTGGCAAAAGCACCATTGAGAAGCTTCTTATGGGGTTATATAGCCCTAATGCAGGCCATATATTAGTTGATGACATTGATATCGGCCAACTCGACCCGGCTGAGCTACGCCACAATATAGGATACGTTCCCCAAGACGTGAGCTTAATGTACGGTACGTTAAGAGACAACATCACGCTTGGTGCGTGGCATGCCGAAGATGAACAAATAATAGCAGCTGCAGAGAAAGCTGGCCTGATGGAGCTTATCAACGCCCATCCTGACGGCCTTGATTTGCAAGTTGGCGAACAAGGAAAGTTACTCTCTGGCGGACAACGCCAAGCCGTTGCTCTGGCTCGGGCCCTCATCAATGACCCTCCGGTGTTGCTATTGGACGAGCCCAGTGCGGCCCTAGATCACAGCAGTGAGCAACGGTTAATTCATACCCTAAAACACTACTGCTCCAGCAAAACGCTAGTGCTTGTTACCCATCGTTCAGCCCTACTAGACCTCGTTGATAGAGTTATAGTCATGGACAAGGGCCAAATCATCGCCGATGGAGATAAAGCGACGATCACCTCTCACTTGACGAAAAAATCGGTGAAACACGCATCATGAAAGAGCAAGAACACCCGCCATCCAGTATTGAGCAAGCGAGTTTTGAGCGCTTAGGCCGAGGCATTCAACGCAGCGCCAAAAAGGGGTTATTCAATCGTCTGTTTAATGGTTTCTTCGTGCCTCCCAATCAGCAAGACTGGGTGGCTGATGCGCATTGGCAGCAAATGCAGCAGCAACCACTGGCGGCACGCGGTCTTCTTTATGCTATAGCTGTGGCGGTTATACTGCTGCTGGTGTGGGCCGCCTACGCACAACTAGATGAAGTGACACGCGGCGAAGGGCGGGTGATCCCCTCGCAAAAACTGCAAATTGTGCAATCTTATGACGGAGGCATGGTCGAGCAAATTCTCGTCAAGGAGGGGCAAGTTGTTGAACAAGGGGACCTCCTCGTCAAGGTCGACCCGACTCGGTTTGTCTCCAGCCTGCGTGAAAGCCGCGCCCAATATTTAGGGTTAAGCGCTGAAGTGGCTCGCTTACAAGCACTCACCGCCCATACTGAACTGGTATTTAGCGATGAATTAAAGCAACAGGCGCCTAATGCGATTAAGTATGAGCAAGCCCAATATCGCAGTAACAAGCAGGAATTGACCCAGCAAATTCGTATTCACCAACGGCAATTAGAACAGCGACGCCAAGACTATAATGAAACAGCAGCAGCCATTGAGCAGTACCGCGCCAGCTTAGCACTAAATCAACGAGAACTGAGGGTAACACGACCATTACTGCAATCTGGGGCCGTCTCTGAAGTCGACATAATCCGCTTGGAGCGACAGGCTGTGGACTTACAAGGTGAGATAAAGCGCGCCCAAGCGGCATTAAAGCGAACCCAGGCGGCGATTGAAGAAGCGCAAAGTAAAATTGACGAGGTCGAACTGACCATGGTGAACCGCTGGCGCGACCAACTCTCCGACTCGATGCTGCGCCTCGACGCCTTGCGGGAAACACAAACGGGGCTTGCTGATAAGGTTACACAAACAGATATTCGCTCGCCAGTTCGTGGCACTGTGCAACGCCTATTGGTCAATACCGTGGGCGCTGTGTTACAACCTGGCAGTGACTTGGTGGAGATCATCCCCCTTGATGATCAACTGCTTGTCGAGGCCAAAGTTGCGCCACAAGACATTGCCTTTTTACGCCCAGGACAGCCGGCGATGATCAAACTCACAGCCTATGACTTTACTATTTATGGCGGGTTGGAAGCCCAAGTCACTCACATCAGTGCCGATACTGTCACCGATGAGCGCGATAACACCTATTACTTAGTGCAATTAAAAACATCGCGCGGCTCATTGAGCGAGCAACTCACGATTATCCCAGGAATGACAACCCAAGTGGATATTATCACCGGGCAAAAAACGGTATTAGACTATTTGCTAAAACCCATTCTTAAAGCCACTTCTCAGGCGATGACGGAGCGTTAGCCATGGATCTGTTTATAACCGAACAAGGGCTCATATCCAGCCATTGGCAGCGCCTAGGTGAGCCAATAGAAGTGCTTTATGCTCTGCCCGAGCAAATACCCGATGCTCGTGTTGCTTGGGTACTCACTGGCATGCCCGATTGGCAGAAGATCATCGGCCAATTACATGCTCGTCATATCGCAATTATTTTGATGACCCGTAATCCCTGTGTCAGTGAATTACAACAAGGGTTTAGCTTAGGTGCGCGCGGCTATGTTGAACTGTTCGCCACTACGGCTGTACTTAAACAGGCGCGTGACGCGATTGAAAACAATGCTCTGTGGCTTCCTGGCTGCTTGCTAAGCAACCTTATTGGTGCGCTTTCCATCGCCGATAAGGCCTGTTCACCTACTTCTGCGGATTTAAGTAAACTGAGCGAGCGTGAATGTGAGGTCGCCAAGCTCGTGGCTCAAGGACAAACCAACAAGGCTATCGCGGCACGACTTTATATTTCTGAGCGTACTGTTAAACAGCATTTAAGCTCGACATTTGCAAAGCTACAGGTTAAAGACCGACTGCAATTAGCGTTGCATGTCAACGGTGCTGGGCAAGGGCATTAATGCCCCTGCTGAGTTTGAATACGGGCACTTACTCCCAACTCTTTGAGTAATTCAACAGCAATGTCTTGAGCCAATTCCTCCACCACGACCATCACTCCCAAAGGGCGCACTTGTGCACAAATATGCCTCACTAACTGTTGGGTGGCCTCATCATTACTGATGTTGTGCACCAAGGTGTTATCAAGCTTTATAATATCTAACCCCAACTGTTCTAAGCCATCAACTTGGTTCAGTGCTTGACCTGCATCCGTTAAACCTAATTGGCAACCCACTAATTTTGCCTCTCGGCAGAACTCTTTCACTTGTTCAGCCATGTTGATTAAACATGATTCAGAAAACTCCAAGGTTAGGCGCGATGCTAGCAGCCGCTCACTCGATATCAATGCAAGAATACTGGTATAAGCGATTTCATCTTCTAGAGTCGCTTCACTGAGTTTGATAGCAAGAGGCTGAGCGTAATGCAGCCATAACTTCTCATTGAAAAATGTTTTCACCGTTTTCCAGTCCAGCTGCGCATCCAATTGTTGCTCACTGAGCAGACGTTGATAGTAGCGTCGCGAATGGACCTTGTTACCCACTTTCAAATATAAACCGACTTCACTTTGCACGCAGCTATCGTCAAAATTCAGTACGTCTGTGAGCTTTAATTCAAACTGCTCTTTTTCAAGCGCTTGCGTTAAGGATTGCCCAGTCACCTCCGCTACTTGGTGGTGCTCGGTTGCAGCATCGGCGTACATATCTACGCCGGAAGCGGTAGCCATTGCCAACAACCGTTGACCTTGCTGCAAAGCCTCTTCACCGCTTTGCTTTTCTTCAATATAGGTAATACTGTGCCTCAGCTCTATCAGCCCATTATAGGTATCGCTAAATTCACTACAGCATTGCGTCAGCGTCCGTGAGCTATCCTCTGCAGCCATTACCTCATTGAGTCGAAGAGCAAAGTCACAATGACTGATACGCCCAAGTTGCCAGTCATGAAGGTTATCTTGCTGAGTTTCTGCATACCTAATCAGTAACTGCGCCAGCTCTTTCTCCAACCTATAAAACTGTTCCGGGTTTAAGCTCCCCCGCAGTTGCTCGTAATTTGCTAAACGCATTAGTATCAACACTTGCTGATGATGACTAACTTGCTTTAACTCTTGCTCCATACGCGACAGGAAGTACCGACCATTGGCCAGCCCTGTTGTTGTATCGTGCTGGGCTAGGTATTGTGCGCGGGCAATACGCTCGTTCCCTTCGCGCAGAATGCCACCAAAGCGCTCTGCCAGATGATTCATCGCCTCTGTCACCTCAGCTAATTCAGCCGTATTGGGAACTGTAAGTTGCTTAAATTGCTTTTTTGAGAACCCTTGGGCTTGAGCGACCACTCGCTCTAAAGGCTTCAGTACCCAACGTAAAATGAGTGAAGCAGCAATACAGCTCAATAACGCAACGATAGCAAAACCACTGGCTAAATTGAGCACATTGTCCCATAAAGCTTCTAATGCATATCTTTGCTGACTCTGAATATACAAGGTGCCGTATTGCTGCCAACCATTGCTTATTTGTGCAACGCCGGCGTCGACCTCAAAAGCAAACATCTGTGCAAACCAACTAGGTACTGAAGCATGTTCGTGCTGTGCAAGCGAACGCTCAACCACAACTTCCCCCTGTGTATCGACTAATTTAATCTGCTGATAGTGGCCGGTATCAAAGGCTGCTGAGACGAAAAGCTCAACGGTCACTGGGTCTTTGTCCATCTGACTGAGCGCAAGCGCTAAAGTTGTGGCATTATCGGCGTTTTTCAAATAAAGCTCTTCGGTGAAGCTAGATTTAACATTGTACCCGCTAATGAGTACGCTGCTGATCAACCCACTCAAAGCAATAACCACAATCACCAGCCACAGTTGTACCACCAGAGATATACGGTGCGCCCCACTGGACGCTGTAGATGCTTGCTTTATCACCACCTAACTCCTTGCTGTTCCATTTTCTTTAAAACCGAATGCCAGCGAGATAATCTCGCCCGAGGGTCGGCCACACTGTGAGTTGACGTTGCAGTCCACAGACCTTCACTGTTAAAGCTGAAAACCGGATATAAATCAGTGCGCTTCGCTGCTGGCAAAATAGCACTTGTGAGCGAGTCGAGAATGATGGGTTGGCTACTGGGGGTCGGGTAATAACCCAACACCATATGCGCTTGAAACTCTCGGCTGCGAGGGCCGCCTATTTGCGCTTTAACATAGATAAGCCGCAGCTTATTATCAGCGATGCCTAGCATCCTCAATGACGCGTATTTCGCTATGGCGTAGTCTTCACAATCGCCCAGCCCCTGACCTAAGGTTTCTAATGGCGTTGCCCAATAATCTTGTTGTTTGTAGAGAAGTTGGTCGGTGCGGTAGCGCACTTGCGTGGCAAAAAACTGATTGACCAGTTGCACTTTGCGGGTTTCGGTTTCAGCACTCAAGCTAGCTAGTAATTGCTGCCAGCGCTGCGCCACCAGTAAACGTTGAGTACCGTATTGGTTGCGCATAAGCGTTTGAAACAAGCCGCTGTCCATAGTTGCGCCAGCGTGAATGCCACTCATGAGCAATGTCATGGCGAACACTAAACCTAGCCCCAGCGACCGTATTTTGTTTATAATTTTCGCACTGCTCACTACGTCCTAAAGGCCTACATAGTTTCTGCGCACCGCTTAGGACGCAATGGGTTTAATTTATTAAAGCATAGCAGTGATTTTCAGTTCTGCAGCACCCGATGTTAGCCGTAAATGCAGTATAAAGAGGTGCTTAGAATAAGTTTGATATTAGAAATTAAAGCAAAAATGCAGCTATAGAAAGGCAAGAAAAGATAAAGCCCAAGCGCACTGGCGTACACTTGGGGCAATGTTGTATATCAGCAAGCACCTCAGTAGTAAGTGACCTTTTTTACCTTGCGAGGTTTACTCTGAGTAATGTAAAGATCGTGTACTAGCTTCATATCCAGCTCTAATTCAGTCGCATAACTATCGCCAACAACATAACTGCGTTTAACTCGAGCCCCTCGTATCACCCCTTGAACCCGCGCTTGCAGTACATCATCTCCAGCAATGGCATTGGCAACGGTGGTTTGCCCTTGCATTTGTTGGCCATAAACCTGCTCCGCCAACTCCCGATAGGCTTCTATCTTTGAAGCTTTCATCGCCATCAGCGATTTTTGCTGAGCGCTTTCACCGGGCTGCGGGGCGATAGGTGCATAACCAATCGCCCGTAAAATCGGATAATTGTCAGGCTGCTCTATGGCGTATTCAACGTGCTTATCAAACACGCTGCTGCAACCGAGCATGCTCCATGTGCTGATCAGCAGTATCATCATTCGTAGCATGTTTTGCTCCACACTGATTGTCTCTAAACCTATGCTCAGTAGTATGCACGATAAATGCCACTATTACAGGGGAGTTGGTATGTTCTTTGCTATCTTTGTTACAAAAACATTTTTAGGTGGGATAACTATGCGATATTTGGCATCTGTGTGCGCACTGATGATTGCACTAATAAGCCCGAGTGTCAGCGCCCAATGGTTGCAAACCACAGGGGTTGCGACTTTAGAGGATGGAGATACCGAAACAGCACGCGCCAACGCGGTCAGTGACGCTATAAAACAGGCGTTATTATATTCAGGGCTGGAGCTATCCAGTGTGCAGACCTTGACTAACGGCGTGCTCACTCAGGATCACCTTTCTTTGCAAGCACATGGTCAAGTACAACAAATGCAGCTTCTCGAAGAGCAACAAAGTGATGGCATGATAAGTGTCACCATGCAAATTGAAGTGTTAGACAACCCACAGCAATGCCCTGAACAAGACTTTATTAGCCACTTTGCTCTCACACGCACGGCATTGGATAATCCACAGCAAGCTCGTTATGGTCAAATATTTGACGTAGCCCCTGCTTTTACTAAGCAGCTCTACGCAATTATGAGCCAAACGCAATTAGCTATGCTGCCTATTCCTTATTTTAAAGAAGCGGTGGATGTTAGCCCCTTCTTTACACAGCAATTTCAGTATGATGAAAACGTACTGGAATATATTCGCGACAAAAGTAACAGTCAGTACGTGTTACTCTCGCAAATCACCGATATTTCCACCGGCAAGCAATTGAATAATGATTATGCATTTTGGCAGGATGAAAGCTATAACCGCTATTTTAATGTAGAGTTTGCGTTATTCGATGCCTTGAGTTTTGAAAAAATATGGCAAAAAGCCTATCAAACTCAAGGGCCTTGGCAGTTTGAAAAAACCGCTCGTATCGATGTAAACAGTGGCACTTTTTGGCAAAGCCAATACGGACGAGCCATTACTGCGCTTAGTGAGAAAGTGATGTTTGACCTTAACAATGAGCTGCGCTGCCTACCCACCCGTGGATTAATTCAGCATATTGATGGTGACCAAGTAGTTGTCAACTTAGGTAAAGCCAACGGCTTAGTGATGGGTCAGCAACTCACTTTGGCGCATAGCAGCAACCTCACCACCTATGCAGGCAAACATTTGCCACGTCAGGTAACCACCTTACACCGTGTAGAAGTGAATCAGCTTTACCAACACAGTGCCATTGCCACTAATATTGGTAAACGGCCACTGGCGAATATTCAACTCAACGACTTAGTGTTGCTGAGCCAATAGCCTAGGCTCAGCACTTTCCTGCGTACCATTTAAAAACAAGATACGTTCAACGTTCGATTTTAACAATCAAAGTCATCAATTCTTACTGATATACAAATCAATTCGCTTTTGTCACACTGTACCCAACACATCGAAAGGAGATTATCAGTATGACAACATTAAACAACAGCGAAGGCCAACGAATTCCTCAGGTGACATTTGCAGTGCGTAAAGGCGAGCAATGGCAACAACTTACCTCAGACGATATCTTTTCAGGTAAGACGGTCGTGGTTTTCTCATTGCCCGGTGCGTTTACACCAACCTGCTCGTCAACACACTTACCACGCTACAACGAGCTTGCCGGTGTACTAAAACAAAATGGCGTAGATGACATTGTCTGCGTGTCGGTAAACGATACATTTGTGATGAATGCGTGGGCTGAGCACCAAGAAGCCGACAATATTACCTTACTCCCTGACGGTAACGGCGAGTTCACTGACGGCATGGGCATGCTGGTCGACAAGAATGACCTAGGTTTTGGTAAACGTAGCTGGCGCTACTCCATGCTCGTGAAAGACGGCGTGGTCGAGAAGATGTTTATCGAGCCGCAAAAACCAGGCGACCCTTTTGAGGTATCGGATGCAGATACTATGCTTGATTATATTAACCCCAAACAAAGTAAGCCACAGCCAGTAAGCATTATTACAAAGCCGGGATGCCCGTTTTGTACCAAAGCGAAAGCAATGCTTACGCAGCACGGTCTTGCTTTTGAGGAAATTGTGTTGGGTAGTCAAGCGTCGCTTACCAGCTTAAAAGCAATGTCCGGTAGAGATACGGTACCGCAAGTATTTATTGGTGGGCAACATATAGGTGGCTCTGATGATTTAGCGAGATACTTCGAATAACCCCCATCAGATCCTAGAAGGGTTACTATATGCGTAACCCTCTTTTCTAGTAAATAAACACCCAAATCGTGCTTCTAAGAAGTATCACGACAAACAATTTACTTCGACATACGCGTGACAGCTTCCTCATCCATTATCGAAAAAGCGCTATTTACTTTTTGCTTATGGCATCGTGTTCTTTGGTTTGTTTTTGACCAAGCTCGATGTTACCCTAGTCGAAACGGACTATAACTTATTGATAAATGGAATTATCGCATGACTCTCCAATTAGCAGACTATGAAATTAATATACGCTCATTTCACCCAGAGAAAACATTCGGTTGGTCAGGCCTCATGTTTGAAGGGGACAATCGTGGGTTTTCTCTAAAGCCGAGTGGTACTGAAGGTGTAACATCTCGCATTTGGCATAAGTTTTACCTCTCGACTAAAGAAAATAAAGTACACTCAAAAGAAACTGTTTCAGATCCATCAAAAGCTCCTTGGGAGAGAGCAAAAAGAGTTTATAATGGTGAATTGGCACCAAAAGGACGCACTTTTCTTACAAGCAGAGTTTTTCCCAATAAACACATTTACCAGTATAGGATGGAAGGTCAATATGGTGGTGTTAACCACGCTATGCCAGGCTCCCCTGAGATACAAGAAGCTCTAGATTTCTCCTATGTTCCGACCTTAAATGTTAAATACAAAATCGTTATAGATATTGACAGGCAAAACGGTCACATGGACATTGTAACTTATATTACTGGCGATGGTTTTCCAAATTGCGAGGCTTTTATTGTAGGCCCTGGTGGACAAGCCGTTTCATTGGGTGTACACGTTCGAAAAGGAGCAGCACCTGTGAGTTTATCTTTAAATGCTGACTACCCGATGATAGCAAGCGCAATACGATTACCCCTTAATAACAATGGTAGTTTTAAAGGGACTGTTGGTGATGAACTCTTTAGGCGAACCAATAAACAACCAAAACTAAAGTTCCAAAAAATAACTGATTGGAATTACCGGTTTATCTCTATTCCTGCTAATAGTGGTCACTGTATGTTACTCGAAAAAGCAAGTTTAAAGTATTGCTTTGATGGCTTACTAAAGTAAAGGAAACTTCATGAAATACTCCTCCAACACTCACTTTTATAAAATACTGCTAGTTGGGTTAATGGTCGCATTTTTATCTTCCTGTACAGAAGTCAAAAAAAGAGAACCTGCAACTTATCTAATACCTGAAGGATACGTAGGATCCTTATATATTGTGTTCAACGCACCAAATGGTCAACCACCCAAGTATGAAGGTAACTCGAGGGTGTATCATATCCCCCCTTCAGGTGTGCTTGTGACACAGATGGATGCCAATGAAGGTTGGAGTGAAAGTAGTGAAATTAAGTACTTCTCTGTGAGTCAATCAGGTAAACGAGCTCCCATTAGCACTGTTTCCGAGGATACCCCTGATAATAAAAGAGCATTATATTCTGGTGGCTTGGGTGAAGCAGGCCCCATCTTTGGATGTACTGTGATCAATAAAAAATTTACTATCGGCACGAAATCAGAAAGAACCGACTCAAATAAGTTACTAACGATTTTTGAAGCTATCAAAGTTAAAAACATTGATAAAAAGCTATTTGAAGGTATGTGCTAACACTTATCTACCGCAAAATTTCAAAATTAAACATTCAAGTCTAGGACATGGTTTCAGTAAGCTGAAAGAAGGGTACTTGGTGGGTTTAAAAGTAATTAATGGTTTTATTGGCAGCCCCTGCAGGAATCGAACCTGCAACTACCCCTTAGGAGGGGGTTGTTATATCCATTTAACTAAGAGGCCACTGGCCTCTATTATCAAATAACTTCACCTTAAATAGCAATAGCTTAAAGCACAAACGCTGAGCTATTAACCATGTGGCAATAGGTCATCTAAGACGAAGTAAGGAATAAACTGGCGGGCGCTGGCTTTAATGACTTGATCCTGACTACTGATCACTCGAGCATTAATTACCACACCATTGGGGCGGTACACCAGTGTACCGGTGAGAACATGGTCTACACCCACCGACTCAGCCAACTCGCTGGCATGACGAGAGAGGGCAAAGTCGCCGGATGGTTGAACAGAAATAGCGCGTTTAAGCTTGTGCTCGACCGTTGCAAAACCAAATTGTTGCAGGTCTGTCATCAGCCCTTCGGCTAACTGGTTACCAAGGGCGCCAGCGCTATCAAGGCGATGATCAAAGTCAACGAAACTGGTCACTGCAATATGGCTGACATGTTGTGTCGCCATGGTATCACTGAGTTTCAATGCCAATTGTTGAGTGTAGTCCCCTAGGTGTTTGTGGTGAGCATTGTTAAACCCTCTATCAACACTGATATACAGAGGGTTTATCTCGACCTTGCTTGGCTCACTTTGAGCCCATGCAGCCATGGCCATGGTTGTTACCATGGCGCCAACAAGAAAACGCTTTATCATTGTTTTTACCCACTTAAGCCATATAGTCGGTTATCGGCGCCAGGGCTAAAAACTTTATAACTAATTCGCTTGGCTGAGCTCCACACCATTATAACTGGCGTTACTCAGTAACGCGTTTACTACATCGTTGGGGATCAAACCTTGAGAGCTGGCAATGACCATTTTCGAATTGACGCTAACAATCCGCGCATTCACTAAGACTCCGCCTTGGTGTTTCACCAGCGTGCCCGCTAACACTAAGCGCATTGGGTGATCTTGCTGCAACTCTAAAAAGTCACGGCTATAAGCGAAATCACCTTCAGGGGTTACACGAATGTAATCGGTGGTCTTGTAATCCACCACAGGCACCCCAAATTCATGCAACTCATGCATAAAGCTCTCTGCCAATTGGTTGCCCAATAATGTGCCCTGCTGGTAGTCGGTATCTAAGTAGACGAAGCTTGATACTGCCATAACCTGATTTTGTGCGCTGGCGTCAATGTTACTCATCATATCTTGCATCAATCCGCGCACATAATGGTTAATGTTTTTCACAGAATGTTTCGCGTAACTTTGGCGGCTAGAATGTACTTTAAGAGGATTGTTAAGGCCTTGATACTGAGCTGTATTACCAGCCACGGATTGCTCTGGGGCACCAATCACTTTAACCTGCTGATGGGCACTTTCATACTCTTCAATTGCTTGACGCTTTACTTCATCTTCATGCGCGGTCCATTGATTCATACTGGCACAACCAGCTACAGCTAAAGTCAGCGATAAAAGCCCTGAAATTGCGGGAGTGTTCATAGTCTTTCCTCGTTAATAAGCGCGGCGCTCAATATGGCCATTTTGCATATGTACTTTATCGGCACTAGTTAACACATTATTAGGTAAATAGTCCGTCGCCGCCGCGACCACCTCATTATTACTGATGTTAATCATCCGCACATTGACCACATAAGCATCTTGCTGTGGGGTCATAGTCCCGGTAACAAAAAAGTCGATACCGTGACGGGCTGCTAACTGCCCTACCTCGCGGCTCAACATAACATCTCCGCCGTCACGCAAAGCAATGCTATTACGGGTTCGGTATTCAACCACAGAGAAACCCATTTGATTGTAGAGGGTGATAAAACTCTCTTGAAGTTGTAGAGCTATCTGATGTTGCTGAGGTGTCATTTGCTTGAGCGTTAATGACTGGGGCGGCAAAAAGGTGCCGACTGCGACTTTGGCACCCGGAGCAATGCTTTGCAGCGCCGCTGTCATATTATTGGCAAGACGGACACTATATTGGTGAATAGTATTTTCTTGTACAGGTCGGTATTCACCGACGCGGGGCACAATTTCTATGCGTTGTGAAGGCGCACAAGCCGTCACCAGCGCCGCTAGCAAAATCGTGATTAAGAGTCGCATGACACCCTCATCGAAACACATTTATGAAAATTATTTAATGTGCTTGCAATAAAAGTGCCAGCAATAACCTGAGGCTAGATTAAATAGCAACAGGCGCCTTGATATGAGGATGGCACTGGTAATCCACCAGCTCAAAGTCATCAAAGCTAAAAGAAAAGATATCTTTCACTTCAGGGTTAATCTTCATGGTCGGTTTGGCGAAGGGTTCACGCCCAAGCTGTTCGTCTACTTGCTGTAAGTGGTTCAAGTACAAGTGCGCATCGCCAAAGGTATGGACAAAGTCGCCTAATTCTAAATCGCATACTTGCGCTATCATCATGGTCAGTAACGCATAGCTGGCAATATTAAACGGCACACCTAAGAAAATATCTGCACTACGTTGGTATAGCTGACAACTCAGCTTGCCATCAAGCACATAGAATTGGAATAGCGTGTGACACGGCGGTAGTGCTTGTTTTCCCTTAGCGGCATTTTCGCTAGGGCTAAACTGAGTGTCTGGCAACAATGCTGGATTCCAGGCACTGACAATTAAGCGTCGTGAATCTGGATTAGTTTTAATTTGCTCGACCACGTCCTTAATCTGGTCAATCACTTCGCCATTAGGACCTTCCCAGCTGCGCCATTGTTTGCCATACACTGGGCCCAGCTCACCTTCTGCCGTGGCCCAACCATCCCAAATGCGCACGCCATTATCGTTAAGATAACCAATATTGGTATCGCCCTTAAGGAACCACAACAACTCGTGGATAATCGAGCGCAAATGACACTTCTTGGTGGTCACCAAGGGAAATCCTTCTTGCAAATTAAAGCGCATTTGATAGCCGAATACACTAAGGGTGCCGGTACCGGTCCGGTCTTCTTTTTTGGTGCCATGCTCTTTCACATGGCGCATTAAATCTAAATATTGCTTCATAGTATTAGCTTGGTTGTTGTGAACCGTGTTTCTCTGTGCTGTTGTTATGCTGGTATGCCCAATACATCAGCCCAGCACCCACGATAATCATTGGCAAGGATAAAATTTGCCCCATGGAAATAAAGTCTGCAAACAGGCCTAAATGAGCGTCAGGTTCACGGAAGTACTCAATGGCAAAACGGAATACCCCGTAACCGAGTAAAAACAATCCGGCGACACTGCCTGCTGGGCGTGGCTTGCGTATAAACCACTGCAAAATAAGAAACAGCACGAGGCCCTCAAAAAATGCCTCGTATAATTGTGAAGGGTGTCTTGGCTCAGGCCCGCCAGTAGGAAATACCATAGCCCAAGGCACATCAGATGCGCGCCCCCAAAGCTCGCCATTGATAAAGTTACCAATGCGCCCGGCCAGCAGTCCTAACGGCACCAAAGGCACCACAAAATCGCCCACCGCCAAGATTGACTTACCTTTAGCTTTAGCGAACCACACAATAGCCGCGATCACGCCGAGGGTGCCTCCGTGAAAGGACATTCCGCCTTGGTCAATACGCAGTAAATACAATGGATTTTCGAGGAAATAGCTAAACTGATAAAACAGCACATAGCCCACACGTCCGCCGAGGATCACACCGAGCATGCCGTAAAACAGCAGATCGCTTACCTGCTCTTTGCTCCACCCTGAGCCAGGTTTTGCTGCTTGTCGGTTTGCCAGCCACAGAGCGAAAGCAAAGCCAATTAAATACATCAAGCCATACCAACGTACAGCCACCGGACCCACTTCAAAAATAATGGGGTCGATTTGCGGAAACTCTAAAGCCATAAATTCCAATGCCTAACTAAACACCATTCGCAAGGCGATCACCACCAATAGCACGGCGAAGATTTTCTTAATTTGCGATACTGGTAAAAAATGCGTTGCTCGCGCGCCAAAAGGAGCAGTGAACCAGGAGGTGACAACAATCCCCGCTAAAGCAGGTAAATACACAAAGCCCAAGAAGCCATCGCTTAAACTCTTCACTTGCCACCCGGAGGCAATGTAACCCAAGCAGCCAAACAGCGCAATGGCTATGCCACTGACTGCGGCGCAGCCAATGGCCTTTTTCATATCCACAGAAAAATAATTTAAAAGCGGCACCACAAGCGCGCCGCCGCCGATACCGATTAACCCGGATATGGCCCCAAGTACCGAGGTACTAGCAGCAACCACAGGACCTCTAGGCATGGCCCGAGTCTTCATTACTCTGCGCGTAGAGACAATCATACGCATCGCAATGAACATCACACAGACAGCAAATATGGTTTTCAATCCCTGTTGAGGTATATAACTTGCCATAAAGCCGCTTATCAGGGCGCCCAGTGAGACGCCTACAAGCACCCAAGGTGCAACTTGCCAGGGGACATTTTGATTACGATGATGCGCCAAAGCAGAAGAGGTGGAGGTAAATAAAATCGAAGCCAAGGAGGTAGCAATGGCAATCACTAACACGTGCTCAACATCCGTGACATGAAAGTGCACCAATAACGCCGAAAGCGCCGGGACAATAAGTAAGCCGCCTCCTATTCCCAGTAATCCAGCTAAAAAGCCTACTACGCTGCCAAGCACTGTGCATAGCAAAAATAGCCATATCAGGTCAGCCATACCGCCCTTCTTATAAACTTTTCTTATAGCGCTAATATATCAGGTTATAAAGGCAATTTCACGACCACTTATTGATCACTCTTTTTGCGTATAAAGAAGCGCGCCAAGGTGGTTTTCGAGCATAAATTCACGCACCAAGCGGTGCACTTTCTTTGCACTGGAAGCAGCCAAACATTGATGCAATAGCACCTCACAGGCAGCCAAGCCGACACGGCGGATCACCCATTTCACTTTGTGTAAGGAGCTGAAGTTCATACTTAGGCTGTCAAATCCCATAGCAATAAGGAGCACCGCGCCTTCAGGCTCACCGGCAAGTTCACCACATAGGCTAAAGGGAAAGTTGGCGTTTTGGCATTGCTGGGCAATACCGTTTAAAGCTCGTAAAACCGCAGGATGATAAGGATCAAAAAGCCCAGCCACTCTGGAATTAGCTCTATCCACAGCTAACAGATACTGAGTTAAATCGTTGCTGCCCACCGAACAAAAATCAACTTTGGCCGCTAACTCCTTGAGTAAATACATGCTCGAGGGCACCTCAATCATCACTCCCACTAGCGGCTTATCAATATAGCTGAATTGATCCGGTGCATCTTGTTGCAACTCATAATAAGCACGTTCCATCAGCGCAGACGCGTCATCGACCTCCCCGATATCACTTATCATCGGCAACATAATACGTAGATTACCCAAGCCAGTATTGGCCTTGATCATGGCTTTCAGTTGATCGAGGAAAAGCTCCGGATGATCCAAACTTACGCGAATACCGCGCCACCCTAAGAACGGATTTTCCTCGTCAATATCGAAATAATCCAGTGCCTTATCGCCGCCAATATCCAGTGTACGCATAGTAACTGGCGCAGGGTGGTAGCTGCTGAGTACTTGGCGATACCACACCTCTTGCTCATGCTGAGACGGAAACGTTCCCTTTTGCATAAACCATGATTCGGTGCGGTACAGCCCAACACCATCGCAATATCGGGCACTATTGAGCTCACTGCCTAAATCCAAGCCAGCGTTAAGCAACAAGTCGATGCTTTTCCCGTCTGCGGTTTTCGCCTCGAGATGGTGCTCAGACTCAAACTGGTCATGTAATTTAGCATCGTGATGCTGTACTTGCGCATACTCTTGCTTAAGAGCCTCGCTAGGACATAAATAGACGCGCCCCGCATAAGCATCAACAATCAATTCCTTTTGGTCAAACTGCAATAGAGGAATATCATTGATGCCCCACACGGTGGGAATGTTCATCGCCTTGGTAAGAATAGAGGCATGGGAGTTGGCCGCACCATGGACGCTGACCACCCCTTTGAGTTTTTCTTTGGGAACCTGAGCTAGCATAGCTGGGGTTAATGTGTGCGCCACCAAAATTGTATCGTCTGGATACACCTTGGTGGCCTTCTCGGTATTTAATAGGTGGTGCAGAACCCGTAAACCAATGTCTTTAACATCAACGGCGCGCTCCTTTATATAAGGATCTTGCATGGCATTGAATTGCTGCACTAGACGCTCAATAACCCGCTTCAAAGCACTTTTGGCGCACCAACCATCGGCTATTTCTAATTCAACATCACGTCCTAAGCTCTTCGCATCAAGAAGCTGTAAATACACTTCAAAGACGGCCACAGCCTCATCGGGAAGGTGCCCTTGCATCGACGCTGCCAGGGTGCTGAATTCTTTGTGAGTGGCGGCTACGGCTTGGAAAAATAGCTGCTTTTGTTTGAGTTTGTTAGGCTCTTTGCGCATTTCAACCGACGAAAAGTCAACCTTAGGCAACACCACATAGGCCTGCCCTAAAGCGATACCCGGCGAGCCGGATATGCCTTTGAGAGTTGTGGAGCGCTGGCTTTGCCCATCTTGGTTGAGCAAGGTTTGCAGTTGTGCGTCGGCCAACTGAGGTGCTAGCTGAGCAGAAAGAGTAATTAAAAATGACTCTTCATCTTCACTGAATACGCGCGCAGCCTGCTGCTGCACGACAATAACACCGAGCACGCGGCGTTGATGCACAATAGGTACAGAGAGAAAAGCATTGTACTGATCTTCTTGCACTAAATCGGAGGTGACAAAGCGCGGGTGCGATTTGGCATAAGCCAAATTAATAGGTTCTTCACGCTGCGCCACTAAGCCCACCAAGCCTTCAGTAAAGCCGACTCGAAACTGACCCACAGCACCAGGATTGAGGCCATCAGAGGCCATTAAAACGAAGTTATCTTTACTGTAATCAGCGAAGTAAATTGAGCAACACTCAGTGCGCATCGCTTTTTTTACTTGCGATACAAATACCACCAATGCGCTTTCCAAGCTCGGTTGCTGAGCAACTTGCTCGACGATGGTGCGCATGGTGGCTAACATGGTGTTCTCCTATCGGCGTTGGCGCCACTGCCCTTGCGGCTGTGACTCCTTGCGATTAAAAGGCATAGCAACCGGCGCAAACTCTTTCATTACCCGGCGGTATACGTCGCGTTTAAAGGCCACGACCTGACGTACAGGATACCAATAACTCACCCAACGCCAGTCATCAAACTCAGGGTGGTGAGTTTTAAGTAAATCTACGTCTTCATCTTTGCACTTTAATTTTAGCAAGAACCATTTTTGTTTTTGGCCAATACACACAGGTGTGGAATCTCTGCGGATCAACCGCTTCGGTAACTTATAACGCAACCAATGTCTAGAACTTGCCAGTATCTCTACATCTTCAGGGAGTAAGCCAACCTCCTCGTGTAATTCACGATACATGGTTTGCTCGGGCGTTTCCCCATCGTCTACGCCACCTTGCGGGAATTGCCAAGAATGCTGTCCGTAACGACGAGCCCAAAAGACTTGGCCTTGGTTATTACAAATTACGATTCCGACATTGGCACGAAAACCTTCGGCATCAATCACCTTAGTGCCTCATTTGTAAGTCGATTTTTATCGATTGTTCCATAATCCCTAAAGCACAGCAAATATTATTCGCACTAAACACCAACTTACTCACAAGTTGTGCATAACTTTTAAAAAACAAGGGTAAAAATAGAACAAATCCACAATTGATGATCATAAAAGGGTGTTTCTCCACAGATTCTGTGGATAAATATGTTTATAGGACTGTATTTTGTGGATTAAAACAACAGCACATTCTTAAAGCCCGAGAGACTTAATGGAAAATATCTTTATTTTTCATAATGTTATTTTTCGACGAGAACTTATAAAGCGATGTTATTTTAACCACTGAAAACATGTTCAAAATAACACCAACTAAGGCACTTGCTAGCAATACTTAGCCGAGATAGTAAAGTGACACATTCTCCACTACGCAAGAGTTTGCTAACATAGCGATTGAAATACTCTAGAGACAAAGACATGAACGCACCGCCACAAACCCTTAGTCAACTGCAACAACGGGTCGATGCTATAGCAGGTAAAACGCTGGGACAATTGGCAGGTGAGCTGGGCTTTAAAACACCGCAAGACTTGCTGCGTGAAAAAGGCTGGGTTGGTCAGCTTATTGAACTTGCGTTAGGAGCCAGTGCTGGCTCACTGCCCGAACCCGACTTTGTGTCATTAGGTGTCGAACTGAAAACTCTGCCCATCTCGCAAAAAGGTTTGCCACTAGAGACGACCTTTGTCAGTGTCGCCCCCTTAACCAATCTACAAGGGCTGACCTTTGAACAAAGCACAGTGTACAAGAAGCTTAATCACGTACTGTGGCTGCCAATACTGGCCGAACGTGATATCGCAGTAATCGACAGAGTCATTGGCAGTGGCTTTTTGTGGCGTCCCAATGAGCAACAGTTTGCACAGCTTAAACGTGATTGGGAGGAGCTCACCGAGCTGATTGCATTGGGGAAAATAGAAACGCTCAACGGCCATTATGGCGAAGTATTGCAACTGCGTCCTAAAGCGGCAAACAGCCAAGCGTTAACTGACGCCATTGGCCCACAAGGAAAAACAATTCAAACTCTGCCCCGTGGCTTTTACCTTAAAACCCATTTTACGAGACAGATTCTAGCCAACCATTTCGCCTTATAAACCCGGTCTGTGGAGGTCTGACTAGCGCCGCTTTGGGTATCAATCATAGCCTTTTATCACTGCCAGCCCTTGTGGATACCAATGCAATTGTTCGTAGGGCTTTTGCGCTATCGCTGCTAATCGACTACCTAAATCGCCAACATGCGCTTCTAACTTGTGACCATCAGGGTCTAGGAAATACAAAGAGCTTCCTTCACTGCTATTTTCCTGCCAAAAACACACATCAGCGGCGGTTAATCGCTGTTGCAATTCACAAAAACGGTTTGGCTCCACCGTTAGAGCAATATGGGAGTAATCTTGCGCTGGTTGGGGTCGGCCAACATTAAGGCATAGCCACAGTTCTTGGTTTTGCAGGTAAGCACCTTGACGCCAACGCACTAACGGAGTGAAACATAGCAGCTCGGAGTAAAACTGTAACGAACGCCGCAAATCATGCACCGTTAAAGTAAGGTGATTGATGCCTAGCAACATCAGTTTTAGTACTTAAGCAACACTTTCGCGCAGAGCTCGCTGAAATGCTGATGCAAATAATGGCGGGCTAAGGTGCTCTCTTTCTCTGCAATAACAATATGCAATAGCACCATAGCTATCACTGCACTGGCGAGCGCAGCCTCAGTGCCAATCAACACGCCTAGTATCACAGAAGGTAATAGCGCCAAGACAATTAACAACCAGCGTATCGCCCATTTTACCGGGTGCACTGCCCGAAACTCTTTATAGGCCTGTTCCACGACCTGACTACGCTCATCGGTATTAAGCGTGTCTAATTCTGGACATCCGAGAAAATAAAGTACTGTCATCCTGCCCTCCTTGAGCCTTACCAATGCAGATACAGTGACTGTTCCGATTTAGACTCATAGTGACACAACAATGAAAGGTAAACAATATTAACAACAGGTTAATTTAACTATTAAAAACAATTAATAACACTTACTTTACTGGCAACTGAAAAGTAATTCCCTTATAACATGAAGGTGGCCCCAAAAGAGGGCTAACGGACTATTAAGGAGATAATAATGAAATTAGGATTGCTTTTGGCAGGATGTGCAGTGGTGCTATTAAGTGGTTGCGCTGGCCAAGCTAATGAAGGACAAACCGCCAATAATGACGGCCTGATTTGTGAGTTGAAAAGGCCGACTGGCTCGAACATACCCAAGCGTGTCTGTATGACTGCTGAAGAAAAAGCAGCACAAGAAAAAGCAGGTCAAGATTACGTAAAGCGTGAGCTCAATCGCGGTACAACCAACAGCCTTCAATAACCTTCGTATTAGTGCTGCTATTTAACCACAAGCCAAGCTTTTAAGTGCTTGATAATACCAGAAATAAAAAAACCGCAGCTGAGCTGCGGTTTTTTTGTTCAACAACTGGTTATTGACCTTTGATTTCCGAGCGACCTTTATATACCGCTTTATCACCCAGTTGCTGCTCAATACGTAGCAACTGGTTGTACTTAGCGACACGGTCAGAGCGACACAATGAACCCGTCTTAATTTGACCGGCTGCTGTGCCTACTGCCAAATCAGCGATGGTGGCGTCTTCAGTTTCACCACTGCGGTGTGAAATAACCGCTGTGAAGCCCGCATCTTGCGCCATTTTGATCGCATCCAAGGTTTCAGACAGAGAACCAATTTGGTTAAACTTGATAAGAATCGAGTTACCAATGCTTTCATCAATACCGCGCTTTAAGATTTTCGTGTTTGTTACGAATAAATCATCGCCGACCAATTGCACCTTATCGCCAATTTTGTCAGTCAGAATTTTCCAGCCGTCCCAGTCACTCTCATCCAAGCCATCTTCAATAGAGATGATTGGATAGCGCGCTGCCAAGTCAGCCAAGAAATCTGCAAACCCAGCAGAATCAAACTCTTTGCCTTCGCCTTTAAGGTCATATTTACCATCGTGGTAAAACTCTGACGCAGCACAATCAAGCGCCAAGGTCACGTCTTTGTTGAGCTCATAACCGGCAGCTTTAACCGCTTCAGCGATCACTTCCAGAGCTTCTTCGTTCGACTTCAGATCAGGAGCAAAACCACCTTCATCACCCACCGCCGTATTTAAGCCGCGAGCACTGAGTACTTTCTTCAAGCTATGGAAAATTTCCGCGCCCATACGCAGCGCTTCACGGAAGCTAGACGCGCCTACTGGCTGAACCATAAACTCTTGAATATCAACGTTGTTATCGGCGTGTTCACCACCGTTAAGAATGTTCATCATTGGCACAGGCATAGAGTAGTTACCTGAGGTGCCATTGATATCAGCGATATGTTCGAATAGCTCTACGCCCTTTTCTTGAGCAGCTGCTTTAGCATTCGCTAAAGACACAGCCAAAATCGCGTTTGCACCTAGTTTTTCTTTGTTTTCAGTGCCATCTAGCTCTAACATCACCGCATCTATAGCGCGTTGTTCAAGGGCATTTTGACCTTTTAATGCGGTGGCAATTTCGTTGTTTACGTAACCGACTGCGGTTAGCACACCTTTGCCTAGGTAACGTGCTTTGTCGCCGTCACGCAGCTCCAATGCTTCTCGCGTACCGGTTGATGCACCTGATGGAGCACAGGCACGACCCCATGCACCACTGGCTAAGTGAACCTCAGCTTCAACAGTTGGGTTACCTCGTGAGTCCATCACTTCACGGCCGATCACTTTAACAATTTCTGACATCTTGCTTGATTCCTCTTGTCCCAAGTGTAAAACGAAAAAGCCGTGCATGAGCACGGCTTTATCTGACAATTACGAAGATTGTTTCTGGAAGCTGTTTGCTGCTGCCACGAAACCTTCAAATAGTGGGTGACCATCGCGTGGTGTTGAGGTGAATTCCGGGTGGAATTGCGCCGCAATAAACCATGGATGATCTTCATTTTCGATGATTTCCACCAGCTTTTTATCTTCGGAGAGACCGGTGAATTTCAGACCCGCTTGCTCAAGTTGTTCAACATAATTGTTGTTTACTTCGTAGCGGTGGCGGTGACGCTCAACCACTTGGTCACTGCCGTACACCTCGCGTACTTTTGAACCCTCTTTAAGGTGACATAACTGCGCGCCTAAACGCATAGTGCCGCCTAAATCAGAGTCTGCATCACGCATTTCAACATTACCGTCTTTATCCAGCCACTCGGTGATAAGGCCAACCACCGGATGCGCAGAGCCGGCATCAAATTCAGTTGAGTTCGCCCCTTCTAGGCCAGCAACGTTGCGTGCGTATTCAATCAGTGCGACTTGCATCCCCAAACAAATACCTAGGTAAGGCACCTTGTTTTCACGAGCATACTGCGCTGTGCGAATTTTGCCTTCAATACCTCGGCCGCCAAAGCCACCCGGTACAAGGATAGCGTCTAAGCCGTGCAGTAATTCAACGCCTTTGCTCTCAATATCCTGGGAGTCAACATACTGGATATTAACAGTTAAGCGATTCTTCAAACCGGCATGTTTAAGGGCTTCATTCACCGATTTATAAGCATCAGGAAGCTCAATATACTTACCGACCATACCTATGGTCACTTCCCCAATTGGGTTCGACTCTTGATACAGTACTTGTTCCCACTCAGACAGATCCGCTTCTGGGCAATCTAAGTAAAAACGGCGACAAATAATATTGTCTAAATCTTGCGACTTTAATAACGCCGGAATTTTGTAAATGCTGTCGACGTCTTGCAGTGAGATAACCGCTTTTTCTTCAACATTGGTGAATAGTGCTATTTTAGCGCGCTCGTTGGCCGGCAATTTACACGCCGAACGGCATACCAGCACATCAGGCTGAATACCGATGGAACGAAGCTCTTTCACCGAGTGCTGCGTAGGCTTGGTTTTCACTTCTCCTGCTGGGCCTAAGAAAGGCACTAGAGTTAAGTGCATGAACAGCGCATTTTCACGTCCAAGCTCGGTACCAAGCTGACGGATTGCTTCTAAGAAAGGTTGTGATTCAATATCACCAACCGTGCCGCCGATTTCCACGATGGCCACATCATGCCCTTCAGCACCTTCAATCACACGGCGTTTGATATCATTGGTGATATGTGGAATAACCTGAATGGTGGCGCCTAGGTACTCACCACGGCGCTCACGGCGCAACACATCTTCGTATACGCGTCCTTGAGTGAAGTTGTTGCGGCTGGTCATTTTGGTGCGGATAAAGCGCTCGTAGTGACCTAGGTCAAGGTCTGTTTCAGCCCCGTCTTCGGTAACAAACACTTCACCGTGTTGAATCGGGCTCATAGTGCCCGGGTCAACGTTGATATAAGGATCCAGCTTTAAGATGGTCACCTTTAAGCCACGTGCTTCTAAAATTGCGGCCAAAGACGCTGCGGCAATACCTTTACCCAACGAGGAAACCACCCCGCCCGTAACGAAGATAAATTTTGTACTCATGCGAACCCTAAGATATCAGGAAATGGATTAAATAGAATCAAGACGGGGCGATAGTATAGCAAAGCCACCTGCGCCAATCCAGTTTAAATTGGCCTACGGGTGCGGCCCTACTCTTGTGATTTGACCTTTTGCCACGCTGCTTCCATTTGCGCTAATGAGGCGTCTTCAAGACTGTGCTGCTGCTCATTGATGTGTACTTCCACTTGGTTGAATCGCTTAGTGAATTTGCGATTGGCTTGGCGCAGTAACTGCTCAGGGTCACGACCAAGATGGCGAGCGACATTAACAGTGGCAAACAGCAAATCACCAATTTCTTCAGCACTGTGATCGCTGTGTGGATCAATGTTGATGGCCTCACGCACTTCCTCGACCTCTTCATTCACCTTATCCAAAGCGCCGCTAATGCAGGGCCAATCAAAGCCCACACTGGCGACCCGCTTTTGAATTTTGTGAGCCGCGCTGAGCGCTGGAAGATTGCTAGGAATATCGTCTAGAAGCTGCTTTTGCCCTTGCGCTTGGCGCTGCTGATGCTTGCGCTGCTCCCAATTTCCGGGCTCTGCTTCATCGGCAAAAATATGACCATGACGCTGCTTGAGCTTACGATTTAAACCACTGACGATGTCTTCAAAATCAAACAGCTGCTGTTCTTTTCCCAGTTGCGCATAAAAAATCACCTGAAATAATAGGTCGCCAAGCTCGGCTTTAAGGGCAGTAAAATCACCACGCTCTATGGTGTCGGCGACCTCATAGGCTTCCTCAAGAGTGTGCGGCACTATGGTGTGAAAATCTTGCCCCAAATCCCATTCGCAACCCGACTCAGGACAGCGCAGCTTGGCCATAATCGCCAATAGTTCATCAACAGAGTCCATTAGCTAGCTCCAACTCGGTTGGCATCGTACACGCCATCAATTTGCAGTAACTTCGTTAGCAGTCGATTGGTGCTGCTTAGGTCTGAGACCGCGATCTTCATCGAAAATATCGCCAGTTGCTTCTCATCAATAGTATTCACATTCATGCTCATCACATTGACCTTCTCATTGGCGAGCACCGCGCTGATATCGCGAATTAACCCTTGGCGATCGTTGGCCTCGACCTTAATTGACAGAGCAAAGTCTTGGCTAGTTTTTTGCGACCAACTGACTTCCACAATGCGCTCGGGGTGACGCTCTTGTAGCTGCGCAAATTGCTCACAATCACTGCGATGCACCGCGATGCCTCGACCCTGAGTAATATAGCCACAAATGCTATCGCCTGGCACCGGCTCACAGCAACCTGCCATATGGCTCATCAGCGAGCCAACGCCATCAACCACGATGCCATTTTTATCGCCTTTGTGATTACCACGGTGCGGCTTGAACTTGATTTGTGGTTCGCTTTCACCTTTGTTTTGCACAAAGTTAAGCAGCTGATTTAGACGCACATCACCGGCACCGATAGCGACCAAGAGGTCATCAAGAGCTGAGAAATTAAAACGCTTAATCGCCGGCTCGAGGTCTTTGTAGTGAATATCGAGCTTTTGCAGCTCGCCATCGAGAATATCCTTACCAGCTTGTAAGTTTTTGTCTCGATCTAGCTGCTTAAACCAGTGGTGGATCTTCGAACGTGCTCGTGAGGAGCGGATATACCCTAAGCTAGGGTTAAGCCAATCACGGCTCGGATTGGGCTCTTTTTGGGTAAGAATCTCGACCTGATCGCCAGTTTGTAACTGGTAGGTGAAAGGCACAATTTTGCCGAACACCTTAGCGCCAACACAACGATGACCAACGTTGGAATGAATGTAATAGGCAAAATCCAAGGGGGTTGCCCCATGGGGTAAATCAAAGATATCGCCGCGCGGGGTGAACACGTACACCCGGTCTTCGACCACCTGGTTTTTCAATTCATCCGCTAGGTCGGTGCCATCCACAACTTCTTCTTGCCACTGCAGAATCTTCTGCAACCAATTAATTTTTTGCTCGTAACCCGAGTCCCGACCAGGTAGTGCGCCTTCTTTATACATCCAATGTGCCGCCACACCTAGCTCCGCATCCTCATGCATTTGCTGGGTACGGATCTGAATTTCTACGGTTTTTCCTTCCGGCCCGAAGACCACGGTATGAATCGATTGATAGCCGTTCGGTTTGGGTGTGGCAACATAATCGTCAAACTCTTTGGGTAAATGACGCCAACTGGTGTGTACGATACCCAAGGCACCATAACAATCTTGAATTTCATCGACGATGATGCGCATGGCACGAATGTCGAACAATTGATCAAACTCGTAGTTCTTTTTGCTCATTTTCTTAAAAATACTGAAAATGTGCTTCGGGCGGCCATATACCTGCGCCTGAATTCCCGCTTGGGTAAGCTTGTCTTCTACCTGCTTGACCATATCGCGCATATACGCTTCACGGTCTAAGCGCTTCTCTTCAAGCAATTTAGCAATGCGTTTGTAGGTTTGTGGATGCAAATAGCGAAAAGCTAAATCTTCTAGCTCCCACTTTAACTGACCAATACCAAGACGGTTTGCAAGGGGGGCAAAGATATTTGCGGTTTCTTTGGCAGCAATTACGCGCTCTTCTTCTTCGGCATTTTTCACTTCACGCAAATAGCAAACCTGCTGCGCGAGTTTAATCACCACCGCGCGAACATCTTCCACCATTGCCAACAGCATGCGGCGAATTTTATCCACCTGCACTTGGCCGCTGCCAGCATGAGCCAAAGTGCTGATGGTCGCCATTTGCTCCACCCCTTTGAGTAACAGACCCACGTCTTTGTTGAAGGTGTTGCGAGTGTCTTCAATATCTATACAACCAGCAAGGAAATAGGGCGTTAGGTAGGCCGTCGCCAATGAATTGGCGTCCAGGTTTAACTGCGCCAAAATTTCTACCATCTCCAAGGCAAGACGGTCATGCTCGGCGCACTGGCGCTCACCACAATAGTCGGCGGCCGCTTTCACTAACGCATGTTTGTCATCGCTCAGAGCTAGTTGATTTAGCGCCGTATCAAAGCTCTCTATCTGTGCTGTACGGTGTGATTGTCTGGTTGCCACCATGGCCGCAACTACCCCCGTTCGAATAAGGCCATTGTTTCAATATGCCCGGTATGCGGAAACATATTCATTATCCCAAGCTTAGTTAGCTGGTGTCCGCTGGCGAGTATAATTTTACTGTCTCTGGCCAGAGTAACGGGATCGCACGACACGTACAAGATACGTTTAAACTGATTGCACGGTAATTGCGCAAGCACCGCTTCAGCACCAGTGCGAGATGGATCGAGGATCAACACATCAAGCTCACTTGAAAACCACTGTGCTTGCGCTAATGGCTGCGTGAGGTCACTGCAATGAAAATCACAGTTATCAATGCCATTATGTTGAGCATTGTCGCGCGCATGGGAGACGGCCGATTCAACTCCTTCGACACCCGTAACATGCTGTGCTTGCATAGCCGCTAACAACGAGAAATTACCCACCCCGCAAAACAAATCTAATACCCGCTCATGCGCCGCTAAATTAAGCCATGACATGGCTTGCGTGAGCATTTTGTCGTTAACCTCGGCATTTACTTGAATGAAATTTTGCAGTCCAAAGCCAAGGCGGAGCTGACTATTTTCCAGCTCATAGTAAGTGCTAGGCAAGCTCTGCTGCGCTTCACTTTGCCAAACAAGTTGCCAGTTGTGTTGTTGCGCCTGCGCGTTTATATCTTCGCGCAGTGCTTGCGCTATTGCCTTAGTGTGGCGTACAACAATGAAATTATGTTCTTTGGCACTCACCAACTGTAAATGGGTAATACAGCGCAAAGCACGATGCGCACCAATAACATCACGAAAGAAGTCAAAGACACCCATAAACCCTGCATCAAGCACCGGGCAAGCAACAATATTAGTGATCTGTTTTGATCCCTGCTGGCGAAAACCTACTTTGATGGTCTCTTGCTTATTATCACAATATACGCTTACCCGGGCACTACGACGATAATGCCAAGGTGAGCTATCAATGGGACTCTGCCATGGCAATGAACTGAGCCCAGTGAACTTATGAAATAACGCCGCTAACGCTTTTTGTTTTTCAGCCAACTGTGCACTTGTCTCGAGGTGCTGCAAGTTACAACCACCACAGTGCTGGTAGTGTTGGCACTTTGGCTCCACTCGTTCAGCACTGGGGCTTAATACTTTCACACAGCGTGCTTCAGCGTAATTCTTTTTATCGCTGAGTATTTCTGCTTTGACTTGCTCCGAGTCGAGCGCCCCAGCAACAAAGATCACTTTACCTTTATCTTTGGCGACACCGCGACCATGGTGGTCGAGCCCGGATATCGACAAGGTACGAAAGCGCTGACTGACTGATTTTTTTGTGGGCTTAAAGAACTTCGCCATTGACTACCCTAATTAACATTGCGAAAGGCCTGTGAAAGCTATAACCTAAACCTATCACAGACAAAAAATATGGTTGATTATGAACCGATTAGGCCTGCGGGACTCGGTATTGATCCTGACCTTGGTGCCTACTGTGGTGATTGGTCTGTTACTTGGCGGTTATTTTACTATAAATCGCTACCTTGAGCTGGATGAATTTCTTATCGAGCAAGGTAATACGATCATCGAGCCCTTAAGTATAGCGCTGGAAAACCCATTGGCGAACAACGACCAAGGCGCACTTGAGCGCATCGCCAGGCATATTCATAACAAACACTCACCTCTTATTAAGTCCGTTGCTATTTTCGATAGCAACGATGAACTGGTGTTGGCCAGCAATTTACACCGTGAGTTTGCGCGTTTAACCCAAGTACCGACGCTTGATAATAAAACCAGTAGCAAAACAACCCGAGAAGGCGATTTCCTGGTTATCTACCATGGCATACTTGACCCCAATGCGCCGAGTCATCAGCCTTTTAAAACTAATGGCATTGTCATGGTGCAATTTAATCGCCAAGTTGCGGTCGTCGAGCAGCAAAAGGCGGTGCTGATCAGTGCTGCGGTCATTCTGCTAGCCATTGGCTTTGCCGTGGTGATATCGATTCGTTTGAGCCGTATGATCACTCAGCCACTGTCGCGTTTAGTTCAAGCAACCCAAGAAGTCGCTCATGGGAAAGAGGCCGATAATATTCAAAAGCCAATGCAGGGCGAGCTCGAACAGCTGCGCCAAGGGTTGCTGCATATTAACCAGCATATGGCCGAAGAAAAGGATGAGATGCAGCGTCATATTGACCAAGCCACTGCTGATTATCAAGAAACCCTCGAGCAGTATGAGATGCAAAACATCCAGCTCAATATCGCCAAACGTGATGCATTGGCTGCCAACCAAGTTAAATCAGACTTCTTAGCGAAAATGAGTCATGAACTGCGTACCCCACTGAACGGAGTCATCGGGTTTGCCCGCCAGCTTTATAAAACGCCACTGAATAAAAACCAAAAAGATTACCTCGATACCATTGAGCTCTCAGCGAATAGCCTGTTGACAATCATCAGTGACATTCTCGATTTTTCTAAGCTTGAAGCTGGCGCCATGGAACTGGAAAGCATTCAATTCCAAATCCGTGATGCCGTTAATGAAGTGCTCACCTTATTAGCCCCCGGCGCTCATGAGAAGAACCTGGAGTTGTCTATTCACGTAAACCCAAACGTGCCCGATCACCTTGTTGGCGACCCCACACGCTTTCGGCAAATACTGACTAACTTAGTCAGTAATGCTATTAAATTTACCGAACACGGCGAAGTCAATATTGATATTAGTAGCCGGTTGTTGAACGACGAACGTGTCTCATTGTTAATATCCGTAAAGGATACGGGTGTGGGCATTGCCATGGACAAGCAAGACACTTTGTTTACGCCCTTTGGCCAGGCCGACTCTTCCATTACCCGAAAATTTGGCGGCACAGGCCTCGGCCTTATCATTACCAAACATTTAGTCGAGGCTATGGGCGGTCGCATCACTCTGAACTCGGCTCCCGGCAAGGGCACCTGTTTTACCTTCAACGCCGTGTTCAAAGTACCTGAACATCACTTTGAACTTGACCTGCCTTGTGCTTCTTTGGTCAACAAGCGGGTGCTGTATTTCGAGCAGAACGAACACAGTTATATGGCAACCAGCAGTATTTTGGCGGCTTGGGGCGTGCATTTAACCGGGTGCCGCACCATAGAAGAGCTCGAGCAGGCTGCCAGTAACGCATTCAACTACGATATCTGCGTGCTTGGTGACCCCGGCGGCGCAGAGTCCATGGCCAGAATGAAGCAGCTCATTGCCATTGCTCGTCAATGCAGTGACTACCTCTACTTGTTACTCAACACAGTGTCACATAATATGCGTGAGGCACTCGTTGGCAGTGGTGCCGATGGGTGTCTTAGTAAGCCAATTAACCATCGCAAATTCTGCGAAATGTTGGCCGCGCCATTTCGCTTGGATCACCCAACTATTCACACTCACGACCATCATACGACCCGTTTGCCACTCAAAGCCTTGGTGGTCGATGACAATGATGCCAACCTAAAACTGATCTGTGCCTTACTCGAAGAACAAGTGGAGAGTTTAGATACCGCACATAACGGCGCGCAAGCGGTCGAAGTATGTAAAAGCCATCGTTACGACTTAATTTTTATGGACATTCAAATGCCGATTATGGATGGCATTACCGCGTGTAAACTAATCTTAGAGTCATCTCTGAATGAAGATACCCCGATTATTGCGGTCACTGCCCATGCCTTAGATGGTGAAAAGGAGCAGTTAAAACATGTCGGCTTTGCCAGTTACCTTACTAAGCCGTTAGATGAGGATATGCTCAGCGATGCTCTATTGCATTATGCCCCCAATGACAAGCTTGCTCGTGAGCGCGTCAGTGCTAAACCGCCACTAAGCGAGCCCCCCTTTATCAGCGACAGTTTAAATTGGGAGCTGGCATTGCAACGTGCCGGTGGCAAGGAAGATTTGGCCCAAGAGATGCTGAATATGTTGCTATTAAGTATTCCTGAAACACTGAACCTTATCGAAGAGGCGATGGCAAAAGATGATCATGAACGTTTGCTGTCGATAATCCACAAGTTTCATGGTGCTTGTTGCTATACCGGTGTGCCTAAACTGAAAAAACTCGCCGAGTTGATAGAAACCGCAATGAAAGAAAAAGCCAGCATTAATGATATTGAGCCCGAGCTGTTAGAGCTACAAGACGAGTTAAGCAATTTGATGGCTGACGCCGGTTTAGAGAAAAGCAGCTCATCTTGACTGTACTGATACGTGAAGGCAGTGCATTAAGCATTGCCTTGCACTTGTCGCCAGTGCTTTATCCTTGGTACTAATGCCTGCCAATGACGGTGCAGATAGCGACGATAACAAAGCGAGTACAGATACAGTAACGCCCGCCTTAGCGGTGTGCGTGCGCTAAGTACATGCGCTTTGACTGCGCTGATAAGCCACTGCTCATCAAAACCACTCCAGTGCCCAGCAGGTGAGAATAAGTTTCGCCACAGCACTGGGGCGACTTCATAATGTAAAATAAAGGCAAGTTCATTGAGGCTATAAGTTGAGTGCGCACAGCACCGGGCGATAGCATCATAGTGATCACTCACTGCAGTATCTAAAAACAATTCCGACAGCGCCAGCCAAACAGGTGCCCTGTTATCGAGATCGGTTGAGACGCTGCGCATGTTATGTTTACTTCAGCAACTGCAAAGCACCCATACCACCGAACTGGGCAGCACCAGTGCTTAGGGTCTAATTACGCCCGCGCTTCTAACATCAAGCGCTTCATGTCACGAACCGCTTTTTCCATGCCATCAATGGCCGCACGAGCAATAACAGCGTGACCAATATTAAGCTCATAGATTTCTTCCATCGCGGCAATTGGCTTCACATTATGATAGTGCAAGCCATGTCCTGCATTGACGATGAGCCCTTGATTATGAGCATAACGCACACCTTCACGAATAATTTCTAGTTCCTTCGCTTGTTGCTGGTCATTCTCGGCATCGGCATAGGCTCCGGTGTGAATTTCAATATAGGGTGCCGCCGCTTTCACACTGGCATCAATTTGCGCTTTATCGGCATCAATAAATAGACTGACTTTGATACCTGCAGCTGTGAGTCGTTTAACCGCGTCGGCAACTTTATCGAATTGACCGACCACATCAAGCCCCCCTTCGGTGGTGAGCTCCTCACGCTTTTCTGGTACTAGGCATACAAACGCGGGTTGTACCTCAAGGGCAATGGCCAGCATCTGTTCAGTTACCGCCATTTCTAAGTTCATGCGGGTTTGAATGGTGTCTTTCATCACATACACATCGCGGTCTTGGATATGACGACGGTCTTCGCGCAGGTGGATAGTAATACCATCAGCGCCCGCATGCTCAGCGATTGCTGCGCCATGGGCAGGATCAGGGTAACGAGTGCCACGCGCCTGGCGCAAGGTGGCGATATGATCAACGTTAATGCCTAATAGAATTTCTTTCATTGCTGCCTTACCTTGATTTAAATAATTCTCTGCTTTTCAATGGCTTATTGCCTAGCAAGGGTTTAAGTAGAAAGCGACAAAAATACTTCGCCGCCTGTTGAATTTCAGGATCTGTAAACTCACGCGCAGCCATTGCAAGCACTTGCTTACCGCTAAAACCATAGCCATATTTAGGCTGTTGTTGCATCACCCACCCTTGCTCTGGATAGTAGTCATAATGACAATCAGCGCTGATTTCTTTACCGATATTATCGTATTCAAAATCAACACCATAACCCAAGCTTTCCAATAAAGTGAGTTCGTAATGGCGTAAGCTCGCTGCCATGTGGTTAGTAGCCGCTAGGGCCTTGAGCTGCGCTTGATAAAGGTCGTACACCTGCTCCAGCGGCTCGTTCAAAGGTACGATACGCACGGCCAACTCGTTCATGTAAAAACCACAATATAGTTTGTCACCAATCAAAGCGGGCTGTGAGCCTGATAGTTCGAAATGCTGCAAATATTTAAGATCGCCGCCGCCTTGATAGCGTATGAGCAAAGGTTGGAAAGGCTGTAACTGAGCCTTATGTTTTACGGCGTGTTTACCACTGAGACGCACGATCATGCGCATCATACCACGGTGTTGTACTAAAAAATCAGCGAGCCACTGCGAGTCACTAATGGCTCGACGATGAAGTAAAAAGGCACGGTCAAAACCGGCTTCCATCGGCGTTTAATCTTCGCCATAACCTAAGCTGCGCAGTGCTCTCTCGTCATCTGCCCAACCTGATTTGACCTTCACCCAAAGCTCTAAAAACACTTTATTATCGAGCATATGCTCAAGGTCTTTACGTGCTTCTCGGCCGATAGTTTTTAACTTTTCACCTTTGTTACCGATCACCATACGTTTTTGTGTTTCACGCTCAACAAGGATCAGTGCATTAATATGCCATACACCATTGTCTTGCCACTTAAACTGTTCAATTTCTACAGTAACCGAGTAAGGCAGCTCATCACCCATAAAGCGCATCAGCTTTTCACGCACTACTTCAGCCGCTAAAAACCGCATTGAGCGATCGGTAATATAATCTTCTGGAAAGTAGAACTCACTTTCTGGCAAGCGAGCACGTACCTCTTTTTTGATCAAATCAAGATTGCGGTTGTGCTTTGCCGATACTGGAATAATGCCAGCAAAATCGCCTTTCTCACTGAGCCACTTAATGTGCGGCAAAATCAAGTTGTTGTCTTTAACTTGATCGGTCTTATTGATCACGACCAACACCGGGGTTTTGCCACCACTGACTTTACTGAGTACCATTTCATCATCATCAGTCCAATGCGTCCCCTCAACAACAAAAATCACCAATTCAACATCACCAATTGAGCTTGATGCTGCGCGGTTCATTAGCCGGTTGATAGCACGTTTTTCCTCTACGTGTAAGCCAGGTGTGTCAACGTAAACAGTTTGGTAATTATCTTCGGTGTGGATACCCATAATGCGATGGCGCGTGGTCTGTGGCTTACGCGAGGTAATACTGACCTTTTGCTCAACAATTTTATTAAGCAAGGTCGATTTTCCTACATTGGGGCGGCCAACAATGGCGACCATACCGCAATGGGTATTTGTTTGCATATCAGCTGTCATTCTTTAACATCTTTAAGGCTTTTTCCGCCGCTTTTTGCTCTGCTTTACGGCGTGAACTGCCTACAGAAATAATGCTGTCCATGCCTTCAACAATACATTCAACCGTGAATGTTTGATTATGCGCTTGACCTTTCGTATCAATCACAGTGTAGCCCGGCAAGGGGAGTTTGCGCGCCTGTAAAAACTCTTGCAGTAGAGTTTTTGGATCTTTTTGATTCATTCCTGGGGAAATTGACTCAAGGCGAGTGGCATACCAGCTTAGTACTAGGTCACGGCAGGTATCGATATCGGAGTCTAAGAACACCGCACCGATGATCGCTTCTACCGCATCAGCTAATGTAGACTCACGGCGATAACCGCCGCTTTTTAGCTCACCGGGTCCCAAGCGCAGGTAATCACCCAATTCAAATTCAACGCCAAATTCGGCAAGTGTTTGCCCACGAACCAAGGTCGATCGCATACGGCTTAAATCGCCCTCTCGCGCTTTAGGAAACTTGTGGTACAACGCATCGGCAATAACAAAGCTAAGGATAGAGTCACCTAAGAACTCTAGGCGCTCGTTATGCTGGCCTTTATGGCTGCGGTGTGTAAGGGCTTGCTCTAGTAAGTTTTGCTCACTAAAGGTATAACCAATTTTTTTATAAAGTTCTGCTACGTTTTTCTTCATTGTTACTGAATATTACCTAGGCGTTCGAATCGTACGCCGGTTGGAACCCAACTTGGAAGCGCGCTATCTGGTTCATGTTCAAATTCAAAACTCATCCAAATAAACACGGCCTTACCGACAAGGTTAGCCTCAGGTACAAACCCCCAAGCGCGTCCATCTTGACTGTTATCGCGATTGTCACCCATCATAAAATAATGGCCTTCGGGAACAATCCATTCATCAATTTTTGATCCCTGCTGGCGATAATATTTGCTCTTAAATTCTGGCAAAGTTGGGTTAATCAGAATGTCATGCTCAACTTCGCCCAAACTCTCTTGCAGCCGCACCAGCGATTGTCCTCTGAGCGAGAACTCATCTTTATTGATGATCTCTAGCGCAATTTTATTATATTCGCCACATTGCAATGCACCTTGAGTACGCTCACCCTCGGCGCAGTTTGGTTTGATATACAGCTGCTTATTGCGATACACAATGGCATCGCCAGGCAGCCCAATGACACGTTTAATAAAGTCTAACTTAGGATCTGGTGGAAACTTAAATACCGCAATATCTCCGCGCTCCGGCTTGCCGGTCTCAATAAGTTCACTGCGCCAGACCGGGTCTTTAACGCCGTAAGAGTATTTCTGTACGAGGATAAAGTCCCCCACCAAAAGGGTCGGCATCATTGACCCCGATGGAATTTGGAAGGGTTCAAAAATGAAAGAGCGAAACACCGTAATGATAGCGATCATTGGGAAAATCGACTTAGCATGCTCGGTAAGCACAGGCTCAGGTGCGATTTCTTGCTTCAACTCTTCATCAAGTTCTTTACCCGCCGCCCCTTCAGCTAGGGCTATACGCTCTTTACGTTTAGGTGCATATACAAGATGGTCAACCAACCAAATTAACCCAGAACCAAGGGTTAATAACACCAAAAATATGGAGAAATATCCGGCCATCAGAGGCATTTCCTTTTGTTATTATTTGCCAACTTTTAAAATTGCTAAGAAGGCATCTTGTGGCACTTCCACATTGCCAAGCTGCTTCATACGCTTTTTACCTTCTTTTTGCTTCTGCAAGAGCTTTTTCTTACGGCTTACGTCGCCACCATAACATTTAGCGATTACGTTTTTACGCAACTGCTTAACTGTTGAGCGGGCAATAACATGATTGCCAATAGCCGCTTGAATTGCGATATCAAACATCTGCCTTGGGATAAGTTCGCGCAGTGCTTCAGCAAGCTCACGGCCTCGCCCTTGAGCATTATCGCGGTGACAAATCATCGCTAGGGCATCAACACGGTCGCCGTTAATAAGAATATCGACCCGCACCATGTCTGAGGTACGGAATTCTTTAAAGTTATAATCTAGAGAGGCAAAACCACGGCTGGTAGACTTCAACTTATCGAAGAAATCCATCACCACTTCAGCCATCGGCAGCTCGTATGTAATAGCCACTTGATTACCATGATAATTCATACGCGTTTGCACGCCGCGCTTATCAACACACAAAGTAATAACGCTGCCTAAGTATTCTTGTGGCACAAGAATATTGGCCTCAACAATAGGCTCGCGAATTTCAAGAATATCGTTTACAGCAGGCAACTGCGATGGGTTATCAATCTGAATCGTGCCGTCTTTGGTCTCAACCTCATAGATTACCGTAGGCGCGGTTGTAATGAGGTCAATATCATATTCACGCTCTAAGCGTTCTTGGATGATTTCCATGTGCAACATGCCCAAGAAGCCACAACGGAAACCAAAACCTAATGCGGTTGAGTTCTCCGGTTCGAAGAACAGCGATGCATCATTGAGACTGAGCTTATCAAGAGCATCACGAAATGCCTCGTATTGATCCGAAGAGATCGGGAACATGCCTGCATATACCTGTGGCTTAACGCGCTGGAAGCCAGGTAAACGCTCTTGTGCTGAGTTTTTCGCCAAGGTAATCGTATCACCGACTGGCGCACCATGGATTTCTTTAATACCGGCGATTACAAAGCCTACTTCGCCCGTTTTCAGTGTGCCAGTATTAGTTTGTTTAGGGGTAAAGATACCCACCTTGTCAGCAATATGAACTTGCTCGTTCGACATGATTTTAATCTTGTCGCCCGTTTTCAGCTCGCCTTGAACAATGCGCACCAAAGACACAACGCCTTGATAAGGGTCAAACCACGAGTCGACAATAAGTGCTTTAAGAGGCCCGTCGGTGTCGCCCTGCGGTGGCGGGATATCGCGAACGATACGCTCAAGCACATCGTCAATACCAATTCCTGTTTTTGCACTGCACTGCACGGCATCAGTGGCATCAATCCCGACAATGTCCTCTATTTCTTCGGCAACACGCAGTGGATCTGCTTGTGGTAGGTCTATTTTATTAAGAATAGGCACCACTTCTAAGTCCATTTCAATGGCAGTGTAACAGTTGGCTAAGGTTTGTGCTTCGACACCCTGGCCAGCATCAACAACAAGCAACGCGCCTTCACAGGCCGCAAGAGAACGCGATACTTCATAGGAGAAGTCAACGTGCCCTGGGGTGTCGATAAAATTAAGCTGATAAGTTTCACCGTCTTTGGCGGTGTAATTCAAGGTTACACTTTGCGCTTTGATGGTAATACCACGCTCACGCTCGAGGTCCATTGAATCCAGAACTTGCTGCTGCATTTCGCGGTCGGTTAACCCGCCACATACTTGGATCAAACGATCGGAAAGGGTCGATTTACCATGGTCGATATGGGCGATAATCGAAAAGTTACGGATATGCTTCATAAATTGGATTCTGACTTCTTAAACTTGAGCTCGTGTAAATAAAGGCCCGATTTTACCTTTAATTGACGCTAATCACCAACTCTTTGCGAAATAGGTAGGCTCAAAGGGTAAATTTTTAATACTTTTACATCATGAACAACCTGCGCAAGGCGTTGTTTTGCCATGACAAAGCCAACGAAACCGGCCACCACAGCAGTGCCAATTTGCGCCAGTTCGCCTAAGCCTAAAACACTTTGTACAAGCACGGCGCTTACCAATGCCGCCAACAATGGCCAGATATAAACAACAAACGAACTGCTGACAATGTGGGAGTCATCCAAGGCTAACTTCACTTTTTGCCCCACAACGACAGGTTCAGAAAATTGATACGGGAAGGTCTTTTTATCGGTTTTGAATAACTTGGCAAAGATTTGCGCGCCACATTTACCGTTGCACCCTGCACAAGCTGGCTTTTGTTCGCTTTTTAAAAAGGCGGTATCCCCTTTCACTGATACCACCGTTAGGGTTTGCTCAATCATAATCTACAGAGGACGCTGGACGGATTCGGCAATGTTTTTCGCGGTTGCCGTCGGGATATTTCCTATCACCGAAACATCGTAAGCTCCGGCATTATGAATATACACGGTAGTTGCTCCCGAGGTCAGTGCACCGCTGGGACGCTGACTAGCTAGAGGCCGCTGCACAAACACCGAGACATCAACTAAGCCGTCAGAATAAAGGTAGTAATCGGCCAGCTCATTATTCATGTTCAGTTTATGGCGGTCGGCTTTAAGCAGTTCAAACCCTTGCGGCAGCCACCCGATACTCCAGCTGCTTTCACCACTTTGCCCATCTAGTTTCGGCAGCGGCGTAGGAAATTCACGTTGACTGATTTCCACCAGCTCCGGAGCGGGTTGCTCGGTCACACTGATATGGCTTAACTGTAACTGCTCTAGCAACTCACCACTGTGATTCACATAAGCGGATTTGAGCAATAACGAGGTCTCAGTATCCAACCACAACCAGTAATTGTACTTATCTTGGTCTTTCGCTTCGATGCGAATTTGCTGTGCCGGTCGCCCAGCGATACGTCCTTTATTTCCAAGCACAAAGCGGTAGTTGCTTTGCAGCTTATCAATATCGCTAAATAAGACTTCGGGAATAGGCCCAGCGATGGTATTAGTAGCGATTGAATATGGCTGATTTTGCGGCTCGTAATAGGTGACCTGATCATCAACTCGCACCATTTCCAAGCCGGCACCATTTAACAGCGTAAGAAGCTCTAACTCCTGCTCTTGATAAATACCATGGCTCCAACGATAAGGCTCCATAGCACGGTCTTTGACGACCACGAAAGAAGCAACAAAGTTGCGCTGCTTAACGGCCGTAGCCATATTATCCAACCACTGTTTAGCGGTCATCTCGGACATGGCCAACGCAGGAGTCAGCCACAGACTAAAAAGCGCAACATACAGGTACTTCATTACTTGTTACTAGTCCTTTTTACTTTGTGACTCGTCGTTAGCAGCGATGCGCGCCGCTTCACGGGTTTGTCGCTGGTGCTCCATAACAAGCGCACCAATACGCTGCTTCTGCAATTCTCTTAAACCACGCTCGGCGTTATCAAGCGCCGGCTCCGAAGAATAACTTACCGGCGATGCGGAACCTAAAAATGGCTGCGATTGCAATGGTGGCAAGTCGCTTTGCTCTGAACCAGAAGTGCCATATTGTTGCACACCCACTACAGCAACCACAGCAACACTTGCGGCAATCGCTGTTTGGGCGATACCACGCCACCATCCACCAGATATAACCTGAGCGCTTTGCTGTGATGCGGCTGGCTGTTGTTGTGCTTGTTGTTGGCCGAATTCAGCATGGACAGGTTCGTTTTCTAATTGCTTAGCAACCGAAGCGGCAATATCTAATTGAATTGAAGGCGCGGTCTCTGAGCGCATCGCGTCGCCAATCAGGCTGTAGCGGGCTAAGGTTTGCGAATCAATATCGTCAGTTTGGACATCGTCCAAAGACACTTCGTTGTCAACCAAAGCAGAGACAAACGCCTTATCCTGCTCACTACACTTTGCTTTAGTCATATGTAAGACTCACCTATTAACGGAGTTAACTTATTATCTATCGCTTCTCGGGCACGAAATATACGCGAACGTACCGTACCCACAGGGCAATCCATCACCGCAGCGATTTCCTCGTAGCTCATCCCCTCTAGCTCCCGCAGAGTGATGGCCGTTTTTAAATCTTCTGGTAGCTTATCTATGGTTGCAAAAATAACGTCTCTGACTTCGTCACTCAGAAGCAAATTCTCGGGCGTTGAATTTGAGCGCAATAAATCAGCGCCCTCGTAAAACTCTGCTTCATCTGCATCTACATCATTCGCAGGCGGCCGACGACCCTGTGCTACTAAGTAATTTTTCGCACAGTTCACCGCGATACGGTATAACCAAGTATAAAACGCACTGTCGCCCCGAAAGTTAGGCAGGGCCCGGTAGGCTTTAATAAACGCCTCCTGAGCTACATCTGCAACATCACCTTGATTGGCAACGTAACGAGAAATCAATCCTGCAACCTTATTCTGATATTTGGTGACCAACAGGTTATAAGCATTTTTATCTCCTTGTTGAACCTTTCTTACCAGCGCTAAATCCAAATCCTGCTCGCTCATTCGAGCCGGTACTCCTCTGCGTTGTCGTGCTTTTCTTGCTGCATCTTTGCTACCAAATACACTGTGTCTGACCTGAGTAAAATGAAAAAGTTCGCGCTTGAGCAAATATTTTTGCATTGGCAAGCAACTAAAGTCGTGTGACACCCGTAAATATGATACATATAGAGCCACGTAGGTATAAAAACCTCAAGCCACATTATAACATGAACCCAAACAAACAACATCACAGCGACGTTACCGTCATAGGTAGCGGTGCCGCTGGTTTATCACTGGCCTTGTCACTTGCCAACCATTGCCAAGTTACGGTTATTAGTAAAGGTGCACTGCGAGAAGGGTCGACTTTATATGCCCAAGGCGGTATTGCTGCCGTTTTCGACAAGCAAAACGACAGCATTGAGTCGCACGTTGAAGACACCTTAGAAGCGGGTGCTGGGCTGTGCGATCGTGAGGCCGTGCACTACACAGCATCGAATGCGAAGGCTTGCATGCGCTGGCTAATAGAGCAAGGCGTTCCTTTTGATATGGAAACCGATGACAAAGGTCATGAGCGTTACCATTTAACTCGTGAAGGTGGACACAGCCATCGCCGTATTCTGCACGCCGCCGATGCCACCGGTAAAGCAGTGCAAACAACGCTGATTGAGCGGGTGCAAGCACACCCTAATATTACCTTGTTAGAGAATTACAACGCCATCGACCTTATTACCGACGCCAAACTTGGGCGCGACGGCAAACATTGTCATGGCGTGTATGTTTATAACCGCGCCAAAGAGCGAGTAGAAATTCTCAGTGCTCGCTTTATTGCTTTGGCCACCGGCGGCGCCAGTAAGGTGTATTTGTATACCTCGAACCCTGATGTTGCCAGTGGCGATGGCATTGCCATGGCGTGGCGAGCAGGCTGCCGAGTGGCTAACATGGAGTTTAACCAGTTTCATCCCACAAGCTTGTATCATCCAAAATTACAGAACTTTTTAATTACCGAAGCAATGCGCGGTGAGGGGGCTTATTTATTGCGCCCAGATGGTACACGCTTTATGCCGGAGTTTGACGAGCGCGCCGAGCTAGCCCCTCGCGATGTCGTAGCCAGAGCCATTGATTTTGAAATGAAGCGTTTAGGGGCTGATTGCGTCTATTTAGACATCTCTCATCGTGATAAAGAATTTATCATCGAGCACTTCCCCACCATTTACGCCAAGTGCCTAAGTGTGGGAATCGATATCACCAAAGAACCCATTCCGGTAGTTCCTGCAGCGCACTACACCTGTGGCGGCGTGATGACCGACTTTAACGGCAAAACCGACTTGGACAATCTCTATGCCATTGGCGAGGTCGCCTACACGGGTCTGCATGGAGCGAATCGCATGGCTAGCAACTCGTTGTTGGAGTGTATTGTCTTTGCCCAAGCTGCAGCCAAGGACATCGTCGCAAAATTGGGGTTACCCGCAGAGCCTAGCACCCTGCCCGATTGGGACGAAAGCCGGGTCACTAACTCCGATGAAGAGGTCGTCATTACCCATAACTGGCATGAGCTCAGGCTATTTATGTGGGATTACGTCGGCATTGTGCGCTCGACCAAACGCCTTGAGCGTGCACTACGTCGAGTAGAGTTATTGCAACAAGAGATCCATGAGTATTATGCGAATTTCCGGGTATGCAATAACTTATTGGAGCTACGTAACCTCGTCCAAGTTGCCGAGCTTATTATCCACAGTGCCTTAGCGCGCAAAGAAAGCCGAGGCCTACACTACACCTTGGACTACCCAGAGCGTTTACCGCATAGCCATATCACCGAGCTTAATCCTGCGACACTGGGTCGTTAAGGTTTTCGTTAACAGCCCGAGCTAAGTCACGAAACTGCTCGGGCGCCATCGCCTTATCCGCTATAAACACGTGCCGCTTAGCGCCGGTGTAGGTACTTTGCAAATGCAGCCATACTAGGCCATTGAATACCTTAGTTCCCTTTAATAGCTTGCCACTGAGCTCAATGCCTTGGCCATGTAATTCTACTTGCTGATTATCAATAGTAATAATGCCATAGCGCGGCCAGCAACGCTTATATACCCGCCAGCCATGCCAACTCGCGATCATGAGCACAATTGCACATAGCAAAGCCCATAACCATTGCGGCTGACTAAACACGAGTATTATGTAGATAAGCCCGACTAGCCCCAACAATGGCCGGTGATTCGCCGTATTGGCAGAAAATACACCTCTATACACGTACGCGGTCTAGAATGATTTTAACCATACGCGCAAGTTCTGCGTCTTCACATTGCTCATGACCCATAAACCAAGCAAATAAATCGGGATCATCAGCCGCCAACAAACGCTGAAACGTCGCCTTGTCATCATCATTAAGGGAGTCGTACGCCTCTTCAACAAAGGGCATAAACAACACATCAAGCTCAAGCATGCCTCTGCGACACGCCCAACGTAAGCGTGCTTTACTGTCTAACTTCGCCATGGTTTACCTCTTTATGGTTTACTGCGCCGCAGTTTAGCAAAAACTGTTGCTACTCACAGCTATTTTGCGTCTATCGGGTGTCATCACTGCGGCGCTTACGATACACTTGCGCTTGTCATTAGCTTGCGTACCTAAGGAGTCGTGTATGTCTGCATTTACTGTTTACGCAACAGATTATGTTGCGATCTACGTTAGTGGTGTTGATGCTAAATCTTACCTGCAAGGACAACTCACACAAGATATCAACCTTGTTGAGCCAAACACTTGGCTGTGGGCAGGGCAATGCAGCGCAAAAGGAAAGCTATGGGCCTGCTTTCGCATCGCAGCTTATCAGCAAGGCTATTTATTAATTTGTAGCGCCGATGAGGCCGAAGCAGCGCTGCGAGAGCTAAAGAAATATGCGGTATTTAGCCAAGTTGAAATCACCTCTATGACGCAACAGGTATGTGGCGTGTTAGGTGACAAACAAGCTCTAGGTGCGCACTTAGGAGTCAACCTTGATAATCCCGCGACCAACCTACCTGAAGGGTTGGTGCTCACTCTTGCCGATGACCGTTACCTTGTTGTAGCCGATGCCGACACCTTAGTACCCGCGCACTCAAGTGAGGCTTTTTTGTGCGCGCAAATTAAGGCCGCAGAGCCCAGCTTATGTGCTGCCGCAATTGATGAATACGTCCCGCAAATGGTTAATTTACATGCGCTTGGCGGCATCAGCTTTAGTAAAGGCTGCTACACTGGTCAAGAGACTGTCGCGCGCATGAAGTACCTAGGTAAAAACAAACGCGCGATGTTCGTACTCTCTGCGCAAGCAGACAGCAAACTAGCGCCACCGCTCACAGAGGGTCAAGTACAGCCAGTGGATTTAGAACGTCAGGTCGGTGACAATTGGCGTCGCGGTGGCACCTTGATAGCACAAGCGGTTGATCAAGGCAGACTTTATGGCTTGGCCGTGTTGCCAAACGATCTTGAACTCGACAGTCAACTTCGTGCAAAACACGCACCTGAGGTGATGTTCAGTATTGAGCCACTCCCTTACTCACTCACTGAAGAATAATTGGGAAACGTTATGAATATAGCCGAGAAGAAAGTCGTAACTATGCACTACAGCGTAGTCGACAAAGCCGATAACACCATCGACAATACCTTTGATGGTGAGCCATTAGTCTTTATCGTTGGCACTGGCTTTTTGATCCCAGGCTTAGAGAATGCGCTAATTGGTAAACAAGCAGGTGATACCCTGAGTGTCGAAATCGCGCCGGAAGATGGCTATGGTGAGCGTCATGAGCAATTGATGCAGGCTGTACCTAAATCAATGTTCGATGGTATGGATATTGAAGTAGGCATGCAGTTCCGCGCCACCACTGATGACGGTGAGCAAACAGTTATTATCGTCGATATTCAAGGTGAAGATGTGATCGTTGACGGTAACCACCCACTTGCAGGTGTCCACCTAAAATTTGACGTGGAAATTGTAGATGTACGCGATGCCACCGCTGATGAATTAGCCCATGGCCATGTTCACGGCGAAGGGGGATGTGATCACGACCACGAATAGTTGTCTGTGACTCTTTAAAAAAAGGCGCTTAAGCGCCTTTTTTTAGCTTTGTTCCTGAGCCGGTAAGTGAGCACTAATGTGCTTAGCCAGATTATCAGCGTCATTACTGCCAACGCGATAAAATGTGCCGTCATGCAGTTCGATGGCTACAGCAGCAAAGCCACTGGCATTGTATACCCAGCCATCATGAGTAATGCGAATGCCCACCCCATGACGAAACGAGTTACTGACAACAGCAACCGATTTAATCTCATCAAATGCGAGTCGCTTTTTAGCGATACCAGGGCCAAAGAACCATTCCACGCCCTGTTCATCTACACGCACTGTTAAGCCATGAAATAAAAATGCCAGTATCACTAAAATGGCCGCAAACAGCATCATCGGGCCATCCCCTTCCATAAGATAAAAGGCTAATCCCAAAAAGCCGCCCACCCACAACAAAATAATGAGAATGGCCCAAGCAGTTTGCTTATGTTGATACATACTATTCCTTTTTGTGTCAGCGCAGCGCTAACATTAATTGAAACTATAGACGAAAGTGGCGCTTAATTCTGAGTCGAAATTGCGCTTATCTTCTTCCGGTTTGGAGTTATAACGATATAAATAAGCAAATTTAAGTGATAACTGCCCCATAATTTGGCTAATCAAAGAAGTTTCTGATTTTAGCCGCGAATTCAGCCCTGAGAGTGACTGCTCAGCACTGATAAACTGATTAAAACGAGTACGTTTAGAGACCGTGCGCTCCCACTGTAAAGCCAAGCGCAGTAAGTAACCCGTTTCACTTTCAGTCGGCTCTTCACCTTCTTCAGCGGGTTTGCCCTCAGAGCGATATAGACCTGGGCCGATGTCAAAGTCCACGGTGTTTTTCACCCCTTTGTAGAGACGATTACCATAGCCGGTTGCCACTGTGGCCTTGTACTCCAAACCACTGAATTCATCTTCCTCGTAATCGGCGTAAAAGAATAACGAGGCATTTTTTTCGCCTACTTTGTAGTTCGTTTGTGCAGAGCCAAAAAATCGTTGCGCCGAAATAGTTTCTTCGCCGGTTTCAGCATCAACATCACGACGGTATAAAGAGTCAAATTTGAACTGATTACGCCAATGGGTGAAATCTTGGTAAATATTGCTACGTAGCTTAAAGCTCGTTGAATCGGTGTTACCTCGAGTCACGATAAAGCCAAACTCGGCATCGCCGTAAAACATTTCACCTTGGTGAATTTCGTGGATTTCTGCATCCGTCAACTGTCCGTATTCATGAAAGTCTTCAAATGGGTCAACGGCCCAACAACTTACACTCCAACAAGCAATTAATAGAGCGATAAAACGCATAGTTAGTGCTTACTCTTTCCAAATAACGTGACAAAATGGCGCATCTTTATCACGGCTGATCAATACCCGTGCGAATACCAAGTCTTCATTCTCCAGCTCGAGCCCGATGCTCACCTCGCTGTAGAACTCCGGCTCGATTTCCATCGCCACAATCCCTTGCCATTGCTCACTTGGCGCACTTTCTTCTATAAACCCCAGAGCCTCACGATGCTCGTTAAAATCGTTGATATCCTGCTCGGACAAGTGCTCAGGTGCAAGCTCCAAGAATACTTCATAGGCATGATGAGTTATTTCTTGTTCAGTGAATAGGCGCGGCCCTGACATGGTGCTGATCCCGTTGATGCTTATTTCTGGCGATAATAACAAAACTTGATAAGAATGTGCATTGTCTCGCGACCAATAAAAAGCCGGGAAATTCCCGGCTCTTAGTGCACTGCTTTATACTTTAGCTATTAATACCGAGTCGCCTCTTAAAACCCTCGCGCATATGCTGAATGTAGGTGTAAAATAGGGGTACAAATAAGGTACCAAACACAGTTGCGGCAATCATGCCTGACATCACTGTGACACCTAAAGACACTCGACTTGCCGCCCCAGCGCCACTGGCCAACACCAGCGGTAACACACCTAGGACGAAAGACAAGGCCGTCATTAAGACCGCTCTGAAACGCTGCGATGCGGCTATCTGCGCGGCATCAAAGATACTCTGCCCCGCCTTGCGTTGCTCCATAGCAAACTCAACAATCAAGATAGCTGTCTTAGTCGACATACCTATTAGCAGTACAAAGCCGACTTGGGCGTAGATATTGTTCGTCATTCCCACCGTAAACAAGGTAGCCATGGCCCCAAAAATAGCCAAGGGTACAGCGGCTATGACCGCAAACGGAATCGTCCAACTCTCGTATTGCGCGACCAAGAACAAGAACACAAAGAGAACCGCCAGTGAGAAGAGTACCGGCGCGAGGTCGCCCGCTAAAATTTCTTGTCGTGTTTGCCCTGCCCAATCAAAAATATACCCATTAGGCAGCTGTGCGGAGAGCTCCTTCATGACCGCAATGGCATCCCCACTGGAATAACCAGGTGCAGCACTGCCGGTAATACTGGTACTTCTATATAAATTGAAGTGGTTCATACTGGTAGGGCCAAGAATAGGCTTCAGTGTGGCTATGGTCGTCAGAGGGACCATATCCCCCTCACTATTGCGTACATAGTAATGCTGTAAATCAGCAGGTTCAGCACGGAACTGCGCCTCAGCTTGAATGGTGACCTGATAAGTGCGGCTAAACTGATTAAAGTCGTTCACATAGAGCGAGCCTAACTGCGCTTGCAGGGTTAAGAAGATATTGCTCAAGGTGATCCCTTGTGCTTTCGCTTTATTGCGATCGACCTCTAAAAAGTATTGCGGCACATTGGCGCGGAATGTACTAAATACATTTTGCAGTTCAGGGCGTTGGTTGGCATCGTATATCAAACCATTCATAACTTGCGCTAGCTCGGCTGGGTCTCTACCTTCGGAGTCTAATAATCGATACTCAAACCCCGAACTATTCCCCAACCCTGGGATAGGCGGTGCATTAAAGACCATAATCTGGGCATCTGGCATGGCCCATAACTGCCCTTGGATACGGGTAATAATCTGTTTTAAGCCCATATCTGGAGCCGTTCGCTGCTCCCAGTCTTTGAGCACCATAATGCCCAACGCGTTGTTTGAGCCAGCACCGCCAAGTAAAGAGAACCCGGAGACGCCAATAAAATCTTCGGTGGCTGGGTCTTGCATGATCACATCACTGATTTTCTTTACCACAGCATCGGTACGATTAATCGCGGCGGCATCTGGCAACTGCACATCAACGAAGACAAAGCCTTGGTCTTCTGGGGGCACAAATCCGGTAGGTACATTAGTAGCAAACCAACCGGTAGCAACAAATAGCGCCACCACAACAATACCTATACGCCCTGCTCGTTTGAGCATAAACCCAACCACACCGGTGTAACTCTTAGTGGAGCGGGTTATGGCGTTTTCAAAAGGTCGTAACCATTTTATTGGCTTCATTTTTTCAGCTGACAACAGCAAACAACAGAGCGCCGGGCTCAATGTCAGGGCATTGATTGATGAAATCAGTACAGCAAAGCTAATGGTGACAGAAAATTGCTTGTATAACTCTCCGGTGATCCCTGGCATAAAGCCTACGGGTACAAATACCGCTAACAGCACCAACGTTGTGGCCACAATAGGCCCGCTCACCTGCTCCATGGCTTTGGTCACTGCTTCCTTAATGGGTAGCTTGTCCTCTCTGAGTATGCGCTCAACGTTTTCTATCACGATGATGGCATCATCCACGACAATGCCGATCGCCAGTACTAAACCAAATAACGTAATCAGGTTAATGGAGTAGCCCATCGCCATCATCGCCGCAAAAGTACCAATGAGCGATACCGGGATCGCCACAGTTGGTACCAAGGTGGCACGCCAATTTTGCAAAAATAGAAACACCACCAAGATGACCAATGCCACCGCTTGATAAAGAGTTACAACCACCTCATCAATGGAGCGATTAATAAACTCAGTGGTGTCATAAGGCACTTTGTATTCAAGGCCATCAGGAAACTGCTTAGACAGTTCCGCCATACGTTTTTTAACTTGCTCAGCAACCGCCGTGGCATTGGCGTCGGTGAGCTGATAAATAACAATAAAACCGGTGTCTTTTTGATTGAATGTAGCACTACCTGAATAGCTTTTTGAGCCCCGCTCTATGCGCGCGATGTCTTTAAGGCGCACAAAGTTACCGTCCAAATTAGCACGCACAATGGTTTGTCCGAACTCATCGGCAGAGACAAGGCGCCCCTGAGCTTGAATCGCATATTCGAATTGTTGGTTGGGTAGCGCCGGAGCGGCGCCCAGCTTACCGGCGGCGACCAAGGTGTTTTGCTCCTCCAGTGCAGCCTTCACTTCCGCAACCGTTACTCCTAGGGAGGCCATTTTATCTGGCCGTAACCAAATACGCATGGAATAGGTTTTCTCACCCATCACCTCGGCAGAGGCAACCCCAGGGATACGCCCGAGTGGCTCAGTAAGATAATTAGTGGCATAGTTGCTTAAGAACATAGCATCCATGTTGGGGTCTTCTGAGTACAAACTTATGCCCATCAACATGTTGCTAGATTTTTTCTTAACCGTTACCCCCTGACGGCGTACTTCCTGAGGCAAACTAGGTTCTGCCAACGCCACCCTGTTTTGCACATTCACTTGGGCCATATCGGTGTCTGTACCGACATTAAAATAAACGGTGATGGTTGCCGAGCCATTGTTACTGGATGTGGACTCGATGTACATCATGTCTTCGACGCCATTAATTTGCTCTTCAATGGGACGAATAACTGTCTCTTCAATGGTCTGTGCGCTGGCCCCGGGGTAAATCGCGGTCACCGATACCTGCGGCGGCGTGATTTGCGGATACATATTGACGGGCAGCTGGGTCAAAGAGATAAGCCCAGCCAATGTAATAACAATGGAGATCACCAGCGCCAGTTTGGGCCTGGATATAAAAGTTTTACTGATCATCCTCGACTCGCTTATTGTTGGTCACTGATGGTGCCGGTTTTGGCGTCGACTTGTTTAACAACAGGATTTACTTCCACCCCTGAGCGCACTTTTTGTAGGCCTTCGACAATAACCCGCTCGCCTTGCTCAATACCTGATTTAACCACCCACATCGCATCGATGCGTCGACCCAAATCCACCAAGCGCTGCGCCACTGTATTGTCATCTTTGACAACCAAGACAAATTTGCCTTGTTGATTTTCCTGCACTGCTGCTTGGGGCACCAAGGCTTGCGACTGCTTATCTTGACTCTCAACCACTAAGGTCACAAACAAGCCCGGCATTACAATGCCATTGGGGTTATCAAACTTGGCACGTAACTCAACCGTCCCCGTGCTACGGTCAATTTTAGTGTCGGCAAAATCCAGCGTACCCGATTGTTCAAAGTCAGTATCATTGGGTAAGCGCAGGCTTAAATCTAAAGGGACATCTTCGGGGCTATTATTAGTTTGCTGATGCGACTGTTGATAACTGATGTAATCGGATTCCTCTACTTGAAAACTAACATAAATGGGGTCGATATCTGTTAGTTGTGCCAAGGCACCGGATTGTGGGTTAACGATATTGCCCACATCAAAGCTCACTTTACCTATGCGGCCACTAAATGGCGCGTCGATAGTGGTGTAACTGAGGTTCAGCTTGGCCTTTTCTAACGCCGCTTCACTGGACTTAACAGCGGCTTGGGCTTGATCTAAGTTCGTTTGCAATTTGTCTAAGTCTGCCTCAGAAATAAACCCATCTTTGGCAATTTCACGCCCTCGCTTGAGATCTCGCTCAGCCCGAGAGGCCGCTGCACGATTACTTTTTAAGGACGCTTCAATTTCACTCACACTGGCAGTGTATTCCGATGCGTCAATTTTAAATAACGTTTGGCCTTTTTCTACATATGCGCCCTCACGGAAAGTCCGCTCAATGAGTTCACCCTCAACTCGAGCACGAATATCTGCCTCCTGAAAGGCCTCGGTGCGAGCGACAAACTCGCGATAATTACCAACCTCTTGCATCGCCACTTCATAAACAGACACCGCCGGCGCTGGCATGCTCTGGTTTTGTTGCTGCGGTTCAGAGCAGCCCACCAAGGCTAACAAACAGAGCCCAGCTAAAACTGAGTGATAGAAATACTTTGGGCCCGAAGGGGATAAATGCATCGCGTGTCTCCTTAGAATCGTTATGTCGCTAGCAATGTTGTTTTCAATGGCCAGATAGGCGCTCAATAGACTGACATAAAATAAATCTAGTTCCCTGAGAAATATAGACTATTTTGTAACTCACTGTATTTAAGTTATACCGATATTTAAAAATGAGTACAGTGCATTGCGCAAGCAGAGTATATCAAGTGCTAGTAACGGGAACATGACATCAATCAGATGTTGAGGTAAATTGATACTGGTCAGAGGAGATAATAATGATAACACTAACCACTGCTAAGCAAGTCGCCTATGTAACCTTGGCTAATGAAAGTAAACGTAATGCACTGAACTTTGAGATGTTCAAACAACTTGATGGGGTGATTAAACAAATCAAGAAGCAGCGTGATTTGCGAGCGGTGATACTTCAAGCACAAGGGCCGGATTTTTGCACTGGGCTAGACGTTAAAAGTGTGATCAGCAAACCCACCGATATCTGCAAATTGCTGTTTAAACCGTTGCCTGGCAACCAAAACCTCGCCCAACGTGTGGTGCTGGGGTGGCAGTCGTTAAGTATCCCGGTAATTGCTCTACTACAAGGGCGATGTTGGGGTGGCGGGATGCAAATAGCCTTAGGTGCTGATATTCGCATCGCCAGTGAGGATGCTAGCTTAGCAATCATGGAGTCACGCTGGGGGTTATGCCCCGATATGGGTGCAAGCTTAGTGCTTCCAGGAATCCTCAGTGCCGACAATTACTTACAGCTTGCCATGTCTGCTGAGCCTGTTACCGCGCAACAGGCCCTCAATTTAGGCTTGGTATCTTATGTTGATAACAATTTGCAGCAACGAGCTGCACACATCATCAACACCTTTAGCGCGCGTTCACCGGATGCCATCAGTGCAATCAAACGGTTAACGCAAAGCGCTTACCGACAGCCCCATCGTAGACTATTGGCTAAGGAAACTTTCTCGCAAATTAAACTGCTGATGTGTAAAAATACCCGTATTGCTATTAAAAATGCTTCGCGCAAGGATGATTCCTTCGATGAGTACCAACCGCGTCGGCGCTGGTAAAAAGATCATTAAACACAGCGCTAGATTCATGTTGAGTGCTGCTATAATTAGCGCTTTTCTATTCTCAGCCCATGCCCTCAGCGACTACTTCTCGGTGAGCTTCCCAGCACCACTCAGTGCCATGCTAGCGCTATTCTTAGCTTTGCAATTAGGCATTGTTAAACTGCATTGGCTTACTAGCAGTGCTCATCCCTTACTTAATTATATGCCGCTGTTTTTTGTGCCCGCAGCCGCTGCCATTATAGAGCATGTCGAATTGGTCGCCCGCTATTGGTTGCCACTGTTGTTGTGCTTAGTAATCGTCCCGCTGATTGGACTGTTTATCATCGGGACGATAATGCAACGTTTGGGTAAAGAGCAATGATGTATTTGGCTATCCCTATGACAGTGGCCTTATTTTTAGCGTTTCGAGCCCTGCACACCAAGGTACGCTCGCCACTATGTAACCCCGTCTTGCTCACTATTGCCGCCTCGGCATTTATCTTGTCGGCCTGGCACATCGACATCAACGAGTATCGCGCTCACACGCAAATTTTCGATTATCTTTTGGAGTTGGCCGTCGTTGCTTTAGCAGTGCCACTTTATAAGCAAATCCACCAGTTGAGGCGACAGCTTTTATTGATGTTTATCGCTGTGGCTGCCGGAATAATCACGGCCACCACCACCGCCGTTGTGATCACCTCTTTGCTTAGGGTACCCGAACAATTGCAGGCCTCCCTTGCTAGCCTTGCAGTCACTACCCCTATCACCTTACTTGTCACCGAGCAGTTAGGCGGGCTTAGCAGTATTGCCGCATCCATGGTCATTCTCATTGGTATTGTCGGTGCTATTGTTGGCTTCAACACGCTTAAGCTGACTGGCATCAATCATAAGGGGGCTCAGGGCGTGGCCCTCGGCGGTGCTTGCCATGCCATTGGCACGGCCACCGCTATTGCTGACAATGAAACCAGCGCCGCCTACGCCTCGGCAGCCATGGCGTTAAGTGCATTGCTCTCGCCTATCATAGTGCCTATCTATTACCCTTGGCTTGCCAGCTTAGCGCTTTGACTATCTGAGGCATTGATATTGGCCGGTTGCAACACCTTCTTGGCTCCTGAATTCTTTCTTACGTTATTTAGGTACTGATGTAGTGGCGAATGCGGTGTTAGCAAAGCAAGCTAATAAGGAAGGAGGCTGGTTGGTCAAAACCAACCTAGCTACTAAGCGTGAGATTACGCCTTGCATTATGCTACAGGCAATAAAAAACCCCGACCATTACTGATCAGGGTTTCTTAAATCGTGGTGCTTAGATGCGGACAAAATTGTCTGGAGCAATTTTGGGCAATGGCAATTGCCCGCAAAGCGGTGAAATACATGGATGTATTTTACCATCGAACCACTCGAGCTAATAAGCGTGAGATTACGCCTTGCATTATGCTGCAGGCAATAAAAAAACCCCGACCAATACTGATCAGGGTTTCTTAAATCGTGGTGCCCAGAGGCGGAATCGAACCACCGACACGAGGATTTTCAATCCTCTGCTCTACCGACTGAGCTATCTGGGCAAAAGTTTTTTCATAAAAATGGCGCCCATTGAGCGCCACCTTTAATAATGGTGCCCAGAGGCGGAATCGAACCACCGACACGAGGATTTTCAATCCTCTGCTCTACCGACTGAGCTATCTGGGCAAATGAATGGTGCCTGCTGCCGGAGTCGAACTGGCGACCTACTGATTACAAGTCAGTTGCTCTACCAACTGAGCTAAGCAGGCACACAAAACTGTGTGCAAAAGCACGTGCTTCTGAATTTTCAAAAACACCTTTAATAATGGTGCCCAGAGGCGGAATCGAACCACCGACACGAGGATTTTCAATCCTCTGCTCTACCGACTGAGCTATCTGGGCGTGCGGCGTATTAAACGGTTTTTAGGGTATCAAGTCAACCATTTTTTAAAATAAACAAACCGTTTGCACAGTTTTCATGCAAACCGAGATTTATTGGCGAAAATCCCGGCTAAGTTGCTACTTTTCAGGTGGTCTGTAACCTTCAATTTCTACATCTTTACCTTCAAACAAAAAGCCAACCATTTGCTCTTCTAAATAGGTACGATGCTCCGGATCCATCATATTTAGATGCTTTTCGTTAATTAACATGGTCTGCTTCTTTTGCCACTCATCCCATGCTTGTTGAGAAATATTGTTGAAGATCTTCTCACCTACTTCACCAGGGTAAAGTTGAAAAGCAAGTCCCGGAGCTTCTTTTTGCAGCTTCTGACAAAATACCGTACGTGCCATGTTTATCCTCATTTACGATTATCTAATTCATATTGCTCTGTAGTGTAACCTAATGCTTAAACACTCGCACCTGCAAGGTGCTGCTTTAGCTGTTTCAATAATTTCTTTGTCGGTGCTGCTAGCCCCACCTCAGGTTGCTGCGCTAGTGAATAAGTTAGTACTGCGCGCTCTGCAAGCTGTTGTATGGGTTTGTGCAAATGCACAACAACAGGCTCTATAGTTAACTGAAAGTGTGAAAATACATGAGTAAATGGCTCTAACCTATGTTCTTTACCGCTAATACCATTGATTGCCATAAACTCTTTGACCCCGTCCTGGCTCGCAAACTCGATAAAGCAATGTAGCCCTCCCCAAATACCTTGATCGGGACGCTTTTCCATGTAGGTGTGCCCTTCATAAACGGGAATAAACATTACGCAATGCTTCTTCGGCACTTGCTTTTTGGGTTTTGAATGTGGGAACTCGTTTACTTTGTCATTGATTCGCGCTTGGCACTTATCATTGAGTGGACAGGGCTGACAGTCATATTTACTACGTGAGCACAGGCTTGCTCCCAAGTCCATCATCGCCTGATTAAACTGAGTGACGCCGTGCTTTGGCGTTAATTGCTCGCTTAGATGCCAAAGTTGATTTTCCACTTTTTTGACACCATACCAGCCCTCAATCATAAAAAACCGCGCTAATACCCGCTTTACGTTGCCATCGAGAATCGCATGATGCTCGCCGCGCGATAGGCTTAAAATAGCACCCGCAGTAGAGCGCCCTATCCCAGGCAGAGCCATTACTTCTTCCAAGGTGTGCGGAAACTGACCCTGGTACTGCTCACAGATCAACTGTGCGGTTTTATGTAGATTACGTGCTCGAGCGTAATACCCCAAACCTGTCCAATAATGGAGTACTTCATCTTGCGGCGCTTCAGCCAGCGCCTCAATAGTCTCAAAACGCGCCATAAAGCGGTTGAAGTAAGGGATCACCGTAGCAACTTGCGTTTGCTGCAGCATAATCTCTGATACCCAAACTTTATAGGGTGTTTTTTCTAGCTGCCAAGGCAGCGTCTTGCGACCATGTTTGTCGTACCAATCGAGTACTTGAGTGGCAAACCAATCACGCGTGCTTTTACTTATTTCCACTACTTTTATAACGCCCCTGTACATATTTGCGCTCAGTCTATAATTGTGCAGGTAAATATCAATACCCTTTACTTGTACTTCCTCTTACAACTGGGGATAATACGCACCCATTTTTACAGAGACAGCCAAGACCATGAGTGAATCTACGCAACAAGCATTGGAGCAAGCACAGCGCGAAGGAAAGTATATCCGTAAGGTACGCAGCTTCGTAAAACGCGAAGGCCGACTGACCAAAGGTCAAGCAGCGGCACTAGAGAAATGCTGGCCGACAATGGGGCTTGAGCACCAAAATGGCTTACTTGATTTCAGCCAAGTGTTTGGCAATGACAATGATGTTGTTCTTGAGATCGGTTTTGGTATGGGTAAATCGCTCGTAGAAATGGCTAAAAACGCACCAGAGCAAAACTTTATCGGCATCGAAGTTCACCGCCCTGGAGTAGGTGCTTGCCTGATGGACGCTGATGCCGAAGGCGTTACCAATTTGCGCGTTTTTGAACACGATGCGGTGGAAGTGTTAGCGGACTGTATCAGCAATGAAAGCCTAGCTAAAGTGCAATTGTTCTTCCCCGATCCATGGCATAAAAAACGTCACCACAAACGTCGCATTGTGCAACCTGAATTTGTCGAAAGCCTGCGCAGCAAACTAAAAATTGGCGGGGTCTTTCATATGGCGACAGATTGGCAAAACTATGCTGAGCACATGCTCGAAGTAATGCAAGGCAATAGCCATTTTAGCAACCAATCAAGCACGAATGACTATGTACCACGCCCAGATTTTCGCCCACTCACTAAGTTTGAGCAACGTGGCCATCGCCTTGGCCATGGTGTTTGGGATTTAATGTTTGAGCGCGTGAAATAATATGGTACTGAGCAACCCGTCGCAGATCCTACTGCGCAGCCCTGAGCTGTTAGTCGCGCAAACCATTTTAGTGGTTAATTTTAACTGTGATGGGTTTGCAAGTGAACTGCGTGAGCTGAACCCAACAGCTGATATTCATTTATTCTCTTATAACCAAGCGAATGGCGACTTTGCACAACGCCAAGCCCAGCAACATCAGGCCCAAACTCTGGTGTCTCATGAGCTTCCTAAACACCGCTTCGACTTGGTAATTTACTATTATCCTAAGGCCAAAGCCGAAGCTTTAATGACCTTAGATAATATTCGTGCTTGTATTAATGATGATGCGCAGTTACTGGTGGTGGGGGAAAAAAAAGGCGGCGTAAAATCCATTGATAAACAGCTTAAAGGCCTCGCTCATGGCCATAAGGTTGACTCTGCCAAACATTGTCAATTATACCAATACAGCGATATCACCCCGCTGCCCAAGTTCGATATCAGCCGCTACGAGAAGCGCTTTTGTCTTACTCGCAGCATAGCTGGTGAACAAGTGAGCTGTGATATAGTTAGCCTACCGGGTGTATTCAACCATGGCCAACTGGATGATGGTACGGCGTTGTTACTGGATAACTTACCTGATTTAACTAACACCCAATCCTTACTTGATTTTGGTTGCGGCGCCGGAGTTATTATCAGCTTTTGCTTGAAGCGCTTTGCCCACATTAAAGGCATTGCCTTGGATGTAAACGCCTTAGCCGCATATGCCAGTGAGCAAACCCTGCGCGCCAATGACCTGCACGGCAATATTGTGCTCAGCGATGGCCTAACCAACATCAACGAGCGCTTTGACATCATCGTCAGTAACCCGCCCTTTCATACCGGGCTAAAGACCGATTATGATATCACCGCTCGCTTTTTTGCCAGCGCGAAAGCACACCTGAATAAAGGCGGTGCGCTTACTCTAGTCGCTAATAGCTTTTTAGCCTACCCAGAGCAACTACAGCAACAATTTAACACTCACCAAACAATTGCTAAAACGAAGCGTTTTGCGGTGTATCAAAACCAATAGCATAATTACGCCGTGGCAGTTGTCTTAGATGGCTTACACGGCGCTGCCAATCCCCGTTGACCGATGTTTCTTGAGCATTATAGAAATACAAATATAGTCGCCCACCTTTTATTAGGTAGATAGCATTTTGGCTAAATTCCCTCATTAGCTTCTTGCCATAGCTGCGAGGTGCTCGCACTAAGGCGCTGCGCTCGCGATAGGTCATCTCTTGGTTACCGCCAAAACCCCAGTGCGGGTCAAAGCCTGCGAGCCGTTTAGCCAAGCGCTGCGTATGTAAGCGATTTTGTCTTTGTCCAAGGCGCAGCCCCTGCGGATTCCAAGCGGTTATAATAAACCCAGACGCGATATAACTAGGTTTTTGAGCAAACCAGAAGTAAGGATTTTCATAGGCCGCTAAGGTGTCCTTATCTATGCTGACAAAAGTGCTTTTATTTATGCATTTTTCTGATTTTAACATTCGACTATTCAATGATTTGCTAAACTAGTTTAATGTTGTAACACAGCTATTAGTGAACCGCGCACACTCATGAGTATTCAAGGCTCAACAACTAGTATAAGAAAGGCATTGATCTACGCGGTCATGTCTGTTGCGTCATTGTCGCTCATTTTGTCTATTACTATTTCTACCTACATTGACATTCAAGAGCAGCGAGAACAGCTGGAAGAGCGCGTAGAAACCTTTGCTGAGCTCACCGCTTTTAACGCTCAAGTGACGGTTCTTTTTGACGACAGCAAAACCGAAGAGCAGCGCCTACAAGCCTTTCAGGCTGTAGAGGCAATAAAAAACATTCATATTTATCGTATAGATGAATTCAATGACGAAGTTGAATTTTTTGCCAGTTATAACGCTCCCCGCACGCCACCAGTGCCAGTAAAAACCAAACGTCTCGAGAGTATCGGCAAGGGGGAAGTCGAAGATGGCCATTTAGAAATCATTAAGGCCATCACCAACCAAGACAACACCATAGGCTATGTGTATGTTCGAGCCAGTTTAGAGAGTATTGAGAATTACCTGCACCGCAAAATAATTATCGATATTATGTTGAGCGTAGCGGTGTTGGTTGTTGCCTATGTTATAGCACGTATTTTCCAGCGTCATATCGGTAACCCTATTGATACATTGAGCCAGTTACTGCAAGACGTTGCCAAAAACCGTAACTACACCGTTCGCGCCCCGAGCAGTAATATAGCAGAACTCAATCAGCTGGCGCTAAGTGTCAACACCATGCTGCGGCGCACAGAAAAGCAAATCGAGCGTAATGAGACAGATAAAAAAGAAATAGAAGCCCTAAACCAGAGCCTTGAGGAAAAAGTGAACCTGCGCACCGACGCCCTGCGCGACGCTAACCAAGAGCTACTCAGTACGCTAGAGCGGATGCACCAATATCAGAATCAAATTGTTGAGAATGAAAAGATGGCGTCACTAGGGCAAATGGTTGCGGGTGTCGCTCACGAGGTCAATACCCCTTTGGGATTGGGGATAACTGCATCAACATTAATGCGTGACAAGCTCGGTGATATTCGCCATTCATTTGAAGAAAAAACACTCACCTCGCAACAACTAGGGCGCTTCTTGGTAGATGGTGAAGAAAATCTGTCGTTGATTTATCGCAACCTTAACCGCGCAGCCGAGCTTATCGCCAGCTTTAAAAAAGTCGCTGTGACCCAAGATAGTGAGAGCATCACCGACGTTAATTTAAGCGCGCTCATTGGCGAAGTCATGATTAGCATGCGTGCCGACCTTGATGACATTAGCCCGCAGATAAACGTGCACTGCCCCGAGGATTTACATATCCAATCAAAGTCTGGGCCTATCCAACAGATATTGCAGCAGCTTATCAGTAACTCTCTTATCCATGCCTTCAAAGATCACCCTGATCCACGTATAGATATTGATGTACAAACCGACTCCGGACAGCTACAGATTGACTACCGAGACAATGGTAGCGGCATCAGCGAAACATTAAAGCCCAGGGTCTTTGATCCTTTTGTGACCACGAAGCGAGGCTCTGGCGGCAGTGGTCTAGGCTTACACCTAGTCTACAACCTCGTAACTCAAGCACTTGGCGGCAAGGTGCTGCTTGCTCCAGAACATAAACAAGGCAGTCACTTCATAGTTCAGATCCCATTAAGTGGGGTGCAGTAGTATGCGTGTAGTCTGTTTAGCCGCCTTGATGTGCAGCCTATCTGCGCAAGCAGGAACACCCGATCAAGTGCGCTCGGCGCTGCTTTTTCAAATAGCCAAGTTTATCGACTTTACTCATGTTCAGTCTGATTCAGTGCGCTATTGCTTTACTAGCTTAAGCAAAGGGCCTGGTGCATTTCTTGCGCAACAACAGAACTTATTGATACGTGGACAACCAATTGCCATAACCGAACTCAGTAAAAGTTCACAAAATGATGAACTTTCTCGGCAATGTGACATCACATACTTTGATGGAAAAATAGAGAATGATATACTGTCGCCTTGGATCAAAACTCGGCCTTTAACAACATTCACCGTTGGCAGTAATTTCGAGTTCCTTGAGCAAGGCGGTGTGGCTGCCTTAATTCAGGAAGGTAAGAAGATTCGACTGTATATCAACAGGGAGCAGCTCGAGCAAGTAAGCTTTAAAGTACAAGCCAGGCTGATGACAGTATCTAAGTTTTATCCAAATTGATTTTACTTGTTAACATTTAGATATACTCCTATAATCGCAAGTATTCGCGGAATTCTCGTTTTTCCGGTTTTTCTGTAAATAAAATATTCCGAAAAGGTTAATTAACAATGCAAACGCCAGTCATTCTGATCGTAGAGGATGAAGACGTAACCCGCCTGAACCTCGTTAGCTTATTTGAAGCGGAAGGCTACACTGTAGTTGAAGCCATTGATGGTGATGATATGCATGATAAGCTCACCACCAATGATGAAATTAACCTGGTTGTTATGGATATCAACTTACCAGGTAAAAATGGCTTGATCCTCGCCCGTGAATTGCGTCAAAAACGCAATGTTGGTTTGATTTTCTTGACCGGCCGTGACAACGATGTCGATCGTATTTTAGGTCTTGAAATTGGTGCGGACGATTACATCACCAAGCCATTTAACCCACGCGAATTAACTATTCGTGCCCGCAACCTTATTTCTCGCACAGCAGCCAGCAAAGATGACCCTGCACTTGAGTCTGATGGTGTGCTTAACTTTAACGGTTGGGAATTAGACGAAAACAGCCGTTGTTTAACGTCTCCTGCGGGTGAATCTAAGCGCTTACCTAAGGGTGAGTATCGCGCATTACGTCTAATGTTAGACTCACCAGGTCGTATCTTTAGCCGCGAGCAGCTGATTAAACATATGACTGGCCGTGAGCTTCGTGCTAACGACCGTACTGTTGATGTGACTATTCGTCGTATCCGTAAACACTTTGAAAGCGACGCCAGCACGCCTGAGCTGATCAGCACCATCCATGGTGAAGGTTATCGTTTTATCGGAAAAATCGACAGCAACTCGTAATTACTGAGCTAACTGAGATAAGAATGACTGAAGGGCCTTGAGCCCTTCTTTTATTTGCCCATCTAACTGCGTTAACCATTGCTGGCGCTGTCCTTGTTCAACCTGCTGACAATTATTCTCCATTTCCTTGGCCTGCAACTGCACCGCTTTGAGCCCCACTGAGCCTGCGGCTCCTTTCAATTTATGGGCGACTGATTTGTACTCATCCACATCACTGACAAGGTTATCTTGCATTTGCTGCTGATACCCAGGTGCCAACTTTGCAAACAAGTCAACGCTGCGGGCAAAGGCTTTCGCCCCCATAGAATCCAAGAATTCAGAGATAATCTCTCTATCTAGGTGTATCTCATCCACATCGAGTGCTTGCGGCGATGCAGCATCGACTAGTTGTTTGGCTGCTGCCTGCTGTGCACAGTCTTTTCCAATACCAAAGAGCGTCGCTAGCATCTTATCGAGTTTGTTGGTATTAATCGGCTTGGCGAGTGAGCCTTGCACTTTAATGCCCCGTAGCTCTTCCTCAGCACTGCGCACGTTTGCGGTTAACACCACTATAGGTAGATTATCGAAGTGCTCATCGGCGCGGATTTCACGAGCCACCACATCACCATTAATATCTGGCAATTGCATATCGAGTAACACTAAATCGAGATCATCCTCTGTTTGCACAAAAGACAGTGCATCCTCACCGGTTTCAGCCCAAATGACCTCGTGCCCCCGCTGCTCAAGTAAATTGGTAGCAATTTCGGCATTCAAAGGAACATCCTCGACCAGAAGAATATTTAGGCTGGCACAATCATATGTTTCTAATTGCGGAGCTTGCGTCAGCTTAAGAGGAATATGTACTTTAAAGCTACTTCCTTCACCCGCCATAGAGCTGACCTGAATATCCCCACCCATTGCTTTAACTAGGGCTTTAGTAACCGCAAGGCCGATCCCCGAACCTATGGCATTGGCGCCGCTGGCATCCGGGGCTTTGTAATACATATCGAAAATATGCCGTAGTTGCTCTTGTGGAATACCTATGCCTGTATCTGTAACACTTAACTCAAGCCACACTTGTTTGCCGGTATCGTGGCGACGACAGCCCAAGGTCACCCCACCGTGTTTGGTAAATTTCACCGCGTTGTTGATGAGGTTCCAGAGCACTTGACGCAAACGCGTTGGGTCTATTTCGGCGTAAACGTCCAAGTCGCCTTCACGGGATACATCGAAAGACAGTGACTTTTGCTCAGCAATGAGAGAGCCAAAATTCACCACATCATTTATAAAATCTGTAACACCGACCGGTTCGGTGACAATATCAAGTTGCTCTCTGTCAATCTTGTCTAAATCGATAATGTCGTTAAAGATGTTGCCTAAGGTTTCAGCGCTTGAGAAGACCGTATTGCACCAACTGCGTTGTTGTTTCGTTAATTCAGTATCAAGCAGCATACGAGTGAGACCAACAATACCATTTAAAGGAGTGCGCAACTCATGAGACAAAGTAGCAATGAATTTACCTTTGTCTTTGTAAGCAGTCTCGAGCGCTTGTTCAGCTTCCTTACGGCTCGTGATATCACGGCCGAAAGCAAGTAGACCAATATATTCGCCGTCGTCATTAATAAAGGGTAGCTTGCGCATTTCAAACCAATGGGGTTCTCCATCCACAGGGTACTGAACGTCTAGCGTTATGGGTTCATGCGTCGTTTCTACTTGATGGTCGGTGCGTAACACCTCAGGTAGCAACTGCGGTGGGTAAATATCTTCAGCAGTTTTGCCAATTAAGTCGCCTGAACTGCGGTTCATCACCTTTTCAAACATTTTGTTGCAGCCGGCAAATACTCCCTGTTGGTCGCGGTAATAGAATAAGTCAGGGGACGAGTCGACAATTGAGCGCAATAGCATGCCTTGTTGAGCTAGCTCTAGCTGCGTTTTCTTGCGCTCTGCTATCTCACGACGCAACTCTTCAATAGCCCGATGCTTAGCGTTGAGCGCCATTTTACGCTCATCTATCTCAGTATTGAGCAGACGAATATTGTCTTTCAGTGACTGGTTTAATAGCTTTTCTTGCTTCGTGGCGGTTTCCAAAAACTTTTGCGAGTCTTGCAGCTGTGCCACTGATTGCAGCACCACCATAATCACCACAGGTGCGGTAATGGCCGTGAAGAACACCACTGCGAGTACATCCAGTAGGGTCACTTCACCGGTGGCAACGTAGTAATACATTGAGCCAAGGATCAAGGCCGCGACGATAAACACACCATAAACAATAGCGGCTGCGTACCAGATCCCAAATCGGGCAAGGAGATTAGTTAATACACGAACCCAAGGGCTCAGGGAAGAGTCAAACATAAAAACAGGGGTTTTGCTACAAACCCCTTTATTGTAATCAACTTAGAGTGCCTTTGGCAGTATCTGCGTTGAGATTCTTGCAAACGAGCATACGCCGATGCGTTTGCCGCCTTTTGCGAGTACGCCTTTTCGCATGTTCGTGGCGCCACTGGCTTTTAAGGTTAACTCAAAGCGCTGTGAATCAATATCCGTGCTACCACTGGCAGTTGCAGCTCCGGTGTTGCACTGCATTTGTCCGAGCTTATGGTAATTAGAGCGGCTAAATGGCGTGGACGAATTCACTAATGGTCCGGCGGTTGTGGTATTGATGGCTTGCTTCCATGGCGCTAATTCAACGTTAATCATGTCATTACGCAGCATGATTTTGTCTTCATGAGTCAAGAAGTAACTGTCAAAAGGGCCAAACTGCATTGCTGTAGCCATAGAGTCATTGCTTTGGCGTAAGTCACCAAGCCATAGCCCACCCTCGCCAAATACTTGCATCTGCATGTACTCGCCGTCATCACTTTCACTGCTGATGCGGGCATAACTGTCACTATCGAGACCAAAAATTAAATTACTGCTGTTATCAATACCGGTTTTAATTAGACGCGGCTGATTACCATACTTGGCTACTTTAGTATCCAAGGTGCCCCAGTTAAACAAACCAAGCACGCCCGATTGCATATAGCTTAGTTCACGGCTGTTTACCACTGAGATACAGTCCACTCCCAAGCGACAAGCTTCAAAACCATTGCTGTAAACCGTGGGTCGCCCAGTCAACACCTGCACGCCATCACCAGAGAGTACAGTGGCATTGTTTTTACCACCGACCAAGGCATGTACTGCATCACCCTGCGCGGCGACCATTAATTGCCCTTTTGCCACCATATCCTGTATTTTTGTTAGCAACTCACTGGGCTGGTTAGCATTTTTATAAAACGCATGATATAGCAATAGCGGGCTTGAATCGGCTATAAACACCGCGTCAGATTTACGCAGAAGGTTATATAGCTTCTCTGGGTCGCGACACAGTTTTTGCTGCTTTTGATAAAGATCAGGGTATAGCACATCACGGCGGAAGCTCGCTAACTTCGACACCTGATAATCAGCCAAGCTATCGCACAACTTGGTATCTTGAGCACTCATTACCGTTTGCATAGCCCCATCGATAGCGAGCCAATGCGCTTCAAAGCCAAGCTGCTCAAATAAGGACTGATAATAATCAACATCGCGATAAGGGTCTCGACTGCCACCGGTGATAAAGGCAACACGCGGTTTGCGTTTGGCATCGGCAATCTTTTGCGCATCACTAAGCAGCTGCGCAAACGCCTCTTTGGTTACCCAATTACGCGTGCCCTGAACATCAACTTCGCCTTGGCGACGACGCTTACCATTCGCTTGTTTTTGCTCGAGTAAATCAAAAAAGTTACGCTGTTCGAAATCAAATAAGTTAAACCAAAATTCACGTGCTGATATATCGCTACCAGTAAGGGTGAAATCACTGCGGCGCAGATAACGTTCGAATTCACGTTGGCCGAATGCTTCATCATTAAAATGCTTTTTCGCCGCATTTAATAACTCGACTGCCTGGGCGCGAATATCGGGCTGCTCGGTCCAGGCCATATCGGCAATACGGCCTAGGCCTTCTTCTGTAATTTGATAAATTGGCTGTTGTTTATAAGTATCCTTACTTAAGCTTTCGCGGGATTCAGAATTGCAATATCTCAGCCTTTCGCTGGAGCACACCTGCAGGTCGTCAGCAAACAACATCAGCTGAGGCTTGGCGAACGCAGCAACACTACAGCTACTTAACATCGCCACAGTGGCGGCTTTTTTTAGAATTGATTTCATCGGACTGGTCATTATTGTTATTTTGCAAGTTATGGGTGTAAATAGCGCGTCTTAACAGCAACACACAATGTTAACAATTACTGGACAATAAAGGAAGCATGTTGTCGCCACTTAGCTGCCAGCATTGCTTTACATATCTCTTCTTTGGCTTTTTATCCTGCAACTTTGAGCCGCTCCACATTTGCGCATTTTCAGGTAGAATGTCGCCTTTTCGTTGCTTTAATAATGAGGAAGGCTATGCCACATCCAATGCCAGATATCGCCAACACCAGCGCGTCTTCAGTACATCATACGCTTGATTGGGTGGGTATGAGCGCCATTGAAATACCTTTAAAAATTGCGACAAAGGGCATGGCAGCAACCGTTATTAATGCCAAAGCACAAGCCTTTGTGAACTTAATTGACACCCATGCCAAGGGCATTCACATGTCGCGCTTATTTTTGGCACTGGACCAACTTTCTAATGAGCCCAGCGTAACTCCTGCGCAACTCAAAACAACCCTTGATGCGTTTATCAGCTCCCATGACGATATTAGCGATAGAGCGCGACTCAGCCTCAGTTTTGAGCTTCCATTGCGCCGCAGTGCGTTGCTAAGCGATAACAGCGGCTGGAAATTCTATCCCATCACCTTAGACATGCAGTTAAATCAAGGGCAGCTGCGTGTTGAAGCCGGTGTTGAAGTAACCTACTCGTCTACTTGCCCCTGTTCAGCAGCCCTTGCAAGGCAATTGATTCAAGAAAACTTTAAACGCGACTTTGACGCCGAGAACTTGAACTTTGAACAAGTGCTAAAGTGGCTGGGCACAACAGAGGGGATCAGCGCCACCCCCCACTCTCAACGTTCCGTCGCACAAACCAAGGTGTTATTGGATGCACAGCTTGGCGAATTTGACTTCGTCGCCATCATCGATGAAATTGAGCAAACACTAAAAACCCCCGTGCAAACCGCCGTGAAACGAGAAGACGAGCAAGAGTTTGCACGATTAAATGGCGCCAATTTGATGTTTTGTGAAGATGCCGCTCGTAAGGTGAAAGCAGCGTTAGATGAGCGGGCAGACGTGCTCGATTTTTGGGTTCGCATTAACCACTATGAATCGCTTCACGCCCATGACGCCGTAGCTATCACGACCAAAGGCCTGCCCCAGGGTTATCAACCCTAACCAATTCAATTTTAGGCACGCTTATTGCTTTGATGTAAGCGTGTCAAAAATTCGTTTTGGAGTAAAAAATGGAATTCGCGCTTTTATCTATATTGGTGCTGGTTGTTGTTGCTTCCGTGGTGGCTTCCAAGTTCACTGATAATAACGAAAACCCTTATCCTTTCGTTCGTAAAAAAGAGATCTATACGCAGGTTGAGAGCGCCTTTCTATCGCTTCTAGAGCGAGCGGTTGGCGATAACTACCGGATCGTCAGCCGAGTCAAATTAGCAGATGTCATTGATTGCAAGGCAGGACTTTCTAGCAAATCACGGCGTATTGCCATGACTAAAACTAAGAATAAACAACTCGACTATGTATTGTTAGATAAACAGAAAATGACCATAGTCGCCGCCGTGGATCTGGTCAATAATGCCAATAAAGACGGCCACAAGGCACAGCGCGATTGGTTTGTTAGCGGTGCCCTAGAAACCGCCGGTATTCCTCATATTCGTATGAAAGTAAAAAGTGGCTACCGCGTTGAAGACGTACGTAACGCCATTTTATTTAAGATTGGCAAACCAGAAACAGCAACAAAACGCAAACCGACGCGCACGCCAACGCGCCCAGCAGTGCTCTCGCCTTCGCAAGCCAAAGCGCAGACTAGCGGCTCAGCTATCGCTACATCGACCCAACTTGCAGAGATCTAATTAAGCCAATGCCATATTAAAACAGCCTTTGATATACTAAGGGCTGTTTTTGCTAATTAATCAGAGATGCTATGAAAGTAGGTATTATTGGCGCCATGGAGCCAGAAATCGCGATTTTGCGTGAACGCATGAGCGACGTAGAAACTCACCAACACGGTGGTTTTACTTTTTACCATGGGCAACTCAATACTCAGACTGTGACTATAGTGCAATCAGGGATAGGTAAAGTCGCTGCCACCGTTGCAACCACCTTGTTGATCGACCACTTTCACCCTGATTGCGTTATCAATACAGGTTCAGCGGGCGGTTTTGACCAGCGTTTAGAAGTGGGTGATGTAGCTATTGCCAGCGAGCTACGCCACCATGACGTCGATGTTACCGCATTTGGTTACGAGTATGGCCAAGTACCACAAATGCCAGCGGCTTATGAGTCCCACCCACAATTGATACAAGTGGCCGAGCAATCAATTTCACAGCTACAACAGTGTCAGTCGTTGGTTGGCTTAGTGTGTACAGGCGATTCATTTATGTGTGATCCTGAACGCATTGATGTAACACGCAAACAATTTCCAGCGATGCTTGCCGTGGAAATGGAAGGTGCCGCAATCGCTCAAGCCTGCTACTTACTTGATACGGCCTTTGTGGTTATCCGCTCACTGTCTGATATCGCCGGCAAAGAGTCGCCGCATTCATTCGAAGAATACTTAGAAGTCGCATCGAAGAATTCATCGGCTATGGTGATGGCGATGCTAACGAAACTTGATGGTGTCACCCTATAGATGCTGGTTGAGGCGCTAAGTGCTCAGCTTAGTTTGCTGTTATTACTTGCAGCCATTGCTTGCGAGCGTTGGCTGCCGCTCTCTCCTTGGTATCACCCTTTTACCCTGGCGCGCCTGGGCTTCAACAATTTAGTTAAACGCACTTTCAATCCGCAAGATAGTGTTAGCTACCACCTACTGATAGCCATACTGTCACTGGCTCTGTGTGTGTTGTTGCCGCTGACATTAATCGCGCTGTTCTCCCATTTAGTTTACTACCCAGAGGCATTATCTGCGCTCTTGCTCTACCTGAGCCTAGACTCCCACACAATCCGCAGCAAAAGCACGCGTATTGCTTTGGCATTAAAGCAGCAACGTAAATCACTCGCTCGGGCACTACTAGCAACTATTGTGGTACGTGATTGTGGGCGTTTGAATAGTCAGGGGGTCGCCAAAGCTTGCATTGAGAGTGTGGTGCTGCGCATGCTTCATACCTACTTTGCACCACTGTTGCTGTATTGTTTATTTGGCGGCATAGCTGCCCTCGCCTACAGTTTAACGTGGACTCTGCACACGGCCATGCGCAAGCATGCTTTGCCATCGAGTCCTTATCTCTACGCCAGTAAATGGTTACTAACTCTTTGCTGTGTAGCGGCCCTAGTAATGTACTTGCTACCGCTGGCGATGATGACCCAACAGCGTAAACTATGGCGTTACTTGCGGATATATGGCCGGCACTTTTATCACCGCGTTAGCGGGTTTACTCTCAGTGTTTTCAGTGCATTATTGCAAGTACAGCTTGGCGGGCCAGCCTTTTATCAAGGCCATCGTTTTGAGCGCATGCGTATTGGTGTGGATCATTTGCCTGATGACAAAACAATCAAAGCAACATTGAAATATATTGACGGTGTTAACATGCTTTGGCTGGCGGTTATAGCACTTAGCCACATAGCGTGGGCGTAAAAAAAGCCGCTTTAAGCGGCTTTTTCTGTAGTATCAATTCTTAGGCAAGAGTCACTTTTGCAAAGCGACGTTTACCAACCTGGTAAACTTCGGTGCTGCCTTTAGCCACCATTTGCTTGCTATCTGTTACCTTGGTTTCGCCATTAATTTTCACAGCACCCTGTTTAATCATGCGAATCGCTTCTGAAGTGCTAGCCACAAGCTGGGCTTCCTTAAGCAAGGCGGTGATCATCATCTCATCGCCATCACATTCAATGGTTAGCTCGTTAATATCATCAGGCAGCGCGTTTTTAGAGAAACGCTTGGTAAAATCTGCGTGAGCTTGCTCAGCCGCTTGCTCATCATGGAAACGCGCAATGATCTCTTTCGCTAAGGCAATTTTGATATCACGCGGATTCGCGCCGTTGCTGACTTGCTCCTTCAACTCCGCAATTTGCTCAAGTGACTTGGTACTAAGCAACTCATAGTAACGCCACATAAGATCATCGGAGATAGACATCATTTTGCCAAACATATCGTTAGCAGAGTCAGTAATTCCTATGTAGTTACCCAGAGACTTAGACATTTTCTGCACGCCATCAGTGCCCTCAAGCAACGGCATCATTAGCACTGTTTGTGGCTTTTGCCCTTCGTCTTTTTGCAGTTCACGGCCCATCAACAGATTAAAACGCTGATCGGTGCCACCAAGCTCAACATCGGCCTCAAGTGCGACTGAATCCCACCCCTGCACTAACGGATACAAAAACTCGTGAATGGCGATGGATTGACCACTTGCATAACGTTTTTTAAAGTCATCGCGCTCGAGCATGCGTGCTACGGTTTGGCGAGCAGCTAACTTTATCATTCCTGCGGTGCCTAGCTTTTCCATCCATTGCGAGTTAAATGCAATGGTGGTTTTTTCTGGATCGAGGATTTTAAAGACTTGCTCTTTATAGGTTTCGGCGTTAGCTAACACATCTTCACGGGTCAAAGGTTTACGAGTCACGTTTTTACCCGTTGGATCGCCTATCATTCCAGTAAAGTCGCCAATTAAAAAGATCACTTCATGGCCAAGGTCCTGAAACGTTTTTAGCTTATTAATAAGCACCGTATGACCTAAATGTAAATCTGGTGCTGTAGGATCAAACCCAGCTTTAATTCGTAGCTTTTTCCCTGACTTAAGGCGTTCAGCGAGTTCTTCCTCAAGTAAAATTTCCTCAGCACCGCGTTTAATTTCTGCCAGCGCTGTCTGCAAGTCTGTCATTTATTTCTCCGATAAAAAAATGTGCTAACCGCGCGATTCTAGCGCAATTCGCGCCGGGTTTAAATGCACAAAATACTGGTATTTGCCCTTTATAACGTATATGCTCAGCCTTTGGTTAGATTTGTTTTCCTTAACAACAGAAAAAGGTAGGTTATGGTAAACGTGGTTCACAAGCTCCCCAAAAAACACAAATTGCTCATTGTGGGCTTTCTTGTCACGATTATTGCCCTGATGTTGATACCTACGGAAAGAGCCACAGCATCAAAGGATAACGACGCAAAGCCATTGGAAGTGGGTAAGCGTTACGAGCTTCAAGTTAAGCTTGAGGAAGACGAACAAATCACCGATTTGAACTCCCCCGAGCAAGCTCAGACTTTACCAACCTATGAGCACACCGATTACCAAGTACGTAACGGTGACAACCTTGCCCTGATTTTTAAACGTGCAGGCTTCTCCGCGCAAACCTTGTATAAATTGGTTAATACCAATGAAGAAACGAAAAAACTAACCAAAATTCACCCAGGTGAAGTGTTAAGTTTTGCAAAAAACGACAAGGGTGAGTTGCAGCAGCTCAAATATGTACTGAGCAAAACCGACACCTTGTTTGTTACGCTTAACGAAGAGGGACGCTACGATACCTCTATCGACTCCAAAGAAATTGAAACCCTCACTAAAACAGCGTCTGGTACAGTCAATGGCAGCCTATGGACAGCCGGTATCTCGGCAGGGCTAAGTGAGAAGCAAATTATGAACTTTGCCACCATCTTTGGCTGGGACGTGGATTTTGCCAACGATCTGCGTAAAGGCGATCAGTTTAGCTTGCTGTATGAAACACACCACGTTGACGGCGAGTATATTGGCACAGGGAAAATCATCGCTGCTGAATTTATCAACCAAGGCGAACGTTATGCCGCAGTGCGCCACACTGATGGTAACTTCTACACGCCTGAAGGTCGAAGCATGAAAAAAGCCTTCTTACGAGCGCCAGTTAATTTTAAATACATCAGTTCAAGCTTTAATCCGCGTCGCCTCCATCCAGTAACTAAAACGGTGAAGCCACACCGTGGTATTGATTACGCCGCGCGCACAGGTACGCCCGTGGTAGCCGCCGGTAACGGCAAAGTTATTAAAGCAGGTTACAGCCGTTTTAATGGTAATTATGTGTTCATTAAACACGGCAATACCTATGTAACTAAGTACTTGCACTTAAATAAACGCAAAGTAAAAAATGGCCAAAAAGTGAAACAAGGTCAGCTTATTGGCACTGTCGGAGCCACCGGTCGCGTTACCGGCCCCCACTTACACTATGAGTTCCTTGTAAACGGTGTACATCGTAATCCTCGTACCGTTGAACTGCCAAAATCTGAGCCGCTTCCCGCTGGCGAATTAGCCAAGTTCAAACCAGTAGCCGATACACTGCTTGCGCAGCTGGTTAGAGAGCGAGAAATGCAGCTGGCGATGAACTAATCATCGACATAAAAAAGCACCTTAGGGTGCTTTTTTTATGTCTGCTATATCACAAGTCCTTACCTAAATAACATATAAAGCAATTGCACCACTAAGCTTATGCCAACGAGTGGCAAGATATACTTGCGAAAGCGCATCATTTTATTGAGCCCTAACTGATGTTGGTAGCGCTCTAGTAACGGCACCAAAATAGCCAGCGAAACAAATAATACAATGATGATGATAATAGCGTTCATAGCCGCTCCCTATTTTGACTGTTATGGCTAGCCATGGACTGCTTTGTTAGTCCCAGCTCATGCTCTAGCATGCACTTATAACACTTAATCGCAAAACTATGAAACTGGCCTCAGCCATAAAAAAGCGCGCCCCACCGAATTCGAATAGGACGCGCAAATGGCTAGGAAGTGCCTAAATAGATAAATTTCTCGGCAGAGGTTAGCCCACCAAAGCCAGTAAAATACCTGCAGCCACAGCGCTACCAAGGACGCCAGCAACGTTTGGCCCCATGGCATGCATCAATAAAAAGTTATGTGGGTTGTTTTCCAAGCCAACCTTATTGACCACGCGAGCAGCCATAGGCACAGCAGATACACCTGCTGCCCCTACTAAGGGGTTAATGGGTGATGACGATAATCTATTCAGCCCTTTTGCCATGAATACACCTGACGCCGTGCCAATAGAAAATGCCAAAGCCCCTAACGCTAGAATACCAATGGTTTCCACCGTCAGAAATTGCTCAGCAGCTAGCTTTGAGCCCACTGCTAGGCCAAGGAAAATAGTCGTTATATTGATCAGCTCATTCTGCGCTGTGCTACTGAGCCTATCGACAACACCTGACTCACGCATTAAGTTGCCCAAACAGAACATTCCCACCAACGGCGTTGCTGCCGGTAAAAACATCGCAGTTAACGCCAGAACCATAAGTGGAAAAATAATTTTTTCCTTTTTTGAAACCGCTCGTAACTGCGGCATCTCAATTTTACGCTCTTGCTCGGAGGTTAATGCTCGCATGATGGGTGGCTGGATAATGGGCACTAATGCCATATAAGAATACGCCGCCACTGCGATAGCACCGAGCAAGTCCGGGGCTAATTTAGAGGCTAAGAAAATAGCAGTCGGACCATCGGCACCGCCAATGATGGCGATAGCAGATGCATCTTTGAGTGTGAATTCAAAGCCCGGCACAAAGTTCAAAGCAATAGCACCAAACAAGGTCGCAAAAATACCAAATTGCGCCGCAGCGCCCAGAAGTAGCATTCGCGGGTTCGCGATCAACGCGCTAAAGTCGGTAAGTGCCCCCACCCCCATAAAGATAAGCAGCGGAAAGACGCCGGAGTCAATGCCTATGTAATACACGTAATACAGAATGCCACCAGGGTCTGCCATACCAGCCACGGGGATATTTGTTAATATTGCCCCGAAGCCAATTGGCACCAATAGTAATGGTTCAAAATTACGCGCTATCGCCAAATATAACAGCCCACAACCGACTAAGATCATCACCAGTTGAGCGACGGAAAAGTTGGCAATACCGGTGGCATGCCAGAGATTTAATACTCCTTCCATACCCCCTCCTAAACCAATGCAATTAAGGCATCGCCAGCGCTCACGGAGTCACCTTCACGCACTAACACATCACTGACCTCACCGCCGTGCAATGCGCGCACTTCAGTTTCCATCTTCATCGCTTCCATGATCATAACCACATCACCTTCACTCACGTGCTGACCAGGTTTGACTAAAACCTTGAAAACGTTGCCCGTTAGCGGTGCATTCAGCGTTTCCCCGCCACTAATCGCAGCCGACTGCGGTGGGTTTTCACCTTCACCCTCAACAGCACGCACACTCTCCAACTCACCACCAGGGGCAACGACGACATCATAGGCCTGACCATCGACACTAATACTATAACGCTCTGGCCCTTGCTTTGTCGGTGCCGCCTTTGTCACAGCCTTTGGCTGCTCCTGCTCGGCGCTGGGCGCTGGCTCGAAAGCATCAGGGTTATTTCGATTCGCTAAGAATTTTAAACCGATTTGCGGGAATAGTGCATAGGTTAAAACGTCATCAACTACCTCGTCTGCTAACTCGAGCTTTTGCTCTTTCGCATGAGCATCTAGTTCCTCCGTCAGCTTGTCTAGCTCAGGCTCAATGAGGTCGGCAGGACGGCAACTAATTGCCTCTGCACCTTCTAAAACACGCTGTTGCAATTGGCTATCTACCGGTGCGGGTGTTGCTCCATACTCACCTTTAAGAACGCCTGCGGTTTCCTTAGTAATAGATTTGTAGCGCTCACCGGTAAGCACATTCAACACGGCTTGAGTGCCAACAATTTGTGAGGTGGGGGTGACCAAAGGTAAGTAGCCTAAGTCTTTGCGGACTTTGGGGATTTCTTTGAGTACCTCGTCTAACTTATCGCCTGCGTTTTGCTCTTTTAACTGGTTTTCCATATTTGTAAGCATGCCACCGGGCACTTGCGCTAATAGGATGCGGCCATCAACGCCTTTCAAGCTACCTTCAAATTGCGCATACTTCTTACGTACTTCCCTAAAATAAGCCGCAATTTCCTCGAGTAACGTTTGGTCCAAACCGGTATCACGCGGGGTATCCTCGACAATAGCAACCAAGGTCTCGGTGGCGCTGTGACCATAGGTTTGACTCATACTAGAAACTGCCGTATCAAGCATATCAATGCCGGCATCAATAGCCTTTTGGTAGGTTGCAGTGCTTAGTCCTGTGGTCGCATGGCATTGCATAGCAATGGGTAAAGACACGGTTTCCTTTAAGCCACGGATCAATTTATCGGCATCATAGGGCTTTAACAGCCCTGCCATATCTTTAATGCAAATAGAATGACAACCCATATCTTCTAGGCGCTTGGCCTGATCTAACCACATATCCAGCGTGTGGACCGGTGAAACGGTGTAAGAGATAGTGCCTTGCGCATGGGCGCCAATATTTACAGCGGCTTTGATTGCCGTCTCTAAATTACGCACATCATTCATCGCATCAAAGATACGAAACACATCAACGCCGTTGGCGTGAGCGCGCTCGACAAACTTAGTCACAACATCGTCACTGTAATGGCGATAACCGAGTAAGTTCTGACCACGCAGTAGCATTTGCTGTTTAGTATTAGGCATCGCCGCTTTCAAGGCGCGGATACGATGCCAAGGGTCTTCACCTAAATAACGGATACAGGAGTCAAAGGTGGCCCCACCCCATGACTCCATTGACCAAAACCCAACCTGATCAAGCTTATCAGCGATCGGGAGCATATCCTCTAAGCGCATGCGTGTTGCTAATAAAGATTGATGCGCGTCTCGCAGTACTAATTCGGTAAGCTTTAACTTAGACATAATTGACCCTTATTATTGCTTCTTATACTGATGCACAGCCGCAGCAATAGCTGCAATATGCGCCTTTGAAGGGCGCTTACTGTGATGCTTGGTAGTGGCGCTAGCTTGTTGATTGGCTTGTGCTTGTTCTGTATCGGCAAAGATATATGACATTAGACGTAAAGCGCCTATCAATATGAGTAGAAATACAAAGACCACCACCATACCAGTCGCCATAAGCCAAGCGGCTTCAATTAACAATGCTGTAATATCCATGCTCACCCCAGTGCAAATCTAGTTACTTTTTATTGATATTTAACCAACACCATATCAAAAAAAAAGAGAATGTCTACATAAGTGTAAATTGGTAATACCAATATTTATAACCTAGAAATTCTTGGAAGGAGACTTAAAAACCGCCAACAATACCGTTGTTTTAGCTTTATAGATAATAAAAATAGCGGATATAAATAAAATCTATACGAGAAAAAATCATCTTCATTAGCCATGAATGATGCTGAGAACTTCAAAACAGATAATTGGTCATACCAAGTTTAATTTTACATTGTTTACGTTGAGGGTTTTTGTTCTATTTTTTGACTCTAAGTCATTGGCAGGTTTGAACAAATCGGACTAAGCTTATGACGCTAAATAGGAACAACCGCAGTTTGATTGGCCCTGAAGTATTAGTCGTACTAATAACTAGGGAGAAAAACAATGTTAAAATCTAAACTGGCGCTGTCGCTACAAGTAGCGCTCGGCGTAGGTATTTCTTCATTCGTTATGCCTCAAGCACTCGCTGCGGGGGATGAAGAAGCCAAGGATATCGAGGTCATTGCCATCACTGGTAGTCGTATTCGCCAGCCTGGCGCTGTCTCAGCCAGCCCCATCACGTCCATTGGCGAGAAAGAGCTGCGCTTCCAACAAGAACCTGAAGTAGAGCAAATTCTTCGTACTTTACCATCCACTATTCCCGGTGACGGCAGTAACGTGAACAACGGCTCTGGCGGTGCAGCAACGGTCAACTTAAGAGGCTTGGGTTCTCAGCGTTCATTGATACTGGTTAATGGCCGGCGAATGATCCCATATAACTACAACGGTTCGGTAGATACCTCGGTGATCCCTTCAGCACTGGTAGAGCGCATCGATGTAGTTACTGGTGGTGCTTCGGCCGTTTATGGCTCTGATGCCATTGCCGGGGCGGTTAACTTTGTCCTTAAAGATAATTTTGAAGGGATAGCCTTAGACACCTCGCACCAGCAAACAGACGAAAGTGACGGCGATAAAAGTAATATATCGCTTACCATCGGTTCTAACCTCGCTGATGACAGAGGTAACGTCGTACTCTCATTGGACTGGATGAAGCGTGACCAAGTGCTCCTTGGCGATCGTCCGTTGGGTTTACTTGGTATCGAAACCGCATCAGGCGCTAACTATGAGCAGTTCCTCAATGGTCAACCGCCCGTTCCAGCGCCCTCTGAGTGTGAGGCCCCTAACTCAGTAGAAAGTGGTGGTTCTACAACGGCCATGCCCACACGCTTTGGTATTGTCGGAGCGGGTACCGCAGGCCAATTTAGAAATGATGGCACACTTGCTGCCGATACCTGTAGCGTGTTCAACTTCAACCCCTACAACTTCTATCAGACACCGTCCGAGCGCTATTCAGGTACGGCTCTCGCTCGTTACAACCTCACCGACGATCATGAAGTTTATTCATCACTCACTTACAGCTCGATCTCGGTAGATACACAGGTTGCGCCATCAGGCACATTTGGTGCTAGTTTCGAATTGCCCCTATTTAACCCGTTAATTGGCGATCAAGCACAGCAATTTATGATTGATACGGGCAACAACGCGCTCGCTGATGGTCTCTTAAGTGACAGTAACTGGAATGATGTCAACGGCAATGGCGTCGTCGACTCTGAGGACTATTTAACTGTGCAGTTACGTCGGCGTACACTCGAACTCGGCCCCCGTACAGAGCGCTACGACACCTCGTTGTTCCAGTTTGTCACTGGCGTGAAAGGTTATGTGTTTGACGACTGGGAGTATGATGTTAGTTTCCAATATGGTGAGTCCAACCGTACCACCGTACGCGGTGGCTACACCAACCTAACTAACATCCAAAATGCCCTTGAAACCGAAGACGGTGTCACCTGCTTAAACGGCGACCCAACGTGCGTACCCATCAACCTGTTTGGTGGCTTTGGCACCATTACCGATGAAATGGCCGGTTATGCTACAGCTATTGCATTACAGCAGCAAAAGTACAGCCAGCGTATCGCAACTGCGACCATCAATGGTCCGATTGAGTTTATTGAAGTGCCGGGCGCCGGCGCACCGCTATCGATGAGCTTTGGTTACGAGTACCGCAAAGAAAAAGGCTTATTTGAGCCTGATGAATGTTTGAAACTTGCACCAGCGAGCTGTCAGGGTGGTGCTGGAGGTAACCAGTTGCCTATTGAAGGTGGCTTCAGTGTTGATGAGCTGTTCATGGAAGGTTACTTGCCAGTCTTAGACGGTATGGCATTTGCTGATACGCTTGATGTGGAGTTTGGTTTCCGTTGGGCAGACTACGATACCGTGGGCTCTAATGAAACCTGGAAGCTTGGTTTCAACTGGCGCCCAGTTAGCAGCGTATTAGTACGTGTTATGCAACAGCAAGCGACGCGAGCTCCGAACGTGGGTGAAATCGCCTCTCCTGTGGTAACTGGCCTTGATAACGCGACTAGCGACCCTTGCTCGGTTGCCAACGCCGGTAACATCAGCGCTGAACTGCGCCAGCTGTGTATTTCCACTGGCATGACCGATGCGCAAGTGGGTAACGTGCAAGATGTGATATCAGGTCAAGTGCAAGTGATCTCCGGAAGCGATCCACTTAATCCACCTGACGCTGAAGAAGCAAGCACCTTTACAGCAGGTATTGTTTGGACTCCAGAGTTCGATACCTTGCAAAACTTCACTATCAGTTTAGATTACTATGATATTGATATTGATGACATCATCGGCGAGTTTTCAGCACAAGAAATCCTCGATGCCTGTTACAAGTTAGGTGATGCACAAGAGTGTGCCAAAATACAACGTGTGGGTGGCGATTTGACCGTTGCTGGTGCCGGGATTGAACAATTCACTACCAACCTCAAGAACTTGACCGCTGAGGGGGTTGAACTGGGCTTCAATTTCTTCGTGCCACTTGAGGACATGGGTGAGCTGCAGTTCTCAGGAACCATCAACAAGTATCTAACTCAAGAATCGCAAAGCTCTGATACAGCGCGAATTATCGACTGTAAAGGGTATTACAGTGCCAGCTGTGATCCCCTCGCAGAGATGCGCTGGGTGCAACGTACTACGTGGGCGATGGACGACTTTACCCTGTCATTGCAGTGGCGTCACATTGACGGCATTGACGCAGAGCCAGTCGTTGCCGACGATTACTTCCCAGAGTTTAGAAGTATCGATTCCTACGATTACTTTGACTTGTATGCCAATTATCACCTTACCGATAATATCACCGCAAGTTTAGGTATAGATAACCTGTTCGAGAAAGATCCACCGGTTGTGGGTAATGAGGCAGGTGATACCAGCTCTAACTCGGGTAACACGTTCCCAAGTAACTATGACGTGCTTGGTCGCAAGTTTAAACTGGGCCTAAGGTTCCAGTTCTAATTCGCAGTGTTAACAAAAGCCGCGCCTAGCGCGGCTTTTTTATGCTTACCTGCCGCAGCAGCTAACCGTCATCTTCACAGCGAGGAATAGCGCTAGTTGTCAATAAGGGGGACACCTGAAAAGGCTGTGCTGAATCTACATTAACGGTTACATGAGCAATATCTAAAACCTGAAAATCGCCAGGTGCATTAAGATGCCAAAGCTGCGACTGACGCTGTGAAAAACAAAATTCACTGGTATCGCCATGCACCACTAAAATAGGATAATCACTGTGTTGAGCGAGCTTATCTAAGTACTGACGATAGACAGCAAAGCCATCACATTTTCGGTTATTGTCACTGCACACTCCCTGACCGCTACTTGAGCGAAAGATATCCGCTTGAAAAAAGACAACCATGGCGGTTAGGTTTTTATCAGCATGGCGTTTTAGCCATTGAATATTATGCTGATCTCGCTTTTTAACAGCCTGCAGCGCTTGTTTTTTATGAGACTTAAGAATTTGCGCACGACCATTATTGGTACCTACCACATGCACAGTCAGGTACTGCACTTGCTCTATTCGCCAAGCCTGGTTTTCGGGCAGCTCAGGCTGGCGTTCATAGCCGGGTAAGGCGACTGTATGAACAGCGAATTCTTTCCGTATAAAGCTTAGTCTCTCTAGCTCATCATAGCGTGTGCTAAGCCCTTTCCTATCGCAGTCGGTCCAATCATTGTCACCCGGTGTGTAGACAAAGGGCCGCTCACTAAGATTAGATAACAGCTGGTAGTTGCCGCGCAGAACATGATCGGTGCAAGCGACAGCTCCAGCCTTAATATCGCCGACGTGGACAATAAAATGATGTGGGGTTTGCCGCACGCCTTGATATAATGGCCCTGCAGGTGGGGTGAGCAGCGCTTCATCGATAGGAGAATATGGCATATCGCCAAAGACCAAAAATTGGTGTTGGGCGCCAACCGTAGTGCTGAAAAGCGCGGCCGTTAATGCCATAAAAATCGCGCGCATACCTGCCTCTATATTAATCAAGTTCGTATAACGAGTACTATGAATTACCACACTAGCTATATTTTAGATAAAGACTACTACCACGAAAGCTTTGAGCAGTCTTTGCCCTTCAGCCATCGCCGCCAACTCAAATATCCACTGGTGCTCTTACTCGTAGGACTCGCTCTTTTTAGCATGTTCAAGTTGCAAAATAACTACCTTGGTTATTTTTTGTTTGCTTTAGCTATTTTAGAAGTGGTTGCCTACAAATATCAGCAACCTTGGTGGGTGGCACGACAGCGATTAACAAGAGCTGCTGGAAATGAAGTAACGCTACGGGTTGATGAGCAAGGAATTAGTACCGAGATTAATGCCCATAAGAAGCAATACTCATGGCCACAAATTAAAGAGGTATTGAGTACGCAGAAGGGAATAATTATTGTCACCGATAAGGGAGCTAGGCACTATTTTCCTGCACGAGTGCTCAATGAGGAAGTGATTGCATTTATCTTTGATAAAAATAAAGCCACTTGATAGTGGCTTTTATGAATTCGTTTATTTATGCGTTGCCCGGATTTGAGTCCGATTTTTCGGCTTGGATTCGCATGTAAATCTCTTCGCGGTGAACAGACACATCCTTTGGTGCATTCACACCGATACGCACTTGGTTACCCTTAACGCCTAAAACAGTCACTGTGACTTCATCACCAATCATTAAGGTTTCACCAACTCGACGAGTAAGAATTAGCATTCGCTTGCTCCCATAGTTCCAAATTAGTAAAAAATTCCGTCTCCGGCATTCTAAAGAATAATCACTCTAAAAGTAAGTAAAACTTAAAAGCGATTATTCACTTGCCGTTAAAAAAGCCGCATGTAATGCACGTACGCCCAATTCCAAGTACTTTCTTTCAATAAGAACTGAAAGCTTTATTTCTCCTGAGCTAGCGACGACTACATCAATATTTTCATCGGCTAACACGCGAAAAAATCGCCCCGTAATTGGCGTGTTCGTTTTTATCCCTGCGCCAACTATAGACAACATGGCGAGGTCGTCACGACTATCTATTTTGGCCCCGCTTAAAGCATCACTTTCTTGCAATAAACTCATTGCTTGTTGCAACTCTAAGCTGGGTACACTTATAGCATAGTCTACTTTTCCAACTTTTTGATTAACTTGGTTAATCATGTCTATTTCGATGCCTTTTTCAGCCAAGAGTTCCACTATATTTGCTAAAGTAGAACCATCGTTTGAGCAATCATTTATAAAGATAAGCGCTTGCTCACGCTTGGAGGCAATTCCCGAAACAGTCTGTTGTTGCATACCTTCATCCTCGTAATCAACGCGCGTCCCTTCCCCAACACTAAAGCTGGATAACACTCGCAATGGCATTTTATAATGCGCAGCCGCTTCCACTGCACGAATATGCAATACCTTCGCGCCTAAACTAGCCATCTCTAGCATGACCTGCACTGACACGCTCGACAGCTTCCATGCCCCAGGTTCGATACGAGGATCAGTCGTATATACGCCGTCAACGTCGGTATAGATCTGACATTCTTGAGCATTTATCGCAGCGGCAATGGCCACTGCCGAAGTGTCGCTACCGCCGCGCCCCAGAGTGGTAATATTTCCTTCCAAATCACGGCCTTGAAACCCTGCTGCGATAACAATGCGACCATGTTCAATTTCTTGACGTAAGCGGGCACTGTTGATGTCATTGATACGTGCTTTGGTAAAGAGGTTGTCGGTGCGAATACCCAGTTGATCGCCCAACAGGCTGATGGCGGGGTAGCCTCGGCGGATCAGTGCCATCGCTAGAAGACTGGCACTTACTTGCTCTCCGGTACTGACTAATGCATCAAGTTCACGAGGACTGGGGGAGCTATCAACTTGCTCAGCTAACGCTAATAATCGATTGGTTTCGCCTGACATTGCTGACACCACAGCCACAATGTGGTGGCCCTGCTGACGTTGGCGAATAATGATATCGGCGACGGCCTCAATACGCTCAATCGAGCCTACCGAGGTGCCGCCAAACTTTTGAACTAACAGTGCCACGAATAAATACGCGCCTGTTGTTTATCCACGTTCACTCACCCATGCTTGAACACTGGCCAGTGCGCTATCTAAGTGCTCTGGTTGCGAGCCACCGGCTTGTGCCATATCAGGGCGACCGCCACCTTTACCACCAACTTGTGCCGCCATATGGTTAACCAACTCTCCGGCTTTAAACTGACCAGTAAGATCTTTGGTGACGCCAGCAATTAAACTGACTTTTTCGCCGTTGGCAACGCCTAAAGCAATAATGCCTGAACCCATTTTGTTCTTCAGGTCATCAACCATACCACGCAGCGCTTTGCTCTCGGTGCCAGCAACGTTCGCCACAAGCAGCTTAACGCCGTTTACATCAATAGCACTATCAAGCAACGAGGCGCCCGCTGCACTGGCGAGCTTGTCATTAAGCTGCGCCACCTGCTTTTCAAGGCCTTTGCTACGCTCAATTAAACCCGATACTTTATCAAGCACCGAGGCATTATCCGCTTTGAGTAATGCCGCTATTTGCGCCAGTTTGTTCTCTTGCTCAGCAACATAATTCAATGCATCATCACCGGTGACCGCTTCAATACGGCGTACACCAGCGGCAATACCCGCCTCTGAGACGATTTTAAATAAGCCGATGTCGCCAGTGCGCTGCACGTGGGTACCACCACACAGCTCGATAGAGTAGTCACCAATGCTCACGACACGTACTTCATCGTCATACTTCTCGCCGAATAGCGCCATAGCGCCCTTTGCTTTTGCCTCATCAATGGCCATCAGTTCAGTTTGCAAAGCAAAATTACGACGAATTTCAATATTCACTTGTTGTTCGATGCGTTGTAGTTGCTCACGCGTGACGCCCTCAAAATGAGAGAAATCAAAACGCATACGATCAGGCTCAACCAAGGAGCCTTTTTGGTTTACATGCTCACCCAACTCTTGGCGCAATGCTTCGTGAATAAGGTGGGTTGCAGTGTGGTTTTTCTTAATGCGGTCACGGCGCTCAGCATCGATACGCGCATCCACTTTATCGTTCACCCCCATTTGCCCACTTACTTTGCCGTAGTGCGCAATGGCATTGCCGAGTTTTTGTGTATCGGTAACAATAAACTCTCCATTACCGGCTTTCAGCACGCCGGTGTCACCCACCTGACCGCCTGACTCAGCATAAAATGGCGTACGATCAAGTATCACGATACCTTCTTGACCATCTTCCAATACCGATACCTTATCGCCAGCAGCGAACAACTCGACCACAGTGCCGCTGTAATGCTCGGCTTCATAACCCTTGAAGTCGCTCGACTTATCAGAGCGCAGTTGCGTGTTGTAATCAGCGCCAAACTTGCCAGCTTGTTGTGCTTTTTTACGTTGCACATCCATACACTGCTGGAAACCACGCTCATCAATGGTCATAAAACGTTCACGAGCGACATCAGCGGTTAAGTCCGCTGGAAAGCCATAGGTATCATAGAGCTTGAATACCACATCGCCGGGAATAACATCGCCTTCTAGGGCGCTTAAGTGTTCTTCCAAAATAGCCAAGCCGCGTTCTAGAGTTTTGCCAAATTGCTCTTCTTCAATACGCAGTACTTTTTCAATAATGCTCTGGTGTTTGGCAAGCTCAGGGTATGCATCCCCCATCTGTTCAATCAGCGCACCCACCAGTTGGTGGAAGAAGGTGCCTTTTGCCCCCAGTTTGTTGCCGTGGCGCACAGCGCGACGAATAATACGACGCAACACGTAACCGCGTCCTTCATTCGAAGGCATGACACCATCTAGCACCAAAAACGCACACGAACGGATATGGTCGGCAATAACCCGCAATGATTTATCTTCTAAATCCTGCGCATTCGTCACTTTTGCTGCCGCTTGGATTAACGCTTGGAATAGGTCAATTTCATAGTTTGAATGCACGCCCTGCATAATGGCGGCGATACGCTCAAGACCCATGCCTGTATCAATAGATGGGTTAGGTAAGGCTTCCATCGTGCCATCGGCATGGCGGTTATATTGCATGAAAACCAAGTTCCAAATCTCAATATAACGGTCACCATCTTCTTCTGGCGTCCCTGGTGGACCGCCCCAGACTTCTTCACCATGATCGTAGAAAATTTCCGAGCACGGACCGCACGGACCGGTATCGCCCATGGACCAGAAGTTATCTTTTTCACCAATGCGAGAGACGCGGTCAGCTGGCACGCCAATTTTGTTAATCCAAATATCGGCGGCTTCATCATCTTCGGTAAACACCGTCACCCACAGCTTCTCTTTAGGCAAGCCGAGCTCTTCGGTCAAAAAAGTCCAAGCAAATTGAATAGCTTGCTCTTTGAAATAATCTCCAAAGCTAAAGTTACCGAGCATTTCAAAAAAGGTATGGTGACGGGCAGTGTAACCAACATTTTCTAAGTCGTTGTGTTTACCACCTGCGCGGACACAACGTTGGGCGCTGGTCGCTCGCGTATAGGGGCGCTTTTCCGCGCCCAAAAATACATCTTTAAAAGGCACCATGCCGGCGTTGTTAAACAACAACGTTGGATCAGTACCAGGAATTAATGAAGCCGAAGGCACAATTTGGTGTTGGTGCTTGGCAAAATAGTCTAAGAACTTTTGTCTTAGCTGTGCGGTCGTCAAATGCTGCATTGCGTTTTTCTCACTCGTCATTCGCTTCACTTGCAAGTGCAAATTCTATCTGTTGGTAGTCAAACCCACGCGCTGTTAAATAACGCATGCGCTTAGCTTTTTCTTTGTAATCTAATTGTTTATCTGTTGTCCGGAACTTCCGGGTATAAGCTTCTAGAGCGAGTTCAAACCAATCTATGTCTAAGGCATCGATGGCTTCGCTAACTTGCTCTTTTGCCAGCCCCTTTTGCTGCGCATCAGCCATAATGCGTCGCGGGCCATGGCGCTTGTCCGCAGCGCGACGGACAAAACCGGCACAAAACCGGTTGTCATCTAAGAACCCATGTTGCTCACACCAGTCCAGTAATTCGCAGCTAAACGCCTGCGGCACTTGGCGCTGGCTTAACTTGCGCTCTAATTCTTTGCGGCTGTAGTCCTGTCGTCCTAACAGCCACAGAACGTAATTTTTTTGCTTTTGCTTTTCGCTATCGTCCATTAGGCGTCAAACCGACCATTGTCGGTGGTGTCGCTAATGGCATTAACATGCGGCGCTGTGGGTGCATCCTGCTCGCCCAGTTGCGGCGCAAAAATCGCCTGAAACGCCACCAGAAGGCTAATGTAGCAAATCGGCATTAGAACCAGAAGAGGAATAAAGGACAATACTGCACACAACAGCATCAAAACACCCATAATAAGCCCGTACACCGTCATCGCTGCGGCATTATGATAAAACGCCATCAAGCTGGCTTTCATCACCGCCCACATCGACGTGTGGCCGCCAAAAAACACTAATGGTATGGCAAATGCAAAGGCGCACAGGTAAATACTGGTTATTACCAAAAACAAGGCTAACGAAGGAAATGACAGGCTTTGTGCTAATAGCTGTAGCGCCTGCTCTGGGTTCATGTTCGGGTCACTCACCACCGCAGCCATATCCGCAAATAACACGCTAGCTAGCAAGCCTAGTAAGATCCCCGCACCCATTTGGTACAAGCCGACCCGGAACAAGCCCATACGTCGGCCTTTTTGTGAAAACACATCGATGATGTCGGCAAAGGCAACGTTTTTCCCCTGCTGGCGCGCAAGTGCTGACTGATAAAAACCAGCCATTAGAAAAGGCGTCGCCAGCGCGGCTGGAATCTTCAACAGCGGTACCACCAGCCCAACTAACCCTAAAACAGCAATGAGCAGGTACATAAACATAAAAGTGAAAGGCTGCTTGGCAAATATATCCAATCCCTGCTTTATCCAGCGCCCGCCAGCTTTGGCGCTATGTACGCGAATTTCTATAGCCATGATGACTGCGTTTCCTCTTTCTTTGCGTCGTGCTTTATGGTTTTTGTATTTTTTTGATATCGAGCATGTGCGAGCCATGCTTAATTTTGGTTTCTAAGTATGCTTGGTTTCCCGTTAAGCCCACCTTAATATGCGCCGACGTGCCCACGACAGCTTTCACATCGATGCCATTATCAGCTAACGCACTGAGTTTTTTAGGATTATTAGTCATCAGTTTGACCTGCGTCACAGCCAACGCCTTAAGCATGAGTACCGCATCGGAAAACTCACGCAAATCATCAGCAAAGCCCAAGTGGTTGTTGGCTTCATAGGTGTTCATACCTTGAGACTGTAAAACATAGGCGTCGAGCTTATTGTACAACCCTATGCCTCGCCCCTCTTGACGCAGGTATAACAATATTCCGCCCTGTTGGTGCATTAATTCGATACTTTCATTGAGCTGCTCACCGCAGTCACAACGACTGGAGTGGAAAACGTCGCCGGTTAAACACTCAGAGTGCATGCGAATAAGCGGTGTCTGTTGATGCTTGTCCGCCTCATTAAAAATTAGTGCAACATGCTCTTGGCCATCTTTTAGCCCAGAAAATGAGACAATTTCTGCCGGGATATCACTGTTTTTGCCCACATTTAATTGGACCCTAGCTCTTACTTCAGCCACGACGACTCACTCTTTTATAAAAAACAACTGTGATAGTATAACAAGCCGCTGCTCAGAATCAGCCGCTATATGCTTTTAAATGGGGCTATATTAACACGAAACAACAATACCAAGCGATGGCTAATCAAGGGAAACATGTGCTCAATACGGTGGTGGTAGCCGTATACATAAATGGTGATTGTGCTGGCGGGAAGCTGAAAACCTTGCAGCCAGTGGATGCTCGCGACTATGATCACCCTTAACACTACGCGTTGTGCCAAAGTGGAATAGGTCATACACACTTGGTGTCATCGCTTTGTAAACGACTAATCACGCCAACAACAGGGGCTATTATGATAAAAACAATCGCATCACAACTCACTGCATTCGGGGTATCGCTGGCCTTCGCCTTGTGCACCCTCGTTTTTGCACCCGCACTGCACGCTGAGTCAGCACAGACGGTTACGCAGCAACAACTTATGGCGGATAGGTTCAGTGCCACGCCAATGACGCTGCTTGATGTGCGCTCAAAACAAGAGTATCAGCAAGGACATATCAAAGGTGCGGTAAACATCCCCCATAGCGAGATTGTTGAAAATGGCGCCACACTCAACAAAGACACAGCCATTGTGGTGTATTGTCGCAGTGGTCGTCGCGCAGGTATTGCTCTGGAGGCGCTCAAAAAGCAAGGCTTTACCCAGCTATACCACTTAGAGGGTGATTTCTTAAAATGGCAACAAGCCGAACTACCTTTAATTAACCAGCAGTAATCAACGCGCTGAGCGGCAGCCTTTGCTGCCGACTCATGTGATTAACTTGGGCAAGAAACAGTTCCGCAGTGGCCAACGCATCGCTCAACGCATTGTGTTCCCGATAAACCGGCAACTGGTAGCGACGCCGACAGGCACTGAGCGATAATGCATCAAGCGCCACTTCCGTGCCCTGCCGCGCTAAACGGCGTTGCTCAATTTTCAGGGTATCCAACGTCAAGTAACGAAACTTTTGCCCCTGCTGTTTGTAAGCGCAACGCAAAAAACGCTCATCGAGCAAAGCATTATGGAACACTAAAATACTGTCTTCGCAGACAGCATCAAAAGCGGTCAGTATCGCCGCCATGGAATCGCCCTCGCTGATTAAACGCGACGCGGTGATACCGTGATAAATGGGCGATTGCGCTAGCTGCGACACCCCACTGTGCAACATATGGGCACTTTGGCGCGGGCAAATACGTTGATTTTCGATCACCACCCACGCCATGGATACAATTTCATGCTCCTTAGGGTTTAAGCCTGTTAGCTCTAAATCCACCACCACATATCGATGACGATGCCAACTATCAGTAAAGCCAAAATGGTCTTGGCCAAACATCGCTTTGAGCTTTTGCCACCATGCGTAAGTCATAATTACAAACTCCCTCGCGCGAACTTAAAGCTCGCCGCCTGCTGGGCTTGGCGCACCAAGTAAAATGCCTCTTTAAGTTGGTGGCGCTCGAGCGACGTTAAGGTATCGGGGTTAATGCAGTTACTTGGCACCGGCTCTTTATCCAGCTGAGCTTTAAGACGCAATTGCGTTAAATAGCGCCAGCAGTCTTTTAAATCAAAAATGTCTTTTTTCGATAACTGCCGAGTTTTTATCAGCGCATCCAAGCGCTCTAGGGTATTGGCACTGCGGATACCCTCTTGCAGTGCATACAGGCGAACAATGTCGTTAATAATCACAATACCGCGCTTTTTCAGGTCGATAAACTTGTGATGCTGGGCGTCGGTTTGCGTTTTTAGTTGATGGAACAGTCCGATAGGCACCGAATTTTGGTTCAGCTCACTGGCCAGAGCCCGGTAAAAAAGCTGATCGCGGTTTTGCTTGCCAAGCGACGTTGTAAATGCCGCAAACAAATCACTGGAGCCGGTGATAAAGCGAATATCAAAGAAGATTTTACAGTTGAGCATGGCCTCAGGCGTGGGACTACCGAGCCAGCGAGCAAACTTTTCTAACCAGGCCGATATCGATAGCCGACATTGCGGATTACTGGCCATGATGTTCCCTGGGCAGCGGACAATGCCGCAAACATCGAGCTGCTCACACACAAACTCGCCCATGCCACGAAAATAATCAGCCTCAGCATCGCTCAATTGGTCGGGCAACAGCAAACCATTATCTTGATCAGAGTGCAGCGTTTGTTCTTCCCGTGCTTGTGAGCCGAAGCAAATCCAGCTAAAACGCTTAGGCGCATCGCCATGGCGTTGTTGGTATAATTGAATCAATCGCGTGGTCAACGCATCACTAATACCACTAAGTAGCTTACCCACCAAGGTGGTGTCTTCGATATGATAAGCAAAGCTATCGAGTAGACTCGGTACCTCACCGGCATAGCGTTTTAAATCGGCAACCCCCGCCGCCTTATAAATGCGACCGATGAGCTGCACGGGATCGCTTTTTTGCTGCCGTAATAAGTCGGTCGCGGTCACCATGCCCACCGGCTGATGCGCCTCGTTCAGTACCGGCAAATGGTGAATATTGTGCTTGAGCATTAAATGCATAGCCGAAAATACCCGGTTATTCTCGAAAATGTATTTAGGGTGGGCGGTCATAATGGCTTGCAAAGGTTGCTCAGGGTCCACCCCTGCTGCCAGAACTCGAGTGCGCAAGTCGCGGTCGGTGACCACCCCGAGCAACTTGGTGTCTTCGCTGTGGGTTACCATAATCGATGACACCCGCTGGTCACTCATCAGTTGGGCGCATTGCCTAATACTGGCCTCAGGGCCCAGAGTAACGGCTTGGCGAGTCATCAGTTCGGCTATTTTACGTTCTGACCAGCTATCACTGTGGTGTTGATATTTCGATGACAATAGGCGATTCGAGTGTGCACGGACAAAGTACTGCTCAAAGGGTTTATATTCGTGGCGCAAATAATCAAAACTGGACTGACTGAGAATATATACCAGAGCTTCCTGCTTTATCTCGATACGGTTTTTAATGGCCTCACCGCTGAGTAGCGATGGATAGCCGAAGTAATCACCCGCACTTAAGCGCGCGACCGCTTCTCCGCTTGGTGCGACGATTTCTAGGCTACCGCTGCGAATAAGAAATAGTTTTGGGTCGTCAGAATCAAGCCACTGATGCTGGTTCTCTCGCGTGACATAAATAACTTCAAGGTGATGACAAAAGTATTCACAGGCAGAGCGCTCTAACGTATTAAACGGGGCCTGTTCAATGACAAAATCGATAATATCTTGATGCTGTGGGCTCACTATCCACACCTCAACTGATCACTGCTGTGTCTACCTACTGCTTAGCGTGTTGGCCAACCATAGATAAACACCGCATCCTGCATATAGCTTAAATCTAGGCCGAAAACAGCGACAAAAAAAGCCCGACCTTGGTCTAAGGCCGGGCTTGTTTGTGTGCTTCACACATTAGTGCGCGTGAGCGGTGCCTGATCCTTTCGGGTTACGGATCCCCTCGACCATCTCACGAATCTCTTCTGGTGTCTCAGCAGTCATACGCTGAACCACAACGGCGACCACAAAGTTCACCACCATACCGAGCAAACCAATGCCCTCAGGGGAGATACCGAACAACCAGTGCTCGGCGCTATTTAGGTCGGGGCTGATAAACTTGAAGTAGATGATGTACGCAGCGGTAAAGCCGATACCCGTTACCATACCGGCAATCGCCCCTTCTTTATTCATGCGCTTAGAGAAAATGCCCATGATAATCGCAGGGAAGAAGCTGGCCGCTGCCAAGCCGAAGGCGAAGGCCACCACCGATGCCACGAACCCGGGCGGGTTAATGCCAAAGTAGGCGGAGATGCCAATGGCCACCATTGCCGCTAATCGCGCTGCCAGTAGCTCTTGCTTGTCGCTGATATTTGGCTTCAAGGTACGCTTCAACAAGTCATGGGACACCGAGGTTGAAATGACCAATAATAAACCCGCAGTGGTCGACAATGCCGCAGCAATACCACCGGCTGCAACCAAGGCGATAACCCAAGCCGGTAAATCAGCGATCTCTGGGTTAGCAAGCACCATAATGTCGCGATCGACACTCACCTCGTTGGCACTGCTTGGGTCGTTAACATCCCCTGCTGAGTAGTACATGCGGCCGTCATCATTTTTGTCATTGAACGTGATTAAGCCGGTTTTTTCCCAGTTTTTAATCCACGTAGGGGCTTCGCTGTATAGCGTTCCGCTGCCATCTTTGCCATTGATAGTGTCAATCATATTAACACGCGCGAAAGACGCAACTGCCGGTGCCGTGGTATACACGATGGCAATGAACACTAAAGTCCAAGCCGCAGAGATACGGGTGTCACGCACTCGAGGTACAGTGAAGAAGCGAACAATTACATGAGGCAAGCCCGCAGTACCAACCATTAAGGCGCCGGTAATAGCGAACACATCAATCATGCTCTTGGAGCCTTCGGTGTATTGCGCAAACCCGAGCTCGGTACTGAGGCCATCGAGTTTATCGAGCATATAAGCTCCCGAGCCATCACTCAGTGTCGCCCCAAAGCCAGTTTGTGGCAGCAAGTGACCAGTCATCATCAACGAGATAAAGATTGCCGGAACCAAATAAGCAAAAACAAGTACACAGTACTGCGCTACTTGGGTGTAAGTGATGCCTTTCATACCGCCTAATACGGCATAGAAGAACACAATCACCATACCAATGTAGACGCCAGTTTCAATGTCTACTTCAAGGAAGCGTGAGAACACTACGCCCACACCACGCATTTGCCCTGCGATATAAGTAAAGCAGATGAAGATAGCGCAGAAGATGGCCACCATACGCGCCGCTTGTGAGTAATAGCGATCGCCAATAAAGTCCGGCACGGTAAACTTACCGAACTTACGAAGATAAGGCGCAAGGCACAGCGCAAGTAACACATAACCGCCGGTCCAGCCCATTAGATACACACCGCCATCATAACCGGCGAAAGAAATAATCCCCGCCATAGAGATAAACGACGCAGCACTCATCCAATCTGCAGCGGTTGCCATTCCGTTTGCCAAAGGTGGTACGCCGCCCCCAGCTACATAGAAGTCGTTGGTTGAGCCCGCTCGAGCCCAAATAGCAATACCGATGTACATGGCAAAGCTAAGGCCAACAATTAAAAAAGTTAACGTTTGAACATCCATCACTGCGCTCCTTATTCGTCTACGCCGTATTTTTTATCTAACGCATTCATTTTGTGTGCGTAGACAAAAATAAGAACCACAAAGGTATAAATGGCGCCCTGTTGCGAGAACCAAAAACCCAGTTTAAACCCGAAGAAACGCACCTCATTGAGTACGTCGACTAGCAAAATGCCACAGCCAAATGAAACCACGAACCACACCACTAGCAATTTAAACACTAGACTGAGGTTTTCGTTCCAATAGGCTTTAGCGTGATCTGCATCTTTAAAAGCCATTTTCGTATCCCCTTCACGTCACACTAAAAGTATGACTGGTTGTTATCATCACTTTTGAATCTAGCAACGCCAGCGCCAGAGGAAATTCAGACCTTAGTCGTAACAAAAACTTAACGTCAATAACATCGAGAACACGATTTAAAATAAAGTTATAATTTTCATGAGTTTAGAGTTTAATATAGATAAACTCAGGACGTTTTTCGAAGGTGAACAAGGGCTTAATACATTAGTCTAATAACCTTAAGTCGCATGCGCTGAGCACTTAAAAATCACTGCTAAATAGGCTGTGGGTTTGCTATGGTATTTGCTACTAATAACAATAACGCTGCGGCTTATGACCCTCGCTCTTATCTTCGTATCCTTGGTGTACATCTCTTTGCTGTTTTGGCTGGCAAATTGGGGCGACAAAACTACGCCTTGGGCCAAATACATTAGTCACCACCCCTTTGTGTACGCACTGTCTTTGGGGATTTATTGCACCTCGTGGACTTATTATGGCTCAGTGGGCACAGCGGCAAGCAGCGGTTGGAGCTATCTGCCTATTTTGCTGGGCCCGGCATTGTTGTTTATCTTCTGTCAGGGCTTTTTACGCAAACTGGTATTGGTCAGTAAAAAACAAAATATCACCACCATTGCCGATTTTATCTCTGCGCGCTATGGCAAACGCCAACTGAGCGCTATCTTAGTCACGTTTATCGCGCTGATGGCCACCATTCCTTACATTGCGTTGCAACTCAAAGCACTTTCCAGCAGCTTTTTGTTACTCCCCGGCGGGGCTCAGGTATCCGGCACTATATTGGCGCTTAGTGGTGCGCTAATCATGGCCGTTTTTGCCATTTTCTTTGGTACCCGCAAGGTCGATGTCACCGAATACCGCTCGGGACTGATGCTCGCGGTGGCGTTTGAATCCTTGATAAAGTTGCTGGCACTCATTTTCGTCGCAGGCCTTGCGGTGTACACCCTTTATTCGTTGCCCGGTTCTGTCTCCCTTGACGCAATCTGGCAGCATTGGCAAAGCTCCGATATGCTCAGCTTTGGCTTTATCGGTCAAACCTTGATGGCCGCCGCTGCAATCATTTGCTTGCCACGTCAGTTCCACGTCACCGTGGTTGATAATCAGGATATCCGTCATTTAAAGACCGCACGCTGGGCTTTTCCTCTATACCTTTTGCTTATTGGCGCTATGATCCTACCCATCGCCAGCGCCGCCATCATGCCGCAAATCGGCCACGGGCACAGTGCTGATAGCTTTGTTCTCGCCTTTCCGTTAAGTACTGGACACTGGTTACTCACTACCTTCGTGTTTATCGGTGGACTATCGGCCGCGACCGCAATGATTGTAGTGGCGACACTGACCCTAAGCACCATGGTGTCTAACGATGTGGTGCTGCCACTGATACTCAAGCGTAAGTTTCGCCGCAACCAGATTAACCGCAGTTATCGTGCCCGCATCTTGTTAGTCAGGCGCTTTACTATTGCCGCCATCCTGCTGCTTTCCTACCTGTACCAACAAGTATTTGGTCACGGCGAAACATTAGCGTCTATGGGGTTGGTTGCTTTTTCGTTGGTAACTCAGTTGCTTCCGGCTATTGTTGGCGGCTTATACTGGCGCCGAGGCCATGCATATGGCGTGTATGCCGGGCTGACTGCCGGGGTGATCTGCTGGATGCTGTTTTTAATGCTGCCCATTATGAACACTCCCACAGTGTTAGATAGCACCGCGCAGCAAGAATTGATTACTCAAGGAACGTTGATAGCGCTATTCGCTAACATCTGTTGTTATATCAGCTTCTCTCTTGGAGCTCAGGAGCGATTGATAGACCGTATTCAGGCCGCCGCTTTTGTGAACCCCAAAGAGCAGCTTAACTTCGCCAAACGACTAAACAAACACGTTAATGCCACGATTTATGACTTTAAGGTGCTGCTGCAAACCTTTTTAGGCGCCCAGCGCAGTAGCCAAGTATTAAGCCACTACCAAGCCAACGACGAGCTCAATGACAATAATGCCCAGCCCTCTAATGAATTTATTGCTTATTGTGAGCGCGCTCTTACCGGGGTACTGGGGGCATCATCGGCGCAAGCATTGATACAAACGGTGGCCAGTGGTAAGCAATTAGCCTTTGAGGAGGTGGTCAACTTCTTTGATGAAACCACCCAGGCGTTGCGGTTTAACCAAAACTTACTCTTTACCTCTTTAGAGAACCTCAGTCATGGCATCTCAGTGGTCGATAAAGACTTAAATTTAGTCGCGTGGAACAAGCGTTATGCCGAAATGTTTAACTATCCCGAAGGTTTCTTACAACAGGGCCAACCGATTGAAGAAGTGATTCGCTACAATGCGCAACGTGGTGAGTGCGGCCCGGGGGAAATTGAGCATCATGTGGAAAAGCGCGTCCGCCACCTGCGTAATGGCAGCTCACATCACTTCATTCGCCATCGGCGTAGCGGTCAGGTGTATGAAATGATAGGAAACCCACTGCCAGACGGTGGTTTTGTGACCAGCTTTTCAGATATTACCGCACACATGGCAACACAAAACGCACTGGAAGAAGTGAACATGGACTTGGAGAATCGCATTGAAGCGCGCACGCAAGAGATCCGCGCAATCAACCAAGATCTGAAAACACAAATGGCCAGCAGGGAGCAAACCGAGCAAGCCCTAAAAGCGGCCAAACAAGAAGCTGAGCGCGCCAATGACAGTAAAACCCGCTTTCTCGCTCTAGCCAGCCATGACATTTTGCAGCCGCTGAATGCGGCGCGCCTCTACCTTGCGGCAATTGATGAACAAACATTAACCCCGCATAACGCCAGCAGCTTAGATAAACTCGGCGATAGCCTCGATAGCACCGTACATTTGATGTCAGCCCTGCTCGATATTGCCAAACTCGACCAGGGCGCGATGACTCCCAGTCCGAAGCATTTTCATATCGACGATATATTAGCGCCGCTGGTCAATGAATACGCCATTTTATGCGCCGATAAGGGCCTCGAAATTACCTTGCGCTCGCGCAATGATGTGGTTCATAGCGACATCACTTATTTACGCCGAATTCTACAAAACCTACTTTCTAATGCCGTTAAATATACCGAGCGCGGCAAGGTGCTTATTGCTTGTCGTCGCCGTAAACACCATTTAAGTATTGAGGTATGGGATACCGGACTGGGCATTGGCGAGCGTGAACAACAAAAGATATTCGACGACTTTTATCGCGTTGAATCTGGCGATAATAAAGGCGTTGGCCTCGGTCTCGGCGTTGTCAAGCGCATGGTAGAGCTGCTCTCACACCGGCTGACAATGCGCTCCACCTTAGGCCAAGGGAGCTGCTTTAAGGTAGAAGTTCCTTATGGCAACGCACAGCGTATCAGCAGCCCTACAGAGCAACACACCGGTGCCCGCGCACAAGCTCATTATGATGTACTGGTCGTTGATGACGAAGCTGAAAACATCACCGCCATGACCCACTTACTAAATAAGTGGGGTGCCAACAGCCAAGGTTGCTCCAGTGGCGAGCAAGCACTCGAATGGGTGCAAAACGGGGGGGCTATCGATGTGATTCTAATGGACTATCAACTTGGTCATGATGAAGACGGCTTAAGTCTTATCGAAAAAATACGCGCCCTGCGTGGCCCCATACCGGCTATTTTAATTACCGCAGTACGCGATGACGAAGTAAAACAAAAAGCGAAAGAAGCGGGTGTTCACTATCTTTCTAAGCCAGTAAAACCCGCAAAGTTAAAGGCACTGTTAAATCATTCTCTTTAGGGCATAATGCCTAATGTGTTCACACATTAGGAATGAGGAATGAAAAAAGTACTATTGGCGCAATGCCCCGACGAAGAGGGGTTAATCGCGAAAATTACCGGGCTGTGTTTTGAGCATAACCTGAATATTACCCGCAACAACGAATTTGTTGATAAGCAGCATGGGCGTTTCTTTATGCGCACTGAGCTGGACGGAAACTTTGATAATCTTGATTTACTAGCCGAATTGCAGGCATCACTACCCAGTGGTTCTGCGCTTTCCCTGCATGGCGGTGAAGCAACCAAGGTGGTGCTACTGGCCACCAAAGAGGCACACTGCCTTGGTGGAGTGTTGCTTAAGTGCTTCGAGCAGGCATTAAATATTGAAGTGCAGGCAGTGATTGCCAACTACCCCGACCTCGCGCCTTTAGCTGCTGGGTTCAATGTGCCTTTTCACTGTATTAGCCATGAGGGCCTAAGCCGTGACGAGCATGATGCTTTAGTTGGCGATAAAATCGCCGAGTATGCGCCGGATATGATTGGCCTTGCCAAATACATGCGTATTCTCAGCCCCGAATTTGTCGCCCGTTTTAGTGGCCGAATAATCAATATTCACCACTCTTTCTTGCCTGCTTTCATTGGCGCTAAGCCATACCACCAAGCGTTTGAGCGTGGCGTTAAAATCATTGGCGCCACAGCCCACTTTGTTACTGATGAACTTGATGAAGGCCCCATTATTATGCAACAGGTCACTCCGGTGACTCACGCTGACAGCGCCTTGAGTATGGCTAAAAAAGGCCGCGACGTAGAGAAACAGGTATTTTGTAAGGCACTTGAGCTTGCAGCCGAGCACAAGCTCTTCATAAATGGTAACCGAACGGTGGTATTTGACTAAGCTTTACTGGTTATCGGCGCTCAGCGCTTGCAGTGCCGATAATGCCTGCCCGGCCTTGTTGCTGGGAACAAACACGTGATCATGATAAAACGCAGCGATAATGTTGGCACTGATATCCGCCGCAGCTAAGGTGTCCGCAACGGCAGCACTGAGGCCCACTGCGTCTAAAGCAGAATGAACATTTAGGGTGATTTGCCGGTAGGTGGTGGCACTATCAAAACCGGCTTGTTGCGCCGCATTGGCCTCAAGTACCAGTGTCATACCCTCTTTTTCACTAAACGCAGCAAGGGGATTAAGCTGAGTATAATCAGATAACAACCCCGGTACACAGCAAAAAACATACTCTTGGGGCTGTAATTGTGGCTCAAGATTAGCTAACAACGTGTGCAGATCCGTAATTGCGCTCATAGTTCCTCCAGTGGCGATTATTCGCTTTGATTTTCAAGAGGCTCCAACTGTAGCTTTGAGGCAATTAACACCGCTTGGGTACGATTATAGACACCGAGCTTGCGGAAAATCGCCGTAATGTGCGCTTTCACTGTCGCCTCAGAAATATTCAACTCATAAGCAATTTGTTTATTCAATAAACCTTCGTGCAAATAGCTTAACACTCTATACTGTTGCGGTGTCAATGAAGCGACCTGAGCCGCCAGCTCTTTATCCTCACCGCTGATCGCCTCAACCTTGTCTTTGATCTCCTCAGGCAGCCAGGTATCGCCCTCCAACATGTGCGATATAGCATCAGCAATTTGCTGTGCCGAAGATGATTTGGGAATAAAGCCCATGGCACCGTAGCCCATCACTTTTGATACTATGTGTAAATCTTCACTGCCAGAAACCACAGCGATAGGAAGGTCAGGATAATCTTCACGGATGCGAATTAAGCCATACAAATCGCCATTACCGGGCATATGCAAATCCAGCAATAAAATGTCTAGCTCTGGCTGCTCATCGAGTACCGCCAAGGTACTGTCGAAGGTATCAGATTCAAATACTTCTAGGGGGGTAAACTGCTTTGTCAGTGCCCCTTTTAATGCTTCACGAAATAATGGGTGATCGTCCGCGATTAAAAACTGACTCATGCTGTGCTCCTAAAAAAATCGGCCGTCATCGCTTGATGACAGCCGATAGTCTACGTTTAGAATCGTTCGTTAATCAAGTTCTTAACGCCTAATTAACGATTTAGACGGTTTTCAATGAGATCGTCCACCACGCCAGGATCCGCCAGCGTCGAGGTATCGCCTAATTGCTGGTGCTCATTGGCAGCAATTTTACGCAAAATACGACGCATAATTTTACCTGAGCGGGTTTTAGGTAGTCCCGGCGACCATTGAATCATATCCGGAGAGGCAATGGGGCTAAGCTCTTTACGCACCCAGTTCCGCACTTCCTTAGTCAATTCATCGCTAACCTGCACGCCATCATTTGGGGTAATGTAAACGTAAATCCCCTGCCCTTTAATGTCATGTGGATAACCAACCACGGCAGCCTCGGCGACAGCCTCGTGCGCCACCAAGGCACTTTCAATTTCTGCGGTACCTAAGCGGTGACCTGACACATTAAGTACATCATCTACGCGGCCGGTGATCCAATAATAGCCATCTTCATCACGACGACAACCATCACCGGTGAAGTACACCCCAGGATAGGCTGAGAAGTAGGTTTGCTCAAAACGCTCATGATCGCCGTACACCGTGCGTGCTTGCGACGGCCAGCTATCGAGAATAACAAGGTTACCGTCAACCGCACCCTCAAGGTTATTTCCCTCGGCATCGTAAAGTGCTGGGGCAATACCAAAGAAAGGTCGTGTCGCTGAGCCAGGCTTCATATCGGTTGCACCCGGCAGCGGCGTGATCATGATGCCGCCAGTTTCGGTTTGCCACCAAGTATCCACAATAGGACATTGGCTATTACCAATATTTTCGTAATACCATGCCCAGGCCTCTGGGTTAATGGGCTCGCCCACCGAACCCAATACCCGCAATGATGAGCGTGTTGAACTGGCGGTGGGTTCATCGCCTTTTGCCATCAGCGCGCGAATGGCTGTAGGCGCAGTGTACAGAATCGTCACTTGATGCTTATCGACTACTTCCCCCATGCGCCCTGCACTTGGGTAGGTCGGCACACCTTCAAAGATCACTTGTGTACAGCCATTAACCAAAGGCCCATAAGCGATATAGCTGTGACCAGTAATCCAGCCGACATCAGCACTACACCAGTAGACATCGTCATCATGCACATCGAATACATATTCATGGGTCATGGAGGTATACACCAAATAACCGCCAGTAGAGTGCACGACCCCTTTAGGCTGACCCGTGGAGCCCGAGGTATAAAGAATAAATAAAGGATCTTCAGCGTCCATCACCTCTGGCTCGCAGTGGCTAGGCTGATCGGCGACTAAATCGTGCCACCACAGGTCGTGACTGTGCCACTGCACGTCACCACCGGTAAGTTGATGCACAATAACATGCTCGACCGTAGTCACTGACTCTTGGCTCACAGCCTCATCGACACTGGCTTTCAATGGCACGGTGCCACCGCCACGGCGACCTTCATCTGAGGTGATCACCACTTTAGCGCCGCTGTCGTTGATACGATCGGCGATTGCAGAAGGCGAAAAACCACCGAACACCACCGAGTGCACGGCACCAATACGCGCGCATGCTTGCATCGCGTAGACAGCCTGCGGCGTCATCGGCATATAAATAGCCACACGATCGCCCTTACTAACGCCTAGTTTGCGCAGGCCATTAGCCAGTTTACACACCTCATCATGCAATTGCTGGTAGCTAATATGCTCGCTTTGGCTCGGGTCATCTCCTTCCCAAATCAATGCGGTCTTATTGGCTTTATGTTCTAAATGACGATCAATACAATTATATGATGCATTGAGTTGCCCGTCTTCGAACCACTTAATGCTGATATGGCCTTTATCAAAAGAGGTATTTTTTACCTTTGTATAGGGGGTATACCAGTGCAAACGCTTACCATGTTCGGCCCAGAAGCCCTCGGGGTCATCTATGGACTGCTGATATAGTGCTTTGTATTTTTCGTTATCGACTAGTGCGTTGTTTTTGATGTTATCAAAAACCGGATAAATGCTCTGTGACATAACCGTCTCCATATCTTTTGTTGCCTGTAGGCTTGCCCACAGCATTACTCAGGGCTGAATGTTTCAGTATTAGACCTTAGTATGAAATCCCACAAATTGGCCACAAACCTGCCTACACTCAGCAAGTTAACTAACCACATACTCAGAGTTCGGCTATACCTTAGTCGTAAGACCAATAGGTAATTGCTCAAAATCATGGCAACGACCATGTTTTCATAGCTAGCTTGCAACAGGACAACTTCATTATGACAACACAAAAACGACTAACAACAACCTTTATGGCGGTGTGCGCTGCGCTTGGCTCGGTAGTGGGTAGTGCTCACGCGGCCACGATTGGCGACACCGATATTAGCTATGGCGGCTACGTCAAAGTTGATGCCATGTGGAGTGATTACTCCGCTGGCACCATTTCTGGCGACAGTATTGGCCGTGACTTTTATGTTCCCAGTACCACCCCCGTCGGGCCAGACGCAGATACCGATGCAGTATTTGATATGCATGCCCGACAATCTCGTTTTAATTTTGGTACCAGTACCAAAGTGAGTAACGGTAAAACAGTAAAAACTAAAATCGAGCTAGATTTTATCGGCTCTGTTGGAGGCAACGAACGTGTCACCAACTCCTACTCACCGCGTCTACGCCAAGCCTTTATTACCTACGATGGCTGGTTATTTGGTCAAGCATGGTCTAATTTCCAAAACGTCAGCGCGTTGCCAGAAACACTTGATTTCGTTGGCCCAGCGGAGGGCACGGTGTTCGCTCGTCAGGCACAAGTCCGTTATAGCGTTGGTAATTGGGCATTTTCGGCCGAAAACCCAGAAAGTTCTATCACCGTCAATGGTGCTCGAGTAGAAACCGACGATGCCAGCATGCCTGATTTCACTGCCCGCTATAATCACAAAGCGGACTGGGGCCATATTGCTGTTACTGCGTTGGCGCGTCAGCTAACATACAAGCAAAACGGCTTTGATGAAGACGAAACCTCATTTGGGGTAAGTGTTGCAGGGCGCGTGAATCTCGGCTCTGACAACCTTAAGTTTATGCTGACTCAAGGCAAAGGATTGGGTCGTTATGTCGGCCTTAACGTCGCCCATGGTGCGGTATTCGATGGTGATGAACTTGATGCGATTGACTCAACCTCAGGGTTTATTGGCTATCAACACCATTGGAATAATCACTTCAGATCGACTTTCCTTTATTCGTTCTTCAGCGCTGATAACAATACCGATTTACTCGCCTTCAGTGGCGACCCTACCGAAAGCAGCGTCAGTTACAGTGCCAACTTACTGTACTCGCCGGTTAAGAAACTCACCTTCGGAGTTGAGTTTAAACATGCAGAGCGAGAAACCGAAAGCGGCGCCGATGGTGATTTAGACCGCTTACAGTTTTCTGCAAAATATGCGTTTTAGTAGGGCTTAAACTTTAAACGAGAGCCTTGCTCTGCAGACATTGGATGACTTTTGGCCGCTTATTGAGAGCGGCTTTTTATTTTTCGCAACAAAAGTGTGTTTGCAAATCATTCTCACTTAGATTAGTCTATGCACGATTTTTAACTCTCTGTGCTAAAAGATTATGTCTAAGAAAAGCTTTACTTTAAGTAAAATAGCAACGCTTTGCGCCGTTGCCCTGAGTACTTCAGCTTTTGCTGAGCAAGCAAAAGACAAAGATATTGAACGTGTTTCCGTGTATGGTCAGCACCATAAAAACTACATCACCGAACAAGCGGACTCGGCTTCTAAACTCGGCATCACCATTAAAGAAACGCCTCAGTCTATCTCTGTGGTGTCTCGTGCATTAATGGATGACTTTTCACTGGACGATATTAACGCTGTATTAGAGTCAACGCCGGGTGTCACTGTTGAGCAAATCGAAACAGACCGTACTTACTTTAAAGCCCGTGGTTTTGATATCACCAACTTCCAAGTTGATGGTTTAGGTATCCCTCAAGATGGTGGTGATGTGCATGGTACCCTTGATACCTCTATTTACGATCGCATTGAGATTGTCCGTGGTGCCAACGGTATTATGACTGGCGCGGGGACTCCTGCAGCGACCGTTAACATGGTCCTGAAAAAGCCTACCTATACGACTCAAGCCAGCGCCTCTGCATCTGTTGGCTCGTGGAATAAAAACCGTTTAGAGGTGGATGTTTCTGGCGCCTTAACTGATAACCACGCAATGCGCGCAGTGGTCACTAAGCAGCGTTCAGACTCCTACTTGGACCGCTACGCCACAGATTTAACCTTGGGTTATATCGCCTATGAAGGCCAGCTCACTGACAGCACTAAGGTATCAGTGAATTATATTCGTCAGTCAAAAGATGCCGATAGCCCTCTTTGGGGTGCCTTGCCACTGTTTTATGATGATGGCACGGCGACTGACTTCGACGTATCCACAAGCACGGCCGCTGATTGGTCTTATTGGAATAACGATAACGAACATATTTTTGTTGAGCTTGAGCAAAGTTTGGGAACCTCTTGGTTTATACGCGCTCGCTACGCGCACATGACCAATGAGCAAGACTCCGAGTTATTTTATGTCTACGGCACCCCAAATGCTGAAACCGGGCTGGGATTAACCGGCTACGCCAGTGAATACGACTATAAAGATCAGCAAAACCTTTATGATCTATACGCCACAGGTGATTTCTCACTGTTTGGACAAACTCATAACTTAGTGTTTGGTGTCAGTAGCGCCGATATGAACTACCAAGATAGTTCACTTTACGACTACACCACAGGCAATGGCTTCCCGGCGATGCCACCACTGGAGGACTTTGAAGGTAACGCACCTATTCCAACACTCGAGGATGCTTACAACGGCTCTAAAGTCGAGGCTGACCAAAAATCTGCTTACGCGTCGGCACGCTTCAAAATCACTGAGCCTTTAGCCATTCTTGCTGGCGGTCGTTATACCGAGTGGGATTCTGAGGGCCTATCTTACGGTAATTCCAAAGTGAACAGCTCAGAAGAGTTTATTCCTTATATTGGTGCTGTCTACGACTTTGCAGAGAATTACACCGTGTATGCCAGCTACACTGAAACCTTTGCGCCACAATCAGAGCAAGATCAAACCGGCATGGCTTTAGACCCAATCACCGGTGAGAGTAAAGAGCTGGGGATTAAAGCACAGTTGCTAGATGGTCAGTTGTTTGCCACTTTTGCTATTTTCGATGCTTTGCAAGATGGTATTGCCTTGCCTGACACCGCTCTTTCAACTCCTGACAACACGGTTTACTACGCTGCTGAAGGGATCAATAGCGATGGCTACGAGCTTGAACTCAGTGGTCGTCTCACTGATGACTTAAGTGCTAGCTTCAGCTACAGCCATGTAGATATTGAAGCCGGTGATGACGTCAATGAAGGTAAGCTAGTTCGTGATTACACCCCAGAAGACCAAGTTAAAGTGGCGCTGAATTATCAGGTCCCTGTAATTGAGGGTTTAAGCTTTGGTGCCAATTATCGCTGGCAAGCCAAAACGTCACGAGTGCAAAGCAATGGCACTATTCCTACAGTGACGACACAAGGTGCGTATGGCCTACTTGATTTAGTGGCCACTTACCAAGTGACTGAGCGCATCAGTGCAACCTTTAATATTAACAACGTGACCGATGAAAAGTACCTGCACAGCCTTTACTGGGCCCAGGGCTATTACGGTGCACCGCGTCACTATGCCTTCTCTATTAACTGGCAGCTTTAATTCCCTGTCTTAGTTAAACAGTAGAACGCCAAACTCTGTGTTTGGCGTTTTTTTATGCCTGGTTATTAGTCTTAAAGTCTGGCTAAAAATTATGGCAGGTGTGCTAGCGATGAAACTCCAGCCATAAAAAAACCAGCCCTTAGGCTGGTTTCGCTTACTCTTATTCAGTGCTTTGCTGTCTTACTCGCTCTGCGCTTCAGCAGCTAGCAGGTTGGTTTCACCGTCTTCAGGTTTAATGGTTGCTTTAAGCAGCAACATTTCCCGTAGCTTACCTTCAATCTCATTGGCAATCTCAACATTCTCTTTTAAGAACTTAATAGAGTTAGATTTACCTTGGCCGACTTTAGAGCCGTTGTAGCTATACCAAGCACCAGACTTTTCAATGAGCTTGTGCTTCACACCTAAATCAATCAGCTCACCCTCTTTGGAGATACCTTCACCATACATGATGATAAACTCGGCTTGCTTAAATGGCGGCGCCACTTTGTTTTTCACTACTTTGACGCGGGTCTCGTTGCCGATCACTTCATCACCGTCTTTCACTGAACCAATACGGCGAATGTCTAAACGTACAGACGAGTAGAACTTCAGGGCATTACCACCGGTGGTGGTTTCAGGGTTACCAAACATCACACCAATCTTCATACGGATTTGGTTGATAAACACACATAAGGTGTTTGAGCGTTTGATATTTGCCGTTAACTTACGCAGCGCCTGTGACATTAAACGTGCTTGCAAGCCAACGTGGCTGTCACCCATTTCGCCTTCAATTTCAGCTTTTGGTGTCAGTGCAGCTACCGAGTCAACAATGACCACATCAACGGCGCCTGAGCGTACTAGCATGTCACAAATTTCCAACGCTTGCTCACCAGTATCCGGCTGCGAAACCAGTAGCTCTTCAACATTAACACCCAGCTTTTCGGCGTAGACAGGGTCTAGGGCATGCTCGGCATCGACGAAAGCACAGGTTTTACCATCGCGCTGAGCTTGAGCAATGACTTGTAATGTAAGGGTTGTTTTACCTGACGATTCTGGGCCATAAATTTCAACAACACGCCCGGTCGGCAAACCACCTATACCTAGAGCGATATCGATTCCCAGTGAGCCGGTAGAAATGGCTTCAATATCCAAAGCCTGGCTATCACCGAGCTTCATAATTGAGCCTTTACCGAATTGACGCTCAATTTGCGAAACCGCTGCACTTAAGGCTTTTGATTTGTTATCGTTCATGCTGTTCTCCAAAATCGTTCTGTGCCACACGCTGGCTTAATGTGTCTTAGTATACTGTATGGAATTACAGTATCAAGCAGATTCTATAATTTTTACCGTCATCGCCAGAGCATGAACTATTGCTTGCTCGCGCACGTACGCGCGATCGCCGGTGAATACCTGCTGTTGCACGCTCACCTGCTGATTAAAGAACACCGCAAACCACACCAGCCCCACCGGTTTATCATCACTGCCGCCATCAGGACCGGCAATGCCTGACGTGACTACCGCCACATCAGCCTCTGCGGCTTGTGCTGCGCCAATAGCCATTTCACGCACGGTTTGTTCACTTACCGCGCCATAATCGGCCAATGTTTGCTTGCTCACGCCCAAGCGCTCGTGCTTAGCTTCATTGGAATAAGTCACCATCGCTTCGGCAAAATAGCGCGAGCTGCCGGGGGTATCGGTAATGGCATAAGCAATACCACCCCCGGTGCATGATTCAGCGGTAGTGATCATCATCTGCTTATCCGCTAGAATAGCGCCGAGCTGGGCAGCAAGGGTTTTCGTATTGTTCGTTGACTGGTGCTGTAAATTCATAACCATCCTTATTCGAGTGCGTGCATGTCAGCAAATCTCTACAGTGAAGATAATATAAAACAACAAACCCCGATGATGCAGCAATACCTGCGAATAAAAGCGCAACATCCCGATATTTTGCTGTTTTACCGTATGGGCGATTTTTATGAGCTGTTTTTTGATGATGCCATTCGCTCCGCCGAGCTGCTTGATATATCACAGACCTATCGTGGCAAAGCCGGCGGCGAGCCTATTCCCATGGCTGGTGTCCCCTACCATGCGGTGGAAAACTACCTCGCTCGCCTAGTACAGCTCGGTGAATCGGTGGCCATTTGCGAACAAGTGGGCGATCCGGCAACCAGCAAAGGCCCGGTTGAGCGCAAAGTCGTGCGTATTGTCACCCCGGGCACCATCACCGACGAAGCGCTATTAAAAGAGCGTCAAGACAACTTATTAGTCAGTGTGTATAAAAACCCACAAGGCCGTTTTGGCGTTGCCTATTTAGATATCAACTCCGGACGCTTTAATGTCGTTGAATGTGCTGACAATGACGCATTTAAATCCACTTTGCAACGCCTTAACCCGGCCGAACTACTCTATCCAGAAACCTTTGCTGATATGGCGCTTATAGAGCATATTAAAGGCACTCGTCGACGTCCGGAATGGGAATTCGATTTAGATACTGCCGTTACCGCACTATGTCAGCAATTTGGCACCCAAGACTTGATTGGCTTTGGTGTTCATGAAGCGAAGTTAGCACTGACTGCCGCTGGCTGCCTATTACAGTATGTCAAAGACACGCAACGTACCGCCCTGCCCCATATTAAGGGCATTAGTCTCGAGCAAGATACGCAGGCCGTGGTACTCGACAGCGCCACCCGCAAAAACCTTGAGCTGACGCAAAATCTCAGTGGCGGTCTGGAAAACACCCTCGCGGCCGTGCTCGACAAAACCGCAACCCCCATGGGCTCGCGGTTATTGAAACGTCGCATTCATAACCCTATTCGCTGTCGCAAGGAGCTCAACCTTCGCCTTAATGCCATTAGCACCATCATCGACCAAGCCTGGCATATGGAGTTGCAGCCACTGCTACGTGCTGTAGGCGATGTTGAGCGTATCGTTGCCCGATTAGCGCTAGGCAATGCGCGCCCACGCGATCTCTCTCGCTTGCGCGCAGCGCTGGAGCAACTGCCTGAGCTACAGAATATGTTAGCGACCAGTCAGTGCCAGCGGATAAAACAAATTGCCACCGCCAGTCACCCCAATGATGAACTACTTCAATTACTGACACGCGCCATCGTTGATAACCCACCGGTGTTGATCCGCGATGGTGGAGTGATTGCTGAGGGTTACAACGATGAGCTCGACCATTGGCGTAACCTCTCGCAAGGGGCCACCGATGTGCTCACCGCCATGGAAGAGCGGGAGCGCGAGAGCACCGGTATTAGTACTTTGAAGATTGGCTACAACAAGGTACATGGCTTTTATATTGATATTAGCCGCGCCAACTCTCACTTAGTGCCAAGCCACTATATCCGCCGTCAGACCCTAAAAAATAACGAGCGCTATATTATCCCCGAGCTCAAAGAGCACGAAGATAAGGTGCTAGGTAGCCAAACTAAAGCGCTGGCGCTGGAAAAGCAGCTCTATGATGAGCTATTCACCCTCATTGCCCCGCACCTGGATGCATTGCAACAATTGGCGGCGGCATTAAGTGAATTAGACGTTCTGAATAACCTAGCAGAGCGCGCGCAAACGCTTAACTACGCGAAACCCGAGCTGCACGAAGGCGACGGCATTGTCATCAGTGAAGGGCGCCACCCTGTGGTTGAGCAGGTGATGACAGATCCCTTTATCGCCAACCCGGTGGAGCTCAATAATCAGCGCCGTATGTTGATGATCACCGGCCCGAATATGGGCGGTAAATCAACCTATATGCGCCAAACGGCACTGATTGTGTTAATGGCTCATATTGGCAGCTTTGTGCCAGCGGCACAGGCGAAAATCGGCTTGGTCGATCGTATTTTCACCCGTATCGGTGCCAGCGACGATCTCGCCTCTGGCCGCTCAACCTTTATGGTTGAGATGACCGAAACAGCCACCATTTTAAACAATGCCACAGCCCATTCGCTGGTGTTAATGGATGAGATTGGTCGCGGTACCAGTACCTATGACGGTTTGTCGCTTGCCTATGCCACGGCAGATTACTTGGCTCACAAAATTAATGCCAAAACCTTATTTGCCACCCATTACTTCGAGCTCACAGAGCTTGCCGAGCGTGAATCAGGGTTAGTTAACGTGCACTTAGATGCCATTGAACACAACGATACCATTGCCTTTATGCATAAAGTCTTAGAAGGCCCTGCAAGTAAGAGTTTTGGCTTACAGGTCGCAGCATTAGCGGGCGTGCCTAAGGCGGTGATCAACAGCGCTAAGCGCAAGCTCAAACAATTAGAGCAACAACCAGCAATTAACGCCAACACCTCGAGCACACAAGCGCAGCTGGATTTATTGGCGGAGCCCGAGCCCAGTGAGGTTGAGAATGAGCTCAGTAATATTAACCCCGACGATCTAAGCCCACGTCAGGCTCATGAGCTGTTATACCGGTTAAAAGAGCTGCTATAGCAACAATAAAGCCCGCAATTAAGCGGGCTTTTTTATATCTCAGGGTTATTGGCCATTGTTCATCTGAGTGAGCTTATCGCCAATGGGACCAGAGAAATTGTAACCATCGTACTTATCCCAGTTTATCGACCAGGTCATTACCCCACCAAAGTGTGGATACGGGTTACTGGGTGTAATGGTGCCACATGCTTGCCCCTTGGTTAAGCAATCCAACGCATCAATAATGTTTTGCGTGGGTGCTTGCCCTGAATTAGCCGATTGCGGCCCAGACGGCAGACCGATAGCAACTTGGTCATCACGCAGCGGCGCAAATTGCTGACCATTAGCAAGGGTAAACCCTTCTATCAACATTTTTGCATGCGCGACCATCATATTGACCGACCCCTCAGGTGCAGAGCCCGGCTCATAGGGGTTAGGTAGGCCACCATTGTTGTAGAGTTGCACATGGAGTAAATCCAGGGTATCACGCACATCGTCAATGAGCGGAATATACGCCCCCCAAATGCCAGAGTAAGCGACCATGCCCCCATGTACATAAGGGTGCTCCGGAGCCATTGTAAGATACATATCGCCCCCGATGTTTTGCTCAATTTGCTTCAAGGCACGCCCTAACCGCGCTTGGATCTGTGAGCCATGAACTAGGTTGGAACCACTCTCGTAATCGACATCTAGGCCATCAAAGCCCCATTCATTGATGATGTTAGTCAAACTGGCGACAAAGTTCGCCTCGTCACTATCTGTCTCTAGGGTAATCGTGCCTTCGGCGCCGCCAAGACTCAATACCACGACCTTTCCTTGTGCTTGTAAATCTTTTATGTCTTGCTTAAATTTAACCGGGTCTATCGGCGGACAATCGGAACGAATGTCCTCTTCAAAGGGGTGAAAGACAACTTTACCCGTGGCATTGCGGTCATTCTCGGCAAAGGCAATATCGATGATATCCCAAGCACTGGAAATATCGGACAAGGGAATAGGGCAGCCTGCCGGATTAACGAAGTTATGCCAATAACCGATGAGCTTGTGTTTTTTCCCCGCTGGGGTGTCAATCACATTAATTGTCGCGGCCGTGCTTTGTGCGCTGTTACCTTGAGAGTCATTGGCAAGGGCGCTAACTGCATACTGGCCCAAACTCGCAGGGGTATAATTCAACGTATAAGGGGCGCTGCTGTCACTGCCAACGATTTGTCCATTCACAGCAAAGCTCACCTCGGTAATACTGCCGAGCGCTGAACTTGCATCAGCAGCCAGTGTCAGGCTTTGCCCTAAGCGCAGCTGCTCTCCGCTGGCAGGAGAGTTCAAGCTCACCACCAAGGGCTGATCAGTGACAGTGACCAGCACCGACTGCTCGCTAAGGTTGCCTTCATTATCACTCGCGGCAACCGTCACCGCCGTTTCACCGAGCCCTTGCACTTGCCATGTCGCTTGGTAAGGCGCGCTCGTATCTGTGGCGATCACATTGCCTGCAACAGAGAACTCAACCGCACTGACGCTGCCGTCACTGTCGCTAACATCGGCGCTAATCACCGTACTTTGCCCTTGTAATAATGTGGCATTCGCACTGGGCGAGGTAATGGTGATATCCGGAGCAATTGCGCAAATACCAAGGTCGGTCCAAGCATCCTGCCAGTGCTGGCCGACTCCAGGTTCATATGCCCAAGCCGAACTTGAAGAGCACCAACCAGCGACGTCACAGCGATAGGCGTGATTAACATTTTCGACGGTGTCCCCTTGGCTATAACTGGTGCCTGCAACATAACTAGGCGTCCCCTGACAGATGCCAGCTGCGCCAGCATCAACGTTGACTTGCACACTGGCACTCATACTCTGGGCACCGACATCATCGGTGGCTTTGGCTTGAAACTGATGAAGCCCCGACTCGGCCTGCCATTGTATAGAATAGGGCGCACTGTTATCGCTGCCAACTTGTACTTGATCAACATAAAAATCTACCGCCGTAACAACACCATCACTGTCATCGGCAGTCGCGCTCAAGGTCACTTGCTCACCGCTACGCGCTTGGGTTTGCGCCGTCGGCGCAGTTAACGTCACTGTCGGCGCAGCATTCCCGTCAGCGGGAAGCACCGAAATCTTTACTTCAGCGCTGACGCCCTCGCCTTGCTGATCATCTCGCGCCTGAGCGAGCAGAGTATGCTCTCCGGCCAAGGCTTGCCAATTTAGCTCAAATGGAGCAGCACTATCGACACCCAGTGAAACTCCATTGATGAAAAACTCAACGGCGCTGACACTGCCATCACTGTCGCTTGCTTGCGCCTTTAAGACAACGCTGTCATTTTCACCAAAAGAACTATTATTAAGAGGCGAAGTAAGCTCGACTATTGGCGTTTGGTTGGCACCATCGCATTGACCCAGTAAACGCCATTGCTGCCAGTCTCCTGAGTGAGTGGCTGGGTCTTGATTTTGTGTCCACCAGTTCGCTTCATATGCTTTATCTTGGTATACAACTTGAGCACCACTGTTATAAGCATCATCGCTATTCCATGCCGTCAGTGGGCTGCAGTCTAAGGCCCAAGTCACAGTGGGCGCCGCCATGAATGCTGCCACCACAGCAGGTATATATCGCCGATTGGATTTCATAAATCACCTCGTTTGTTTTTTAATCAGGTCCAGACTAACCAAAACAAACATGTTAATCAATTGTGTATTTTTTGTGTTAAACAAAGTCATTGTTAACAATCGACGAATCTCAACAGAAGAGACTTCAGTGAGCTTGAATTTATCTCACCACCAATGGGTACATTAACAATGAGTGTTGGAGTATCTGGGAAAGCTCTTGGGCTGCGAGGCCTTTTGTATGTTGCCCTGCTAATTAAGTGCATAAAAAAGCCGCCTTTAAAAGGCGGCTTGTGGGTAATCAGTCATTACATTTGTTCAAATAGACTCTCGGTGTTAAGCCCTTCGTGATGGAGCATATCTTTTAATCGGCGCAATGCCTCCACTTGAATTTGTCTTACCCGCTCTCGGGTGAGGCCAATTTCTCGGCCTACGTCCTCAAGGGTGGATGGCTCGTATCCTAATAAGCCAAAGCGTCGAGCCAAAACTTCCCGCTGTTTAGGGTTTAGCTCATCAAGCCAATGCACGATATGATCGTTGATATCTTTACTTTGCACTTCCCCTTCGGGACCACTGCCCTTCTCATCGGCAATAATGTCCAGTAATGCTTTATCGTTGTCACCACCAATCGGGGTATCAACGGAAGAAATCTTTTCGTTTAAACGCAACATTTTAGTCACGTCTTCTACTGGTCGGTCTAAACGCTCTGCAATTTCTTCTGCCGTTGGTTCATGATCCAGTTGCTGCGTCAGTTCACGGGCCGTGCGCAAGTAAACATTAAGCTCTTTAACCACGTGAATCGGTAGGCGAATAGTGCGTGTCTGGTTCATTATCGCACGCTCTATCGTTTGTCTTATCCACCATGTTGCATAAGTTGAAAAGCGAAAACCGCGCTCTGGGTCAAACTTCTCCACGGCGCGGATCAGCCCCAGATTACCTTCCTCAATCAGATCGAGTAGTGCTAAACCACGATTATTGTAACGTCGGGCAATTTTCACAACCAGGCGTAGGTTGCTCTCAATCATGCGTTTTCTTGATGCTTCGCAGCCACGTAAGGCTTTACGTGCAAAGTAGACTTCTTCCTCGGCGCTTAACAGCGGCGAAAAGCCAATTTCACTTAGGTAAAGTTGCGTTGCATCGAGGTTTTTAACATTATCGTCCTTGGCAAAGATCTCTTCCTCAGCATTACTTTCCTCTACTTGCTCTAGGAGTTCTTCCTTTGGTTCGTCGATAACATTTGTATCAGTGGCGTTGTCTTGTGTGGTTTCAAGTTTTGCAGTGTGACCCATCAGAGTACCCTCCGGTGTAGCGCGGTAAAAATCCCAAACACCTTACTACTGTTTCGTGCTTGTAAAGCTAGGGTAAGTACTTGCTCGGATTGACTGCTTTGCCTCGATACCGGATTTCAAAACGAAGAGCGGTAACAGGGGACTCAGAGCTGCCCATCTCGGCAATCTTTTGCCCAGCTTTGACATCCTGTTTTTCCTGTACTAGTAAACGCGAATTGTGTGCGTACGCACTAAGATAATCATCGTTATGTTTCACTATGATTAAATTACCGTATCCCCGTAGCGCATCACCCGCATACACGACCACACCATCGGCGGCAGCGCGAACAGAAGTCCCTGTTCGGTTGGCTATCTGCACCCCTTTATAGCCATTTTCTTTGTTAGAGAAACGCTGCGTGACCTTTCCCTGTGCTGGCCATTGCCAGCTCAAAGTTTGAGCTGACTTGTTAGCAGAACGTACTTTTTTGCTAACAGTTTTTTTACTAGGTTGTTTTCGAACATACTCCCGTTGTATCGGCTTCGCAACCTCTTTCTTTAATTTTTTGTTATTTTTTTGTGTTGATTTTGTAGACTTTTTACTCGAGTTACGATATTTTTCTCGCTTTTTCTTTTTTAGCCATTGCGACTCGATGTAAATCAACTGCTTTGGGTAAATAGTGTACGGCGGCTTAATACCATTGATTTGCGCGATTTCCCGGACATCTTTGTTAGCACTAAAAGCAATGGCGTAGAGGGTATCGCCTTTTTGCACACGATAGTGCTCACCCGTGATATGAATTTTTCGTGACACTTTGGCCCGACCAGTGTCTAGGACAGAAACCGGTGCGGGTGTATTTCGGGACGAGCAAGCGCTCAATAACAAGCAAACCAGTACTATCAAACTGGTGTATTTCACTTGCATAAAGCGCCCTTGCATAGCTTAGCGGTAAACCAAATATAAACCGATGGCCAAGCTAACTACAAGCCAACCAAGCACTTCCACGTATTGTCGCAGTTTTTGCTCCATACGCGCCCCTCCCCACTTCATCAATGCAGCGACAAGAAAAAAGCGTGCACCTCGGCCTACTGCCGATGCCAACAAGAAAGGTAAAAAGGCCATCTGCAATAAACCGGCGCCTATGGTAAAGACCTTATAAGGTATCGGCGAGAAGCCAGCTATAAACACCACCCACACGCCATAATGTTCAAACCAAGCGAGTGCTTGGGCAAATTTATCTTGCCAACCCATAGAATGGATAAATGGTTCAACTAAGGGTTCAAATAACCAAAAACCAAGAAGATAACCTAATACTCCGCCAATAACAGAGGCTAAGGTGGTCAAAATAGCGAAACGCCAAGCTTGTGAAGTTTTCGCTAAGCACATCGGTGCCAGCATAACGTCAGGGGGAACGGGGAAAAATACCGATTCGGCAAAGCTCATCCCTGCTAAGTAGCGCTCAGCATGTCGGTGAGCAGCCCAACGCAAGGCGGCATCGTACAAAGGGGTAAATAACTGCAAGAAAACTTCCTTATATTATGTCGCCAGGTACCAAGGGCACAAAACGTACATCGGCCATAACTTGTTGATTAAATTGATTTCCATGGCGAGTATATACCATTAGCTTTTGTTCAGCATCGCCTATTGGCACAATCATCACGCCGCCATCATCAAGCTGCTGGAGCAGCTGCTCGGGAACACTGGATGCTGCGGCAGTCACTATAATGCCCTGAAATGGCGCTTGAGATGCCCAGCCTTGCCAACCGTCACCATGCTTCATGCTGACGTTATACAAATCAAGCTGATGCAAGCGGCGTTTTGCTTGCCACTGCAACGCCTTGATACGCTCTACCGAATACACCTTGTCAAACAGCTGTGCCAATATAGCGCTTTGATAACCAGAACCGGTACCTATCTCCAACACCTTAGAGCTCACGCCATGCTGGCGCAGTAGTGCGGTCATCTGCGCGACGATAAAGGGTTGCGAAATAGTTTGCCCTTGGCCGATTGGTAAAGCGGTATTCTGATAGGCTTTATGTTTTAGCACCTCATCTATAAATACATGCCGAGGGGTGTGTGCTATAACCTCAAGCACGCGCTGATCAGTCACTCCCTCTTTGGCTAACAACTCTGCCAGTGAACTTGCACTGCGTTGCAGATTACCGATCATCACCAGACTCCAACAGCCATTCCTGCAAGGGAGTAATGCTTTCATGAGCGGTCATATCCACACTCATTGGCGTCACTGCGGCATAGCCTTGACGAATCGCATCAAAATCAGTGCCCGCCCCCGCATCTAGTTCAGGGCCAAGCGAGCCATACCAATACACCTTACGCCCCCAAGGGTCACGCTGTGCGGTCATGGTTTCTGCTTTATGACGAGCACCCAATCGCGTCACTTTAATGCCTCTAAGCTCACGGTAAGGCACATCAGGAACATTAATATTAATAATTTGGTCTTTCGGTAATGGATGGCTCTTGAGCTTTTTGATTATATCAACCGTCACTTGTGCTGCCGTCTCAAAGTGCTCACACTCTGGTCCTACAAGCGACACAGCAATGGCTGGTAAGCCCATGTGTCGGCCTTCGGTGGCGGCGGCAACTGTGCCAGAATAAAGGGTGTCATCACCCAAGTTAGCACCATGGTTTACGCCCGCAACAACTAAGTCCGGTTGCTGCTCCAACAATGCATTCAAAGCAACGTGTACACAGTCGGTCGGCGTGCCATTGATACTGATAAAACCATTATCTAGCTTATGGGCACGCAGTGGGTTCATTAACGTCAATGAGTTACTGGCACCACTGCAGTTTCGATCGGGTGCCACCACATCAACCTCAGCAATTTGCTGCAACGCTTGATATAAAGCGGCTATTCCCTTGGCATGCACACCATCATCATTACTTAGCAATATTCTCATCGTGATTCCTTGTAATACTGTTCTCACTTTGTCGATAGTCAACCAGCTCTCTGAGTAACGCCGTAGCAAAACAGCCTTTTTTTAGACTAAAACTCAGCTCTATGACATTCTCGCTTGGCGCTGCGACAGTTAAGTTTTCAGGGTAAAGACGCAGCATACGGCGCTCCCCTTTAAGCCCTAATTGCGCCAACCCCGCGCACCACTCATTAAATGGTGCCAACCATTGACGCTCTTGCGCCACCAGTGCCTTATCACCCTTACCCACCATGGGGGCAGACAGCTCAATATCACCTTGTACTAAGCGGGTGATGTTCTCAGGAGTAATGGCATCAGTGAAAAAGGCGTTACTGCCACTGAGCATAAACACTTCATGTTGCAGGGTTTTGGCAAGACCATGCTCGGCTACTCGCAAACTAACGATCTGATTAAAAATGTATGACCGGGCGGCGGAGATCACCATCGAGCGCAGCTTTTTATCGCGGATACGCTCACCTTGGAACATCCGCTGCGCCATGGTGAGATTATGCCCGCCATGACCAAAACGTTGCTCACCAAAGTAATTGGGCACTCCCTGACGCACGGCGTTAATACGACTAAGCACCGCTAATGGCTCATCGACCTCACGCAAGCGTATTTTAAAGTGATTCCCCCGATGACAACCGAGACGCAAACGGCGACCGTGGCGTTGCTGCTCAGTAACAAATATTGACTCATCATTTAGGGCACTGAAGTCAATATGCTTTTTTATCGGAACAGGGACACTAAACCACTGGCTACACACACCTTGGCGATCTTTTTGCCCGGCGTAAGCCACTTCTCTGGGAGCCACCTGTGCAAGCTTGGCAATGGCTTTGGCGACCGCCTGTGTATTAACACCACGTTTGATTATATGAATACAAACATGCTCACCTTCACCATCGAGCTCAAATCCAAGCTCTTCGTCGACCATAAAGTCTTCGGCGTGCTCTTTAAACAGCGCTTTTGCGCTTGGCTTGCCGTATAAATAGTTTAGCTCAGCTAGAGGCTGCTCCCAGGGTGATACTGCGTCACTCATGACGATTCGACCAACAGTGCCACCGCATGACTGGCTATCCCTTCTTTGCGCCCTGCGAAACCGAGCTTTTCAGTGGTCGTTGCCTTAACATTGACTTGATCCATGCGTACCTGTAAATCATCGGCTAAACATTGGCGCATAGCATCAATATGAGGGCGCATTTTCGGTGCTTGAGCGACAATAGTGACATCAACATTGCCCACCGCATAGCCCTTTTTATTCACTTCCTGCATCACCCGGCGCAGCAGTATACGGCTATCAATACCAGCAAATTCGGCACTGGTATCAGGAAAGTGTTTGCCGATATCCCCCAATGCCAACGCCCCAAGTAAGGCATCACATAAGGCATGAATAGCAACATCGCCATCGGAGTGGGCAATAAAGCCTTGCTCATAATCGATGCTCACGCCGGCAATCACTAGCGGCCCTTCACCACCAAAGCGGTGTACATCATAGCCATGACCAATGCGGATCATACAAACTCCGTTACTTGTTGGGCCAAAAGAAAGTTTGCTAACTGTAAGTCTTCTGGCGTGGTTATTTTGAAATTATCACTGCGTCCGGTTATTAAGCGTACCGGATGTCCAGCCCACTCCATGGCTGATGCTTCGTCAGTAATGTTGGCACCCGCAGCAAGCGCATCGCGCAGCGCTTGGCGCAAAAGCTCATAAGGAAAGAATTGCGGCGTCAACGCTTGGTATAAATGCTCTCGCGGTATGGTCATGTCGATAAACTCGCCATCATCTTCACTATTGCAGCCGCGCTTGCACCCGCGCTTTATCGTATCGCGCACCTTGGCGGCCAAAATGCCACCTTGCTTTGCAGCGCAGCATTGCGCTATCAGATTCTCGATGTCATGTGCACACACTAAAGGACGTGCCGCATCATGCACCAAGACCCAATCAGGGCTTTGTTGCTCTATGGCATCCAGCGCCGCCAACACCGAGTCTGCGCGCTCACGGCCTCCGGCGACGGTACTAATAACCTGTTTATTGATGGCGAGCGTGGAAAAGTAATCATCAGCTGCACTGATGGCCACTTTAATGGCGCTGATCTCGCCTACTTTCATAAGCTTATTCAGGGTGTGCTCTAAGACTGTCTTGCCCTGCAGTTCGATGTATTGCTTGGGTGTGCTTGATTGCATTCGGGAGCCCACTCCCGCAGCGGGAACGATGGCAACAATGCGAGGTTGTGTCGTCATATGAATTCAGTAACTATTATTCTTTTCTAAGCGATTGCTTGCTCGGTAAAACGCGGTAAAACACCTCACCGGGTTTGATCATCCCCAGTTCGTGGCGGGCCCGCTCTTCTACCCCCTCCAAATCCAACTTCAGGTCCTGGATATCTGCCTCAAGCAGTTTATTACGTTTACTTAATTGTTGATTAGTAAGCTCATGGCTGGCGACCGCTTTACGCAGTCGGGTGTAATCCTCAATGCCATTATGACCAAACCATAACAGATACTGTAAGTAAAAGAACAAAGCCACGAGGCCTAATTGAAATAGGCGCATTATGTATCCTTTACAGGCAATGGTTGCCTGAAGTTTTTCCAGTTTATTCGTGTTGTTAACAGCATTTCCCGCAAGCTTAATGTGCGCGGCGATGTGACCTTATATTGCTGCCAACGATGGCCACAGCAGGCCGGCGTAAAATGCTTCTTGCCAGGCCATAACAGCGTCACTTTTTGATGTTGTATGCGGCTATCTTGATACTGACCCTGCAAATCAAACCATCCGCTTTGATTGCAATGCACTCGGTTACTACTGACTTGATCAAGCGTATCGAGCATTACATACAGCATCCCTTGCTGCGCCACCAATACCGGGACTAACATGCCAATTTGCGCAAAGCGGCTATAAAACGCATGATTTTTCTCGCTATCTGGTACTGGCGCCTTAGTGGCCTGCTTGGCAATCCAACTGCCATTTTGCCCATCTAAGGTTAACGGGCTATGACCACGAACGATGTGAAACGCCGCGCGCTCGACATAATAAGGTAAGCTGGCTAGCATACGCGCCACACGAGCCGCATCACCGCTGGGTTCAAGGTGTTGGCTTAAGCGCTGTAGTTCTCGAGCATAAAAGGCATTACACAACTCAGCATAGAGCACCCGCTGCTGATCCAGCGCAAATAAATCGGCCTGCTGCGATGACGGTTGCTGCACAATACCTCCTAGTCGTAGAGGTTAAGTTTATACCATAGTTGTGCAAAATTTGAGAAGCACGATATCTGTCCGATGCTTCAAGATACTCGCGCTATTTAGGTTGCTCACCTAGGCGGGCAAAACCTGTTTCCATGAATTGCACCACTTGAGGGCGTTTTTTGCCGATCAAAATGCTGCCATCAGCTAAAAACATAAAGTTTTGCCAATGTTGTTTAAACACATCAAACCGAGTTTCGATAACCTCATCACGGCTATTACAAAAATAGACTGTGGTGTTGTCTTGCCAATCTAAATGACTAAGAATCGGCTCAGGGATTGCTGTTTCATCTTCGAATGCCTGCTCCCAAAACACCTCTTGCGCTTGCCAGTGCTGCGCTTGGCATAGCCAATCATCTTCGCTAAAGAAATCCGGGTGGTCCTTATCCCGACTGATAAAGGTCGACCACAGCACCGCAGAACGGGTTGGCGTCATCGGTTTTATCTGCGCCAACTGTTGTGGGGCTATCAATAGCTCTTGGTGCTTAAACACCCAAGCCTTTGCGTATTCATCCAAACACAAGTAATTCATTCAATATGGCAACTTATCGCAGCGCGAAACAATATCGGCCATTATACCTGTGTTAGCGAGCGCTGTCACAGCATGACTTGGTGTACAAATCGAACTATGGCAGACTAAGTACATTGATGTCAGACCAGTAACAGGATTATTCCGTGCATTTCGATTCTACCGACCACTACATTGCCAGTAGCGCCTTAAAACAAGCTGTCAACGCGGCTATTGCCCTACAAAAACCGCTGCTGATCAAAGGCGAACCCGGAACAGGAAAAACCTTATTGGCTGAAGAGCTCGCTAAAAGCGTAGGCAGTGAACTGATTCAGTGGCATATAAAGTCCACCACCAAAGCGCAGCAAGGGCTCTACGAATATGATGCGGTATCTCGCCTTCGTGACTCGCAACTAGGGGATGAGCGTGTCCATGATATCGGCAATTACATAATTAAAGGGAAGTTATGGCAAGCGTTTGCAAGCGATGAACAAGGTCCGCGTCCGGTGCTGTTAATTGATGAAATCGACAAAGCCGACATCGAGTTTCCGAACGACTTACTGCTGGAGCTCGATAAGATGGAGTTTTTTGTCTATGAAACCGGTGAGCGTGTAGTCGCTAAACAACGCCCTATTGTCATTATCACCTCCAACAACGAAAAAGAACTTCCCGATGCCTTTTTACGCCGTTGCTTTTTCCACTACATCGACTTTCCAAGTCCTGATGAAATGCAGCAAATTGTCGATGTTCACTACCCCAACATTAAGCAAACGCTATTACGTGAGGCGCTAGAGGTGTTTTTTGGTTTGCGCCAAGTCGATGGCTTAAAGAAAAAACCTTCCACCAGCGAGCTTCTCGACTGGCTTAAACTGTTAATGGCTGAAGACATCAGCCCCGAGGTGCTGCAACAAAGCGCAGATAAAGGCGGGTTAATGCCATTATTTGGTGCCCTGCTTAAAAACGAGCAGGATGTGTCGTTAATTGAAAAGCTTGCGTTTATGAGCCGCCGCTAATGTTAATTGAGTTCTTCTTCACCCTGCGTAAGTATCGTCTGCCTGTCAGCCTGCGCGAGTTGCTGGATTTGTTAGCGGCCCTCAAAGCGGGCGTGGTATTTGCCGATACCGAAGGTTTCTATCACCTTGCTCGCACTGTTATGGTCAAGGATGAAACTCATTTCGACCGTTTTGATAAAGCCTTTGCCGACTATTTCGAAGGCATAGAAGATGTCGATTTACTCGAGGCGCTGAAAGCCCAGCATACGCTTCCAGATGAGTGGCTACGCAAAGAGTTTGAAAAGCACTTAAGCGCTGCAGAAAAAGAACAAATAGAGGCCATGGGCGGTTTAGATAAGCTCATGGAAGAATTAAAGAAACGCTTTGAAGAACAACAAAAGCGCCATGCCGGTGGTAATAAATGGATAGGCACCGGCGGCACCTCGCCCTTTGGTGCCTTTGGCTATAACCCCGAGGGTATTCGCATTGGCCAACCAGGGTCACGGCAGCGCCGCGCGGTAAAAGTGTGGGATAAACGCCAGTATCGTAACCTCGATAGTAGCGCAGATATCAGCTCTCGGACCATGAAGCTGGCATTGAAAAAACTGCGTAAGTTTGCCCGCACCGGAGCCAGCGATACCTTAGATTTACCTGAGACTATTCGGGCAACGGCGAAACAAGGGGGCATGTTGGATGTAAAAATGGCACCCGAGCGCCATAACGCCGTAAATGTCATTATGCTGTTCGATATTGGCGGCTCCATGGATGACCATATTCACCTATGCGAACAGTTGTTCAGCGCCGCTCATGGTGAGTTTAAACACCTGGAGTTCTTTTATTTCCACAACTGCGTGTATGAACACCTATGGCAAGACAATGACCGTCGTCATGATCAGGTCATTGATACCCACAACCTGATGCAGCGCTTTGGTAGCGATTACAAAGTCATCTTTGTCGGTGATGCCACCATGGGTCCATATGAGATAGCCTACCCGGGAGGCAGTGTTGAGCATTGGAATGAAGAGCCTGGCGCGTTATGGCTACAGCGTATTACCCAACATTTTGACAAAGTGGTGTGGCTCAACCCACAGCCACAATCGCATTGGCGTTATTACCACTCCATCGAGATGATAGACCAACTCATGGCAAGCAACGAGCAAAGCCGCATGTTTCCGCTCACCCTTGATGGTATTAGTGCAGCAATTAAAGCGTTAACTTAAGCGCTCATTGTAAACAACGTTATCCGCTTAGTTTTTGTGACTTAATAGCGAAAGTGTCGCCACATGTTGTATTTAGAATCCTAAACAGCTCTAATACGACCGCACATAGATAGTGTTGAATATCAAATGGAATTGGATATAGCACCGAAAGATGAAACCACTGCCACCACTTCATACCCACATAGCAATCATACTTGGGTTTTCTGTGCTCACGATTTGGTCAACTTGGTGGACATTCACAAGTACCGTACCTGATCTTATTCAACGTTCTACGTTACTGGATAACAGCTACCCATTAGTAGTAGAAAAACCTTACGCTATCGGTTATGTCAGCCTATGTTTGGTATTTATAGCCGCAAATATATTTCTTTTAGGTACGATCTATTATCGTCTTAAGAAGCAAGTCGAGAAAATCCCCGTCATGGAGCGAAAGGTGATCATCGCTTTAGGTGTTATTGCTGTTGTCGCCATCACCACTATTATTTCGAGCCAACTGCTTTGGCGCGATAAAGCAACGGCGTTAGGCTATCAACCTTGCCCTGCATTTACGCTACTAATCGATAAATCAGGTCGCACCGCTTGGGTTAAAGACACAGCATTGTGTGAAGATAAAATTGTTAAAAAAGTTCTTTCCTATGGCTCTTTCAAGGAGATGCAAGACATCCGGACTTTACAAAAAAACCGTGCTAAATAGGTGTTTAACTCGACCAAAACTCTAGGGCGACAAAACCCAGGCTAAAGCTAATTAAATAGGCCATGCCCAACCAACTTAACGCTTTTAACCAAGTTGGTTGATTGATGTTTGCCTGTTTGACCAAACGCATATTAAGCCATGCAAATACCGGCGTGGTTAAAAAGGCAAGGGTCATGGCAAAGGTAAGCATTTCTTTTAAGTTGCTTTTAAAAAATAAGATCACTGCCATCCCGGCACCCGCTTGCAGTATCAGCCAGGAGTGGAGATGACGTGGTAGCAACTGACGGTTAATTAACTTGGCACTGGTAAACAGCGTGCGGGCATACCCATCTAGCACCGTAAGCGTGGTCCCCAACATACATAAGAACGCCACGGCGGCAATCAGCCAACGCGACCACTCACCTATGGTTTGCGTATACATATCGATGAGCTGCTGTGCAAACGCGACCCCAGCCAAAGCAATCTCACTGCTGCTGCCGTATTGTATCAACACCCCTAAGGCAAAAAATACCACTGCCAAGAGCGCGGTGACCACATACCCCAAGTTAAAGTCGAATAAACCAGTGTTTGTAGTTATCCTGGTATTGCGCCGCTTTGCTTGCAGCCACAATGAGTTGAGCGCGGAGATTTCGATAGGTGCGGGCATCCACCCCATCATCACTACAATAAAGCTCAGCGCCGCCAGAGAAAAGAGGTCGGGCGCTTGAAACTCTGCGCTCATCGCCATCGGTGCACCGCCGCTTTGCACCCAGGCAATGGCCAATGCACCTAGCGTGCTCAACGCCAGTACCGCCATAATCACTTTAGCCACGCTGTCTAAGGCGCGATAATGGCCTAACAATAGCAATATCAGACAAAACAACAGTATCAGGGCTGATAACGCCGTTAACCCAAGCGCTCCACCGAGCATATAATGGGCCAGCGCCGCCGTTAATAGCAGTACCCCAGCAGTGTTAACAACCGCTGCAATCAGGTTCAAAGCCACAAAGCTATAAAAAAATCCAGGCCCCTGCTTTTTGTAACCCTCGACTAGGTTGTCGTTGGTCGCCAAGGTGTAATGCACGCCGAAACGAAAAAAAGGGTATTTAAGCGCATTCACGGCGATGATCAGCCATAACAACGGCCATCCAAATAACGCCCCGGCTTGGGTCGAAGCAACCAGGTGTGAGCCGCCGATGGCGGCGGTCGCCATTAATATTCCCGGCCCTAAAGCCTTTACATACTGCGCATAATTCACTAACTGCATGGGTTTTTCTTATATTTTTTTCTAGGCTCTCAGGCTAGGTGGAATCATCATTCAATTCAAGTACATAGTGCACTATTTTTAATCAACTCAGGTGCTCAAATAGCAAACAGGACTGACCACTTAGTTGCCAGTTGCAGCTAACCTTCTTATAATTCGCCGCGATTCGTAAGCAAGGAGCCCACATCAGGCTCCTTTTTTTATGGCTAAATTTCAGAGGCATCATGCGCTTATTTCGTTCACTTAGTGGTTTTTCATTGCTTATTAGTAGCGCGGCAGCACTGGCACAACCCGCTCAACTTAGCGGCTTTGCCACTGTCGGCGTAAGCTATAATGAATCCGAGCAATACGGGTTTCGTACTGATGTATCGGTAACCGATGGTAAAACAAACTCTGAATTAGACTTTTCCTCGTTGTCGCGATTAGGCATTCAGTTACACAAGCAGTTTAATACTCAGTGGGGCTTTACGGGTCAGTGGGTACTCAAAAGCCACCCCGACTATAGCCTTGGCGATGTTACCCAACTGGCATTTTTAAGTTACTCACCAAAGCCAAACTGGACCATCAAAGCCGGGCGTACCGCGTTTGATTTATTTATGATGAGTCCTTATCGCAACATAGGCTATGCCTATACAGCGACCCACGCACCCATTGAGTTTTATGGCCTTATTCCCCATCGCAGCATTGATGGTATCGAACTATCTTCAGCCCACGCCACCGATCAGGGGATGTTCTCCACACGCTGGTATTACGGCAAGTCAAAGGATTACCTTACAAATTTCGATTTTCAATGGCGAATTGCTCTTGATGATATCGCCGGCGCTACGCTCACACTAGAGCAAGGCAACTGGCTTTGGCGAGCCAATTATACCCAAGCCTATATCGATAATGAGCCCGACCATTACGCCCAACTACGCGAGCTGGCGCAAAGTGTGCCTGAACAAATCTGGCCTCAAGCACAAGATATTGCCAAGCGTTTAAAAACGGTGAATACACGGTTGCAGTACGTGACCTTAGGCACAAAGTACGATAACGGTCAGTACTATGTGCAATCGGAAATTGCCCGTGTCAGTGCTGATTCAGACATTCTCACACATTTGCACAACGGTTATGTCGTGTTCGGCACAAGATGGCAAGATTTCACGGTGCAACTGGGTTACTCAGTGACGCATGGCAAACGCCAGCAGATTGATAAACCACGACTAACAAACCCCCTCGCCGATGAACTGCATTTTCAGCTTGAGCGCGGATTTAACTACTACGTCAACGATCAGTCAACGACCTCGCTCAGCACCCGCTATGATTTTCGCGCTGATATGGCGGCTAAACTGCAGCTCGAGTACATTGATTTAGACAGCAGCGATAACCAATTTATGCTACGCCGCGAATTGCTTACTACGCCAGAATCATTCACCGTTGTAAGCGCGACGATTGATTGGGTGTTCTAGTATGAGAGCCTTCATCATCACGTGCGCACTTTACGCTTTATTGAGCGCGGTTGCCTACGGACAAGAAAAAATAGCCGTTATAGTTAATAAGGCAAACCCTACGCAAAGTTTAACCACCAAGCAGTTAGTTGACTTGTATATGGGTCGACTTATCGCCTTTCCCTCTGGGGAACATGCCGCACCTTTGGACATGCAACCGGATTCATTGCTGCGTGAGCAGTTCTATCAAGGTCTAACTAAGCGTCCGATTGGCAGCATTAATGCTTATTGGTCACGGGTCAAGTTCAGTGGCCATGCAAAACCGCCTTTAACTATGGCAAGCAGCGCTGAGGTAATAAAAAGGGTCCGAGAAATTGACAATGCCATCGGCTATGTAAAGCTTAAAGAAGTCACTAACGACGTGAAGGTAGTTTATACTCTTGTTCAATAAACATAGCCTGATCCTGCGCTTAGCCATTGCGCTTGTACTCACTTCGTTAATCGTTGGCGTTATCGCAGTGAAATACTATTACCGTAGCGTCTACCAGCAGGAGGTAGAGAAAGCCAACCTTGCTATTGCTCAGCTGCATATGACAGTCTCAAGCACTGCCTCTATTGCCGCTTACTTGCAAGACGAAGACTTAGCAATCGAAGTTATCAGTGGCCTGTTAAAAAACGACAGTATTCTTGCCGCGCAAATCCAAGGCACTCAGCCATTAGCCAGTCAAGGCGTAGGTGATTGGCAGCAAGCAAAAACCTTCACCTTGTATAATCCCTTTTTCGCCAATGAGGCGGTCGGACAAATGCGCCTATTGCCGGCGTGGTCAATGATAGAACAGCGAGCACGGTCGATAGCGCAATCCAGTGCGCAACTATTGGTCTTTCAAACCCTCGCGGTATTACTCACCTTTACGATTTTGGCTTATTTTATAATTACCAAGCCAATGGCGCGACTTAACACTCAGCTTAAGGGCATCCCCCCCGGCGGCGATAATCGCTTGCATACCCCATTCGCGCACAACGCCAGTGAAATAGGCGAAATTACCCACAGTATTAACGCTATGCTTGCGCAAACAGAGCGGCTCTTTAACCAAGAGCGGGCTCTGCGTTCTGAGGTACAAAAGCTAGAAGGTCGGCTACGCTTATTATTCGAGCATGCGGCGTCGGCAATGATCCTCGCCCGCCGCGAAGGCAATATCATCCTTTATAACGCGTCCACAGAGCGGCTGTTTAACCGCCTCGGTATTCCTTTGGAAAAGGATTTGTATCAGCTTGTGGCGCGCACTTTTAATGAGCCTGAAAAAATCATCCGCTCTATTCGCAACTCCTTAGATCAGCATGATATTGCCACCGGTGAGTACCAGCTATGCACTGACTGCCAACAAGATTGCATTTGGGCTCATATTCTTGTAACCCGCAGCTATGGTAAGGAACAAGATACCTACCTACAGATTTTTATTAATGATATTACTCGCCACAAAAAAATGGTCGCTGAGCTTAACGAAGCAGCCACCACAGACCGTTTAACAGGCTTATTTAACCGCCTAGGAGGCGAACAGGCGGCGCAACAACGCCTTGATAACGACCAAGACATTACCTTGATGTTGATTGATCTTGACGGCTTTAAACCGATCAATGATGTGTATGGCCACGACGCAGGCGACGACATCCTTTGCCATGTGGCAACACAACTACAACACCATGTGCGCAAAGAGGATGTATGTATTCGTTGGGGTGGTGATGAGTTTGTCATCATTCTCGATGCGCTTGAACAAACACCGGCGTTACACCTTGCCGACAAACTCCGAGAGGCGCTCAGCCAAGCCACACGATTGGACAATGGCGAGCAAGTGAGTGTCGGCGCCAGCATAGGTATCGCCACTTCCCCTGGGCACGGTACCACCTTACAAGATCTAGTGATTGCCGCCGATCAAGCCATGTACAAGCTAAAAAACCAGCAAAAAAATGCCGTTGCTATGGCTGATATTTAGCTAAACTCAGCGCCTCTATTATGATATAGCGGATGCGCATACCTCTCTACAAAAACGTTATAAAGTCACATTAGTGTATTATAAGTACCACAAAAAGGTCTTCTTTTGTCCATCACTTTGCAATAACCGCTCCCTAGTATAAGCCCCGCTTTCAACAGGCAATTATATCGCTGCAGCGAGACCTTAGGTCGCAGTATCGACTGCAACATTGATTAAATAACTATAAGTGAAGGGGCGTTTCACATGCTTAATACTAAGCTAAAATTATCTTTTTTGACTGCTTCCATGGTCTTAGCGTTGGCAGCCTGCGATGGCGACGACGGTGAACAAGGTCCGCAAGGCCCAGTTGGCGAACAAGGCCCAGCTGGACAGGATGGCGCCGATGGCCAAGATGGAGCAAGTGGCGAAGACGGCGCAAATGCACAAGCAAGTGGTAAATTAACACGCTTGGCAACGGTACCTGCTGGAGCTGAAGTGACCGGGGCATTCTTAACTCGTCAGGGCGATTTGTTTTTCAATGTTCAGCACCCTGATGACACCAATGCTGCCATGGATGAGTTCAATGGCCGCGCTATTAATCGTGGTACCGTAGGCGTACTAGCGGGCGTAAACTTCAACCAACTGCCAAAAAATATCGTTAGCTCACCAGTGCCAGAATCGGATTATGAGCGTCAAACCGTAGTGTCAGCGGTTGGCCAATACCAAGTATTAGGCCAGACCGGTGATACCTTTGCTGATTTAGGTGATAAAGGCTTGCCCGGTGGGTTAGGTGTACATTACTCCATGGTCGGTAATGAGAAAATTATTGAGAATGAAAACCCAGATTTTAACGGCTTTATCCCTACTAGCGACAATGAGGGCTACTTATTCACGAACTGGGAGTCATACCCTGGGGGAGTTAGCCGCTTAAAGCTAAACAAAAATGCTCAAGGTACTTGGTCAATCGCTGAAGCCATGATGGTTGATTTCGATAATGTTTGGGGCACCGCTGCTAACTGCTTTGGTTCAGTGTCTCCTTGGGGCACCCCATTAACCTCAGAAGAGTGGATTGTGCGCTCAAGCGTTGACTCAACCACCGATGCCAGCTGGAATGATCCAGCAGACACCAGTACCGATGGTCTTGAGATGCTTACAGCACCGGATTTCCCTAACCCCTACCGTTATGGTTACATTGCTGAAATCACCGCGCCCACCAGCGCCAATCCAGAAGTGGTAAAACACTACACTATTGGTCGCTATGAGCATGAAAACTCGGTGGTTATGCCGGATAGAAAAACCGTCTACTCGTCACAAGATGATACCGGTGGGGTGTTGTTTAAATTTGTCGCCGATACCCCGGAAGATTTGAGTGCTGGCACATTATACGGGGCAAAATTGACTCAGGATGAAGGCCTTAGTGACCCAGCGGTCACAGGATTTGATGTTGAATGGGTGGCTCTGGCCAGTGGCGATAACACCACAATTGCAGCTTGGATTGCTGATTATGATGGCATTGATACCAGTGATTATGTTGCAGGTAAAACCAGCTATATGAGCATGGCTGACGTACAGGCTTGGGCTGATGGTGCCACTCATTACCCAAGCGAAGCACAAGGCGGAAGCCCTGTTACCGCTGGTGAGCCTATGGATGACCGTGCGGCCTTTTTAGAGTCTCGCCAAGCAGCTCGCTTAAAAGGAGCCACCGCAGAGTGGCGTAAGCTCGAAGGCATTAGTATCAATCATGACCGCGTCATGGAAGCAATCACTGGCCAAGATATGATTGCCGATGAAATCGTCACCGAAGCGTTTATGTATATTGGTATCGCTGATATCGATAACACCATGATTGACGATGAGGGAGACATGCAATTATCCAATCGCGTGGAAGACTGTGGTGGCTTATATCGTGCACACATAGACAGCAACTACAGCCTCACTCGTATTGAGCCTGTGGTAATGGGTTCCACCTATCGCCGCAGTCTTGATGGCGCAGCACGTTGTGACGTAGAGCAGTTATCACAACCAGATAACACCATTGTCATGCGCGATGGTCGCGTGATCATCGGTGAGGATGGATTCCAAGAAAACAACACCCTTTGGTTGTACGACCCAGCGGGCAACTAATCCTCGCACTCTATGAGGGGGCTGCCCCCTCATTTATCCATAACTTCCCATCGGTGTGCCATTATGATGAAACTTAACTCGGCGCTGGCCCTTGCACTGGCTGTTTTGCTGTGTGCATGCTCGGAACAACAGCGTACGCAACCATTATCAACGACTACAACTACCAGTGAGAGCGCAGACTTTGCCTACCAGCCCACAGAGCAAATTCCTGCAACCGCCTATTTAAAGCATGGTGCAGTGTATAACCCTGAGTCGGTGATCCCGCCGCAGTGCTACACTAAAACACAAGGTAAACATAACCCCTGCTACGCCTGTCATCAGACAGACCGCCAAGACAGCAAACGTCCGAACCAAATGAATGATGGTAATTTGCAAGGTGAATACCAGTTCTCGGATTTGGGAATGAAGAATCATTGGCGTAATTTATTTATTGACCGCAGTGAGATGATCGCATCTATTTCCGATGAAGAAATAAAGCAGTGGATTAATGAAGATAACTATTCGCCATTTATTGAAAAACTGCAGGCAGACAGCGAGTGGCAAGGTGAAATAGCGCATATTCAAAACCTTGCTTATCCGCAGCAAGCCTTTGATGAGCTTGGTTTTGCTCGCGACAAGAGCCACTGGGTTGCGTTTAATTACAAGCCCTTCCCTAGCACCTTTTGGCCCACCAACGGCTCCACCGGTGATGTGATGATCCGCCTTGGTGCCCCCTTTCGTGAACTTAACGGGCAATATAATCAAGATGTATACATTGCCAACCTCAGCTTAGTGGAGATGGCCATTAAGGGCTTAGAGCAATTGAGTACGCCTTCTATCTCCGAGCAAGCGGTCGGAGTAGATCTTAACGGCAACAACCGGCTCGAAAAGCAAATACACGCTATTAGCAAACGCAGTCACTACTTAGGCGATGCCCAAGATATCGAATTGGCTTACCAGCTCTACCCTCAAGAGACTGAGTTTTTACACACCGTGCGTTACATTGGCGTGGACCCACAAGGGCGTATTTATAATGCACCACGCATGAAAGAAGTACGCTACATGCGCAAACACAACTTTAAATCAAAAGCACGCTTGGCCTCTTTCTATTACAGTGAGGCGAAAGAGAAGCACTTCGAGAAACTGCCACGCACTCGACCATTGGGTGATAAAGGCATTAATAATATGTTTGGGTGGACCATCAATGGCTATATCGAAGATGAGCAAGGGCAACTACGCCACCAAGACATTCAGGAAATGGCATTTTGCAATGGCTGCCATAAAACCGTGGGAGCGACGTTTGATCAAACCTTTTCCTTTCCACGCAAAGTCACAGGACGAGAAGGTTGGGGCTATATAAACTTGGCAAGTATGCACGATGCACCCAACATTGGTGAAACCCAAGGCGAGTTTTTAACTTACCTTCAACGAGTGGGAGGTGGCGATGAATTCCGACAGAACAAAGAAATGCTGCGACGTTGGTTCAACTCAGATGGCAGTGTGAATAAAGCCAAGGTGACAGCCATCGACAGTATTTACGAGTTGATCACTCCCTCACCGCGCCGAGCACTGGACCTAAATAAAGCGTATCGCACAATTGTCGCTGAGCAGAGCTATTTATTTGGCCGTGATGCAACCATTGCCAAGGCCACTAACGTATTACAGCAAGTAGATGAATCCCAGGCGCCACTCGAAGAGCAACATCGGTACATATGGGATATGCGCCTAGACTGGGAGCATGCTCAGCGACGCGATGAAGCCCGCACGCCCACTGTTCAGGAGAGTGAGTGATGGGCACACCCATAGAAGCTTTTGTATTAGCAAGTCTGCTCATGGGCTTAGGAATTGGTGCTGATGTCGCCATCGCCACCCTAACCCAAGCCAAACAACTCACGAATCGGCGCAGCGTATTCACTTGGATAGCGGGGGTCACACTAACACATACGGTGTTTCCTATGCTTGGTTACCTCGCGGCTTATTTTAGCGTGCAGCAAGTCCCCGTACTCACTCCAATTGTCGGAGTTATCGCATTCATATTTGTAGGTTATTACTTGCTCAGTGAGTATCGCAGCAATAGCGAGCACGCCCCTAGTATAGACCCCAAATTACTGAGTGCGGCACTGATCATTACTGTTAGTTGGGATGCACTATGGTCGGGGCCGGCTAAATCTGCACAAGTTATCGACTGGGCGCAGTGGATGGTGTGGTTGTCATTTATGATAGTGGGTCTGGTGGTCGCGCTCTTGGCAGTCGCTAGCTTACACCTTGGCCGCAAAGCTGTGCTTTATGCGCCAACACACTTCAGCCACCAGCTTGGCCTGTGGTTACAGTATTCGGTGATTAGCTATTTCGCGGTACTGGCTTTGCTGCGTTATACCTTTGCTTGGGATACCCCTTGGTGGGCTATTTGGGCACTGTGTGCAATTATTAACGCACTGCTATTAGCGCTTCGCAAGGTAGGCCAAGCAGGCACACCTAAGTGTGCTTAGCCAAGCTTAAAATTGCTTAAGGGTGCTGCTGTGATAACGCTCCGCGCTGGGCTCTACTTGGTAACGTTCGGCTAAGGTGTCCAATTTGGCCTGCTCCAGTGCTAATTCGTCCATGGTGATGGTGTTATCGTCAAGTTGCCAAAGCTGGCGCGAACCAGAGTAACTGAACTGCAAGGCATGCATGGCCTCGACATTGCCTAGCTCCGCCGCCGCCTTAATTTTACGCAGGCGGCGCGTGATCTGATTCAGCGCCTGTTTTAAATGCCATACATACAGCACTTCTCGCAAATACGGGTGGTGTTGCACACGTTTAAGCACCAAGGCAATGGCCGCACAGGTGATAATCACGCCGAGCAAGTTCCAGTGAAAATGACTGCCGGATGCACTGGGAAAAGCGATAATCAGTAATCGCGCAATTCCGAGACTCCCCAAGACCAAGGCACCAATACAGGCAGCTAAAACTCGGTTTAAATGCTTTCTATAACGCGCTTTATCGATTTGCTGTAACTTCATAAGGGCAACCACAGATATAAAAACGCAGCGATTATAACAAGCGCTGCGAGCAAAGTACTATCACTTATGGATAAACACTGGCCCACAGTCATCGGCTATGGGCCTAGTTGTTAAATAACGATGAAACTCACCAACAGGTAAGCAATAAAAGTTAACGCACCGCCGAATAAAGCATAAGGCATTTGCGTTTTTACGTGAGTAAGCAGATCGGAGCCCGAAGCAATGGCAGACACCGCACTGGTATCAGAAATTGGTGAGCAGTGATCGCCGAACACGCCACCCCCTAAAATAGCGGCTATCACCAGTGAAGGTGGTAATCCTAACGCTTGGATCAGCGGCACACCTATGGGTATTAAAATAGCAAAGGTGCCCCACGAGGTGCCGGTGGTAAAGGAGATCACCGCGCCGGTTACAAACAGCATTGGCACCACCAATACCAACGGCAGGTAATCGCCTACCAATGAAGCAACAAACACCCCTGTACCGAGCTCTTTTAAACTCGCGCCCAAGGTCATCGATAGCAAAACAATCGCCACCAATGGCAATAACTCGCCCATACCTTTAAAGCCCATGTCCACCAATTGATGATGGCTGAATTGGCGACTTGTACTGAGTAATAAATAAGCAACAACACAGGCCAAAATAGTCGCATACAACACTGATTTCGAGCCACTGCCGCTGGCAATATCACCATTACCAGTCCAGAACATAAAGCCAACCATAGAAACTATCAATGTCGCCAAGGGCACCAACATAAAGCGTGCTTTAGTACCTTTGTCCGCTGTTTCGTTAACCTCTAGGCGCTCTAGCTTTTGCTCGGCCACTTTCATTGGTCCGTGTACTTTATCGAAGGCGATAGTGTAGGCCACGATCAATAAGGCGATAATGGCATAAAAGTTATAACCTATGCTGCCCCATAAGATAGACACCGCAGACTGCTCCAGCTCATAGTTTTCTATCAGTCCAAGCACATAAGCGCCCCAGCCATTAAGCAGAATTAAAATACACACTGGGGCACTGGTGCTATCAATAATATAGGCCAGACGCGCCCGGCTCATTTTAAATTTATCGAATAGGCCGCGTGAGAGGATCCCCGCAGTTAAGACACTGAGGTTTGACTCGATAAATACGGCAATACCGGAAAACATGGTCAAAAAGCCCACCTGCCGCTTTGACTTTGCCACCCCTTTGCCTATTAACAGGTTTACGGTTGCCGCCACCCCGCCAGACTCGCGAATGTAGGCAAGCAGTGCACCGATAAGAATACTGAATAACAGCACGCGACTATTCCCCGCAGAGGACGCCGTTGCCACCACACGTTCTATAGTATTAATGAAAGTGAAGAAAAGTGTGTTACCGTCACCCTGGAGTGCAAGCAAAAACTCCGAAGAGGCCACCGCGACTAACAGCGCCATTATAACCTCTTTGCGCCAAAATACGATTGCAATGGCAATCAACGGCGGCAAAATGGAATACCAAGACATGTTGTTATCCTTGTTCTTATAAAGCTTGAATAGTCTTGCAAATGAGCATAGATTATTCAATTAATTTTAAATTTACTGTAATTTTTTAGTTATGCATCCACTTCCCTACTTCCCCTACGTGGGTCAGCAAATGCAAGTCGAAGGCCTTGCTATAGAAGCGCTTGCTCAGCAGGTGCCAACGCCCTTTTACTGTTATTCCAGTAAAGCGATTGCCAGCAATTACCAGCGCTACAGTGACGCATTTGCAGGGTTGGATAGCTTAATTTGTTATGCCGTAAAAGCCAACTCCAATCAGGCAATATTAGCGACCTTAGCGCGTTTAGGCGCCGGTGCCGACACCGTCTCTGAAGGCGAAATACGGCGTGCCCTAGCCGCCGGGATCAGCGCTGATAAAATCGTCTTTGCCGGCGTAGGCAAAAGTGTTGCTGAAATACGCTACGCTTTGGCGCAGGACATTTTACAGTTCAACGTAGAATCCGAACCGGAGCTGATGCGCATCAGCGAACAAGCGCACAGCATGGGCAAACGCGCGCGGGTCTCGATTCGTGTTAACCCGGATGTTGAAGCCAAGACCCATGCCAAAATCACCACGGGAATGGCCGAGAATAAGTTCGGTATTGCCATCGACTTAGCTCCTGCGCTGTATCAACGGGCCGCTAGCCTGCCGGGCATTGAGGTGAGTGGTGTTGACGTACATATCGGCTCGCAGTTAACCGAGCTGACCCCGTTTGACCAGGCCTTTAGTAAAGTTGCTGACCTGGTGACTAGCCTGCAGCATCACGGTATTGATATTCAGGTCATCGATATTGGCGGCGGGCTTGGGATCAACTATGGAGAGCAATCCCAAGAGCCAGATATCACCACCTATGCTAGCTTTGCCAAAGCCCATTTAGGCCACCTTGGTTGCAAAATCATCGTCGAGCCAGGGCGTTCAATACTTGGCAATGCCGGGGTGTTAGTGTCGCGTGTAGAGTATGTGAAAACCGGACAACAGCGTCACTTTTTAATTTTAGATGCGGCCATGAATGACCTTATTCGCCCCAGTATGTACGATGCCTATCATCACATTGTCACGGTCACCGAGCAAACGCAAAAGGTCACTTATGATATTGTCGGTCCGGTGTGTGAAACGGGGGACACTTTTGCCAAAGGCCGCACCATTGGCCAGTGCCAAAGTGGCGATTTGGTAGCGATTATGGGCGCAGGCGCCTATGGTGCAGTGATGGCCTCACATTACAATTCCCGCCTTAATGCTCCAGAAGTACTGGTAAAGGATGATCAATACAGTATTATTCGCGAGCGTATCGATTACGATACTCTTATTGCCATGGATTCCCTGCCCTCTTGGTTATAGCCTTAGAGCCAAGTCTACTTGGCTCTAATCAATTCATACTTATAACTTTTATATAGATAACCTACAGAAGCCCAGGGGCACCTCAGGTGCTTAAGCGCCACTCCTTTTATATATTTTATTTTTGCTTTAAAGAATAGTTAGAAAATTTTATTCTTGATTAATGATGGCAACACTTGTTTAATAGTTAAGCAACATTTGACGTTGCTCTTATACATCACAGGGTAAAAAGTCCAACCGATAAATAATTTATTATAAGGACGGGGATACAATGAAACAGATCACATCCGGGTTTAGCCTTAGCGCGTTAACACAGGCTACTGGCCTGGCGCTGCGCGCACCAAAAACGGCACTCACTTCCACTTTAATCGCTGCAGCCTTTGTTAGCGCCCCAGCGCTGGCGGCGCTCACCGGTGGCATCAAAGGCAAGGTGATTGCCGAGCAAACCGACCAATCCATGGCCGGAGTCACAGTCATCGCCACCAGTAACGTCATGCCAAAACCGCGACGAGCCGTAACCCGAGCAGATGGTAGCTATGACCTCCCGCAACTCAAACCGGGTACTTACGAGCTGACCTTTACCAATAAAGACGGTGCCAGTCAGCGTATGACGGTACAAGTGCTCTTGGAGCAAACCTCAAAGGTGGATGTGGCGCTAAGCATGACCGGCAGCAACACCGAAGTGATCACCGTTACTGGCAGCCGGCTATACCGCCAGGGTAATTCATCGTTAACCAACTCCTTAGGAGAAAGCGCCATTGAAGGCGTCCCCATCGGCCAAGATTATCGCGATCTACTGAAATTGGTCCCCGGTGTCGAGCTTTCTGAAAACTCCATCCTTGGCCCCTCAGCTGGCGGGTCTGGGGTCGATAACTCTTATGGTTTCGACGGCGTCAATGTCTCATTGCCGATGTTCGGCAACCTCGCCTCCGAGCCCTCGACGCATGATATTGAGTACGTAACCATGGATCGCGGCGGCGCTAAGGCTGTGGATTTTAACCGCTCCGGGGGCTTTGCTATCAATACCGTGTCGAAATCTGGCACCGACGAATTTCGCGGTGGCGTAGAATATAAAGTGCAGCCCAAAAGCCTCGTAGCGAGCCCTGTTGGTGAGGAAAGTTATGAGCTCGATAAAAGCTGGCTGACTGCCAGCCTAGGCGGCCCGCTGATTGAAGATACACTGTATTTCTACACTTCTTACTACCGCCCGGAGGAAGAGCGCAGCAACAAGGGCACCGCTTATGGCGAGGTCAAAAATTATAAGAGCGTGCGCGATGAGTACTTTGGCAAGCTGACCTGGGCCCCCACTGACGACTTGCTGTTTAATATCTCGCAGCGGATGTCAGAGAAAACCCTTGAGGGCGACTCCATCGGTCAGTTTGAAGCCGACAGCGTCTCGGTGGGCGGACAAACCGACCAAGATATTTTCACTGTTGATGGCTCGTGGCTGATCGGCTCGGCCACCACACTCTCGTTTCAATACAGTAAATTTGAGCTAGAAAGCGGCTCACGCCCTGATACTGAACTTAGCGTGCAGCCTTCGCTATCGGCGCAACTCGATATCAATAACCTTGAGCAAATGGGTTACTTTAGTGTCCCCACACCACTGGATGCTGACTCAGGCTACACCGCAGAGCAAATAGCCGCTTTTAATAGTGCCGCGAATACGCTTATTGAACAATATGGATACAGCGAAAATGGTGTCAAAAAAGGCGGCGGCGGTGTTGGTGCGTATTATCGCTATGATAGCCAAGACTTCTACCGCGACTCCTTCGAGCTCGAGCTCGACCATGAATTTAGTTGGGGCGACAGCTATCACACTCTGCACTTCGGTGGCCAATGGTCTGAAGGTGAGGAAGTACTCACACGCTTGTCAAACGGCTGGGGCCGTATTGAATACGTTGGCGGCTTGGACGAAAGCTTAGAGCAAGGCAGTAGCACACCGGTGATTTACCGCGCCTTCGTTGAGCAAATGAGCCTAGTTGATAACCAAGGCGATACGGTGCCATCTATTATCTCGAGCACCGAAACCCTTAACTTTGAAATTAACGATACCATTGAAATCGGCGATTGGACCTACAACATTGGCGTTATGTTCAGCCAAGATACCTACTATGGCCAAGGGTTAAGAGCAAAGTCAGGAACGGTTTCTGGGTATGAATTAGCCCCGGGTAATAAATATCAAATGTACCAGACCGACTGGGCCGATATGGTGCAACCCCGCCTCGGCGTCACGTGGCATTATGCAGGCGAAGACTCGGTATTTGCCAACTTTGCCATGTATAACCCCGATACCAGCTCACTGGCTCGTGCTGCATCGTGGGACCGTAATACCCGTGGCGAGCAAGAAATCGAATTCGATAGCAATGGCAATATTATTTATGCCGAGCCACGCGGTGGCTCATCAGGTAAAGCGTTCGAAAAAGGCTTAAAACCACGGCGTATTAATGAGTTCACCGTGGGCACAACCAAATACATTGGCAGTGACTTGGTGGTACGCGCCCATGTGCGTCACCGCCGAGGCATGCACTTTTGGGAAGATATGCCCAATAACGCCAGATTAACCGATTACAGTGGCCTTGATGTGCCAGGCATTCCTGCCGATATCGCCGAGCAAGGACTCTTCATTGATAACCTCGATGCCATTCGCGAGGAAATTGGTGGCTCTTCTTATGTTATCGCCGAAGTGCCGGGAGGCGAAACCAAATACTGGGAAGCCAGTCTTGAAGCTGAATACATGGGCGATAACACCTATGTCAACGCCTCCTATGTGTGGAGTCATTACTACGGTAATTTTGACCAAGACAACACCACTGCGACCAACGATGCCAATAACTTCGTCGGTTCGTCATTTTATGGTGACGGTCGCGGCCGTTACCCTTGGGATTACCGCTATGGCACCCTAGCCGGGGATAAGCCACACTTATTCAAAGTCTACGGCTATTACACCACCCCTTGGGATGCGAACGTCGGTGCCTATTTTGTGTTTCAATCCGGTAAGCCTTGGGAAAAGTGGCATGGCACCCCCTACGGTTATGCTAGCGATACCAGCCGCTATGCCGAGCCCGCTGGCAGTCGCCGTAGCGCCAGTCATTGGCAGTTAGACCTCAATTACACTCAAGAATTCACGGTGTATAACGATGTGGCGATGCAATTTCGCGCCGATATTTTCAATGTTTTTGACCGTCAAACTGGGTATAACAACAACCCCTATTTTGATGACGAAAACTTCGCTGAGCCGCGCCAATACTATAGCCCTCGCCGAGTTCAACTGTCGGTCAAAGTCGAGTTCTAAGCTCCCCCCAGCAACCACTTAAAGCGCCGCCTGCGGCGCTTTTTTTAGCTTTGATGTTCAGCAAAATCAGCTTGCGCTCTGGTTTTCATAAGCTGTAGCAATGAAGTATGAAAATCATGAAAAATGACTTCTCCCCATAGGCGCGAATACAGGCCAAAATGAGTGTTGTCTTCAACGCGAGTTCGTAACGTTAAACGACTTCTTTTACTATCAAGTACTTCTATAAAATAACCACCATCAAGTGGGGCAAAGTACTCGCCACCAAGTTTTACATGTTTATCCAAGGCGTTATCAGGGATACGCTCTGGATCAATATCAAAACGATAGGTCATTTGCTGATTTTCTACCCATGAAGTGATCACTTCATTAAATTGCACCTGCTTTTGCCAGTGACTGGTACGCACAGCGCCCACACCTTGACCAGACATATCAGCAGCGATGGGCTTAGGTACGCCAATGAGTGATGCGAAGGTGGTGGGTAACTCATTACTCTCAATCGTTGATACCGTTGCCAGTTGTCGCCAAACCGCTGCCGCTGGAGCGTTAATATCAATACTGTCTTCAATCACATAGGTGGCTGAACGAGTTAAAAAGTGCAACTCTAGCGGGGCAACAATCACAGGTAAAACGACGATGCTGAATAAGGCGCCACGCTTTTTACGATGCATCAAGCGCACACATAACCCTGCCGCCAATCCGCCTAGGCTCGCGCATAACATAAACGCGGGTAACGCCATGGCCACGCAAATACTGCCTTCCAATAAGGTCACGACACTGACTAATAAAAATACAAAAATAGGCTGCCACGCTAGGGTAATCATTTTTGTATAAGACAGCGAAGGAGTGACCCTACCTTGACAATAAATACGAATAAACCCGATCACAAAAGGGACTAAGAACATAAACGACAGGGTCACCAAACTCCCCAGTGATTGTAGCGCTTCTACTTCCCATAACAGCCGAAAGCCGAGGCCATACAGAGCGCCCAGAACAATCCCCAAATGCCGTGCAAATTTCTCGGTCATGGTCGCTCCTCATCGGAGGGATCTTTAGGTAGTGAGTCTGGCACTAACTCTGCCAATCGCTTTTGCACCTGCTGTTGTTCGTCAATCGTTAATGCTCCATAGCTGCGAACATAAGGCCAGCCATAGCCCCAGCGATACCAAGTTGGATAAAGTGGCCCACCACCGAGCTGAACGCCGATATGCATCAAAGTAGCGATTGCAGGCTCATCTAAATCGCGCACACACTGCGCTAATGCAGCATCAGCGGCATCGCGCTGTGTCTGAGTTCCACCCTGCCAATAGGCCAAGTCATGGCTAATACAACAATGCTGCCACTTAACGCTGTTTGTTAGGGTACCATCGGGGAACAAGCTACAACCATCAGTGGTAAAGGGGCGCAGCTCTGCGCCGTGCGCGAACAGCGGCAACATTAATAACAGCCAGTGTGAAAGTTTAGTCATCCTATCTCCGGCCCACGCGGCTCATAAATAGCGAACAGACTGGACTTACATGCAACCCTAAACGGCATGTCTCTTCCTTGGGTAAGTAAAATAATTAGCCAGTTATTTAATAACGAATGCATTGAATTAGCAAATGACTGCAGCGCTAAAGGAAAAAGAAAATGGCATCTAAACGATGCCATTTGGGTCAGGTGCCCTGGCAGGGGCATCCTGTGTTAGTCGTTAACGTTCACTACAATCCAAGTATAGCCTCGTAAACGCGAGTGACCACCGAACCATATTGGCCGGTCTCAAACTGTTTACCCACAAATTGATACTGCTGCTCAGTGCCCATCACCGGGCTATGCCGGGCGTTGGTCAGCAGCACTATGGCTAAATCATACTCTGGGTCGATAACCGTCACTGTGCCTGTCCAGCCTGTGTGTCCATACGCTTGCGCACTGGCATAAGGGCCAAAGTGCCATTTACGCGCGCCATTTCCCGCTCGGCGCCAACCCAAGCCATAACTTTCGTCGCTCCTACTCGGTTTAGTAAACTGATCCAGCACCGACGCAGTAAATAGCTGTTTTTCACCGTAAGTGCCGCGATTAAGCAGTAGCTGACACAATTGCGCTAGGCTTTTGGCATCGGCGAATAGCCCAGCATGGCCTGCGACCCCAGCAAGTGAGTAGAAAGCTTTTTCATCATGCACCTCACCTTGTAATACGTAATCGCGCACGCCCTCGAAGTGCACCCGCCCACCCCGCGTATTTCCCTGAATTTCGGTGGCTGCAATTTGCTGTGCTAACACCCCTTTTTGCAGCGGGTTAAACATCATTGAGGTGATCCCAAGGGGCGCATAGAGCCGGCTTTCAACATACGCATCTAAGGGCATACCGCTGATACGTTCCACCAGCAACCCTAACAACATATAGTCAATATCACTGTACAGGTGGCGTTGCTTGCGCATCGCCGTGAAAGGCACTCCTTGGACAATAAGCTGCTTGGTCCAATCGCTACTAATCGAATAGAATTGCTCGCCAAGCTGGTTATCACGACGGTGAAAGTCCACCACGGCAGGGTAGCCAGCGCTGTGTTCGAGTAAATCACTGACTAGCCGTAACTCCCGCCTTTGACCGCGATATTCGGGCAAATAAAAACTCACCGGCAATGAGACATCCAAGTGCCCTTGCGATACCAAATGCATCAACGCCAGGTTTGTGGCAAACATTTTCGTGTTCGAGGCAATATCAAACAAGGTATCGGTTTGCATGGGCTGCGGTGTGGCCATCATCTCGCCGCCATCATGATATTTACGCGCCTCACCGTAAGCCGAAAGCTTAACCAATTCCCCTTGGTGCACGACCGCCAACACGGCTCCGGGAAACCCTTGCTCAATTTCAGCATTAATCAGCGCATCAACCTGTTCGAAACGTTTAGGTGTTGGGCGCTGCGTTAACACTGGCGCAGGAATACGAATATGCAGTTGCGCATCTTCTGGTGTTACCGACTTAATATGCAAACTATTCACCCCGGTGCGGGTGCGCTTACTAAGCGAATAACGGTATTGGGTATCCGCCGTTAGAGGCTTTGCGATATTCAGAGTTTGGCCATTGACGACAAGCTCAGCAGCAACGGCATTCACGTTATCAATAATGATCTCGCCACGGCCTTGGTACGCCTTAAAGCGGTACTTGTTGTTGACATCTTTTCGCGAGCTCAGCGCCTTTGCGGGATAGCTCGCCAATAGCTGCTCATGACCCAAAGGTTTACTGGGTGCTGGCTGCGCTGTATTCAAGGCCTGATAGTCACGAAAACGTGCTTGGGCTTTATCCGGTTTATAGCGGTGTAATAAGGCAAACAACACCGCTGCCGTTTTGCCATCCGCTTGGCCATGCACCTGCCACGGCAGAAAGTGAGCCTGGAAGGCTTTGATAACTGCTACCGTTTTTCTATCTAGCTGGCCGCTAACGTCAACACCATAGCCATAATCACGCAGTGCTTGCTGCATCAAGGCGGTCGTCGGCGCTGCGGTACTGAAGTGCTGCCAATAATGCTCGACATCCGCTTGTTTGTACCAAGCGCCGACGCCGGCTTTATATAATTGATACCAAGGGAAGCGCGGGCCTGGATCGCTTTTGCGCCCAGGCGCAATATCGGAGTGACCGACAACTTGTGTTGGTCCAATATCCGGGTTACGGGCAAGAATATCTTGGCTCAGGGCAATCAATAACTGCACCTGTTGTGGGTCGTAATCGGGGTACATGCACAGCTTTTGCTCTTGCCCTGCTGCGGCCTTGGCGGTGCGCTCAGCCGCAGCACAGCGCGGTACATTCACCACTTCAATACCAATGGAATGATCGTTTAAATCGCTGCGACCTTGCCAAAAACTGTTACCGGCATGCCAAGCTCTATCTTGCTCAGCCACCAATTGCACCACCTCAAGCTCGCTGCGCTGATAACTCGCATCGCCACTTTGTGGCACCAGATAATGGGCACTGAGCCCGCCTTCATCAACCAATACCCGCTCCGACTTTTGATAATCAATGGCGGTATAATGCATCACCAAAAACTTAATGCGTTTTGAATAATTGTGTGACGGCTTCATGGGGTAGTGGTTAACGCAACTAAGGGAAGCCATGCACATTAGCAGCACTAAACACGTTCGCATTGGCGTATCAAAGTATGGAAAATTCATATCAGCCTACATTATGTTTTGCAGCCCGCCTGCTCCTAGGCACTGGGTTAATACAAATAATGACCACAGTATAATAATATTTTATTTCGCTCAATTAAAAATAGATGAAAATAATATTCAAACATTGAAATTGTGTTCGGTTATGGCCGTTTGTAAGGTTGCCAAAGTAAAGATATAGGTACTAGTGTATATCAAATTATTTATTCCTTTGTGTAGGAATATCAGGTTACACTGTAATTAACGTCGTTGTAAGTGTGCACTAGATGAGCCCATAAGCGCTCATTAGCACCAATATAATCTAACAATAAAGTACCTTCTTATGTCGACATTTGTAAAAATCAAAGCACTGCGTAAATCGTTTTCTAGCAGTGAAGCAAAATTAGCAGACTTTACCCTTAATTCTGCTAATGCCATTCGCGACCTCTCCTCTATTGAGCTGGCCAAGGTGGTTGGTGTTAGTCAGTCCAGCGTTGTGAAGTTTGCTCAAAAGCTCGGTTATAAAGGCTTTCCGGCCTTTAAGCTCGCGGTAATTGATGCCCTAAACACCGAAACCCCCGCACCTAAGCTGCACGGTAAAATCACCTTAAATGATAGCCTAGAGCAAATAGCAGAAAAGCTGCTCAGCAGTAAAATGGCGGTCCTGAGTGAAACTAAAAACCTCAATGAGGCTGAAGCGGTTGAACAAGCGGTCAGCTTGTTAAAAAACGCGAAGCGTGTGGCTTTATGTGGTCTCGGTGGCTCGGCATTGGTGGCCAAAGACTTTGCTTTTAAATTGCAAAAGCTGGGCATTGCCGCTATCGCCGATGCCGATGGTCATGCACAGCTGGCCTACGTCTCAACCCTAGGCAAAGACGATTTAGTCGTCGCTATCAGTGAGTCCGGGAAAACCCGCGAAGTAGCAGAAGCAGCCAGTCAGGCCAAAGCCAATGGCTGCCCAGTGATCGCCGTCACTAAGTTTGGCGCCAACCCAGTGGCCGATTGCGCCACCGTTAATCTTTACTCCGTCGCTGAGGAAGAGTCTATTCGCTTATCGTCGATTTTGGCGCGAACCGCGCAAGACTTTGTTATCGATATTGTCTTTATCGCGTTGACGCAAGCCACACGTCCAGGGCGTAAGTTGCTGGAACACTCTAACGATGTGGTTAAAGCGTTCCGCGAAAGTTAATCATCAATCGTTGATAACTGCTGCCTATCAATCACTAGTTGGCGCACCCCGTGCGCCTGATGCTCGTTAAAGGGGTTCTCCTCACACCACTTAGCCAAGCTATGAATATCAAGCTTGCGACAATCCGGACGCACCGACCAGCTCACCTGATAAGGCGAGCATTGATGTTGCGAGTAACTGGGCCCGGTGGTGGACCCGAGGTAGCGCACCGGCTCGCCACTGTCGTGTGGAATTTCATTGCTCTGGTAACGGCCGTGACGCTGGACGATGCGCGTCATCTCGGTAAAGTTTAAGGCGCCGCTGTCATTCACCAGGGTGAATACTTGGGCTTCAACGCGCAAATTGGGGTTCGCGCTAGCGGTACTGACGCAACTACCCAAGCCTGGCCCAGGTGAAACCCGCGCCGAACTATACACCCAGTGCACCTCAATGGTATCGCCACTTTGTAGACCATCACAGGCCGGCGTAAGCAATGGCTTTTTTTCGTGCTCAGCGAGCGCTTTACTCAATTGGCACTGATAGCCAGTGTTCGCTGGGCTGGAGTGAGCGGTCACCGAAAAGGCTGCGGCGCGATGCTCAGCATTTTTATGGAAATGGATATTACAAAGGTTGAGCTCATTATAGTTAGGAGCTGATGCAAAGTGCACCGGATTACTCCCCTCGCTAAGGTGAATATCGCGCGGTGACTGCGGCCCAGCCAAATCACATTGCACCGCGAACACGGGCGCCGTGGTAACGGCGGCCATAAACAATAGAAAGCGTTTAGGCATGATTGATCCCTTGTTATTGTTTGCCAACAACTGTGTATCATGCCTAACCTAAAAAAGGTACAAGAACTCAACGAATATGCAATAAATTCAAGGATAAAGTAGGTATGGAGCACGCTGGCGTTTAAACTGCTGCAAGGGTTGCTGCCAACTTTGCTTTATTTGTTCGCTACTGTGCCCCTCAGTAATGGCCTGACGCAACTTATCGGTACCGGCAAGTTTGTCCATAAAGTCAGGGCGGGTAAATAGCACCTGCTGCGCTTGCGCAAATTGCCGCTGAGCGCTAATCAACCACGTCAAATCCAAACCACGCACAGAGCTTTGTCGCAAGTCGACGCCTTTGACGAGCTTACCCTGTAACTTCGGTGATGCCGCCGCGCCAACAATGCTACGGGGGCGAAAAGCAAAATCGCCTAATGCGACACTGTCATGGCCCATCACTTGAAATGGGAAGTCAGTGCCTCGGCCGATGCTCACCGGAGTCGCCTCGAAAAAACACAATGATGGATACAAGCCAACGGCTTGGTCGTTTGGCAAATTAGGACTCGGCTTGAGGGGCAACGAATACTTCATAGTGCGATTATAGTGCGCCACCGGCACCACACTAAGCTGTAGCTGCGCATCACTGTTAAGCCAGCCCTCTCCTAAAATCATCTGTGCCAACTCGCCCACAGTCATACCATGTAAAATGGGAATGGGATGCATACCCACAAAGGAGCGAAAGTCAGGGTCGAGAATGGGCCCATCAACATAGGCAATATTCGGATTCGGCCGGTCTAAAACAATAAACTCAACCCCCGCATCAGCACTGGCCTGCATCATATAGTGCATGGAGCTGATATAGGTGTAGAATCGCACCCCGACATCTTGAATATCAAACACCACCACATCGATGTCTGCCATCTCTTGCGCAGCAGGCTGCTTATTGGCGCCATAAATGGAAACGATGGGGATACCGGTGCGTGCATCTACGCCAGATTGCACATGGGCTCCGGCATCATGATCGCCACGAAAGCCGTGCTCAGGCGCGAAAATAGTGGTTACATTTACCTGCTGCGCCAGCAAAAAGTCAACCAAGTGGCTGTCTTGTACCCGCGAGGTTTGATTCACCACTAGGCCAACACGCTTGCCTGCAAGTAAGGGAGCATATTTGCCGAATTGTTCAGCGCCCACGCGAATTGCGCCGTCCTCCTTGTGTGTCTGCGCGCAGCCCATAAGCGCGACGGTGCAGGCCAGTATCAGCGCCAACGCTCTAATCATGATCTTTACCTTGCACGGCGGCACGTAAAAAGCCTTGTTGCTTGGCTAGCATGCTTTTACCCTGGCGCGCATCAACGCCGCTGAGCAGCATCAAAATCGCGAGTTTGGCGCTGTGCTCGCTGCGCATCAAGGCTTCAGCCGCCTGCTCTGCGGTGCACTCTGTCGCCTGCATGACAATGCGTACCGCGCGCGCTTTGAGCTTGTCATTACTGGCATTAACATCGACCATCAGGTTGCGATACACCTTGCCGCTGCGGATCATACTTGCTGTCGTTAACATGTTAAGAATAAGCTTTTGTGCCGAGCCTGATTTCAATCGAGTAGAACCGGCAAGCGCTTCTGGGCCTACGATTGCCCCCAATGGGATCTGTGCGGCTTCAAGGACTGGGGCATTGGGCGAGCAGCTGATCCCCGCTGTCACACACCCTAATTGCCGGGCATAATTCAGTGCCGATACCACATAGGGAGTGCGGCCACTGGCGGCAATACCCACTAACACATCGTCGGCGCACAGGTTATGCGCTTTAAGATCGGCGATGGCTTGTTCGGCATTATCCTCGGCTCCTTCGACAGCGGTTTGAATCGCTTTAGCGCCACCGGCAATAATGCCCACCACTTGGCTTGGGTCAACACTGAATGTCGGCGGACATTCGGATGCATCAAGAATACCTAACCGACCGCTGGTGCCCGCACCAATATAGATAAGCCGCGCTCCTTTGCTAAAGGCATGCACAATCGCATCCACGGCTTTAGCAATATCTGGGATAATGGCGCGTACTGCTGGAGCAACCTTGTGGTCTTCATCATTGAGCTTATACAAGATATCGTCTGTCGCTAATAAATCGATATCGAGGGTCTCGGGGTTTTGCCCTTCCGACACGATGCTATTTAGCTCATGTAATAATTTCGATCGTTGATCATCCAGTAAACTCATGTAGTTATTCCACTTGTATATTCTGTGTTGCCAGCACCCAGGCGCCATCTAAGGCATTGCCGCGTGCTGGCATAATAATTCGTTGTTCGCTGTCGCTTAGTAACTGCTTGCTTTTGTTTGCCAGTCCACCCAGTAACATCACCGGAAGCTCAGTATCTTGGCGAGTATCAGCAATAAGCTGCAGCACCGCGCTTTTATGCCGAGCAAGGATCTCCGTAGCAATGGGGCAATGATTAGCGTGCGGCCATACTCGCTCGCTGAGTGTGGCAAACTCCTGGGCTGTCACTTGGCGCACCCAAGCACTGATTTCGGCCCGGGTCTCCCCCACCTCTTTAGCTATAGTGGCTATCAGCCCATGTAGCGGCTGCTGCCTGTCTACTGCCTGCATCAGTGCTTGTACCGCCATGGCCCCTAATCGCGCTCCGCTGCCACCATCGCCCAGTGTAAATCCCCAGCCGCCGACGAGCTGTAACTGGCCATGGCTATCTAAACGCGCCCCCACCGAGCCGGTCCCTAATGCCACGCAAGCCACCGGCGCACCTAAATTAGCGCCCAGGGCAGCGGTCACGGCATCCGAGGTCACTCGGGTATCAGCAAAAGCGAATGTCTTTAAACGCTGCAGCAATGCGGCTCGATTATACGGATTCCCAGCGCCAGCAACACCTATTATACACTGGGTATGATGCGCCGGTATGGCTGTAGTGTTCATAATGCTTGCCACTTGCTGCATCATACACTCACAGCTCAACTGTAAATCGTAACTCAATGAGCTCCCTGCACCTTTTTCAAAAGCAATCACTTCGCCATTGCGATTAAATACTGCTAGGGCGGTTTTGCTGCCGCCGCCATCAACCGCTAACACATAATTATTCATGGCTGCTCCGCCTATTGGGGCGCCCCAAAGCACACACTAACATGGCAAGTAAGGTGCCTAAACACAACTGCCAAGTAAATCCGAGGTTAAAGTGCCAAGCGTTTGGCAATAGCGCCGCTTGCACATAAGGCTGCATCAATAAGGTGGCGACAAAGCCAATAACCAGTGCCGCTAATACCGATGACTCGCTGCCGCGATGGAAAAACACCGAATTAATGTACACCCCTAATAATCCGGAATAAGAGAACACCATGACGCTGAGGGCAAATTTTAATAACGGCATTTGCGAGTACTGCTGCCAAAAATAGCAAATAACCGCCATCCCTCCCAGCGCCAGAGACACCACTAACATGGCCCAGCGTCCGGCCACCACATAGTGACTATCGTGTTGATCTGGTTTGCGTTTTTGCCGCCAAGGTTTATATAAATCTTGCACTAATACCGATGCCATTGAGCTTAGCCCAGAGTTCAACGTAGAAATGGCCGCCGCAATAATACCTATGGTAACCAACCCCCTCACTCCTGCGGGGATCTCGTTAAGTACATAGTGCATAAACACCGTGATTTTCTCACCTTGGAACTGCCCCACGTCTTGGCTAGCCCCCCCTTGCGCCATAATGTCTGGACGTTGGTAGAAAACAAACAACAGCAAACCAATAATAATAAACAGCAACATCACCGGCACCACCAAAGCGATGGACAATAGCATCGCACGACTACCTGATTTAGCGTCTTTACAGGTGAGCACCCGCTGGGTCATATCTTGGTCAAGACCAAAGGCGGCAATATTGAGCAGCACAAAGCCAGTAAACACCGACCATATATTAAATACCCCGCTGGCACTAAAATCGAGTTCAAACTTTAGCAGTGCTAGCTTCGAAGGCTGCCCGGGGGCGGGGTTTTGCAACGCTTCAATCACGGTGCTGAAGTCGGCTGGGATCGCCAGCCATAAACTCACAATGACGCATAGGGCAGCGCCGGTGTAAACGGCACATTGGATCACATCTGAGTAGATCACTGTACGGATGCCGCCAAACACGGTGTACAGCAAGCCCACCAAAACCAGCACTAAGGTGGCCATGATCACACTGCTAGCGGCAATATTGCCATAAAGAATCATCGCCACGGCAATGGCCGCCATATACAGCCGCGCGCCACTGGCAAACACGCGCCCAAATAAATACATTAAGCCCGCACTGCGTTTGGCTTTGGGGCCAATTTGCTGCTCCAGCAACTCGTACACGGTGTACACTCGGTAGCGATAAAAGCGCGGGATCAGCACCTTGGCAACAATGATAGCGGCGATAAAGGCGCCAATGTTGGTCGCTAAATAGGATAAATCCCCCTGATAACCTTGGTCTGGACCGCCGATAAAGGTCGCCGCCGACTGCGAGGTGGCCAACACCGAGACAGCCACCATCCACGTCGGCATCGCATTACCACCGAGGAAATACTCTGAGCTAGTGGTGGCTTTTTTGCGGTTAAACCACCAAGCGGTGGCGCCGATAAGTAAGGCATAGGCGGCAAAGACCAGCCAATCTAGAGGTTGATAATGCGCATTCATAACCGTATACGCCTATCGTGGCAGTGCTGGCAGTTGCCAGTGTGCACGTTTGAGAGCATATTCCACACGCGGTAGAATCACCATCAGCGGATGTTTGCGTTTATCGAGCCAGGCTAGTAAACGGTCCATATCCGCCTCGTCCATTGCCGTACACCCTGCTGTGGGCTTATCTGCGGCACGCCACAAGTGCATAAAGATACAACTGCCGGCCCCATCTATATTGTCAGGGTTATGCGCAACGATAACGCCTTTTTTGTATAGCTCATCTTGGCTATGTATATCTCGACGCATGGCTTCAGATGAGCCTTCAACGGCCTGGCTCCCCACCTCCCGCGTATTGACCATCTGGTTATAATAGGGCGAGCCTTTAACGTCTATACAGTAATCGCCGGCATCCATGGCCTGGTATTCAAGCCCGGTTTTCAGCGACGGTAAGTAACCAAAGGCCTCACCTAAAGCAAATATCCCGGCGGGTGCTTTACCATCGCCTTCGACTTTTTGTTGACCTGGTTGTGCGGGGTGCAGACCCAGGCCCCAGGCCAATCCAGTACGACCAATGACCACGGCACTGGGCTCGCTCACCCTCTGCCAGCGCTTTTGTTCGCTGCGCTCAAATAAGAGCATGTCGCCTTGTATATCGGTCCATGAGTCAGTTACCACCACCACCAATTGCTGGTTGTTCAGTGCAATGGGTTGTGGCTTTGATGCGGCGCCACCGCTAATTAAGGTACTTATTAGCAGTATTAAGCTTTGTAATGTGTTATTCATTGCCATACTCCATCAGCTAGTTCGATAAGGCCGTCTATCGCCGCTATACCAAGCCCGGCTGTTTGATTAAGGCTAATCAGTGGGCCCGAAAACGTCGCCCCACCCTGGATGGGGTCATATTGCCCCAGAGCCGGACCATCTAAATCAATGAGACTGATTTGCCGTGTCTTTGCTGCAGCCAGGTGAGCCGCTGCCGACACTGCAATACTGCCCTCTAGCATGCAGCCAATCATGCAAGGGCAGTCATAAGTTGCCGCAACCTCGCCAATGCGGATTGCACGGCTTAAACCGCCACTTTTCATCAATTTAATATTAATGATATCAACGGCGCCGCGCGCCAATAGGGTAAGCACTTGTTTAGCAGAAAAGGCGCTTTCGTCGGCCATAATCTTCGATTGCACGCGCTCACTGATGTAGCACAGGCCATCAATATCATGAGCTGGTACGGGTTGCTCGACCAATTCCAGTACAATACCTTGGCTTTCAATTGCTTGCAGTGCACGCACGCTTTGCTTGGCATCCCAGCCTTGATTCACATCTAAACGTAAAGACGCTTTGCTATCGACATGAGCAGCGATGGCCTGTACCCGCTTAATGTCTTGCTCAAGCTCATTGCCAATTTTAATTTTAAGCACATCAAAACCGTTACTCAGTGCCTTATCACAGTCGCTGAGCATTTTATCTATGCTATCTACACTGATGGTGACGTCGGTTTTCAGTTCACTTTGGTGCCCTCCCAGAGCCTGATAAAGCGGCACACCTAAGCTTTGGCTCCATAAATCATAGAGGGCGATTTCACACGCCGCTTTAGCGGAATAATTACCCACCACTGCCGCCGCTAGGTCATCACATAAGCGATTGATATCTTGTATGTGCTGGCCAATAAGCTGATGTTGAAGGACCTGCTCGATAACACTTAATATCGACTGATGGGTGTCGCCGGTGATAACAGGCGTTGAGGGTGCACTACCATAACCTCGGCGGCCACATCGAGTGTCAATAATCAGCACTAGGTCATCAATATGCGTCACCGTGCGCAGCGCCGTTTTAAATGGCGTATGTAATGGCACCGATAAGCGTGCAAAATGCACAGACTGAATGATCATTGCTCTGCTCCTTGAGCAATGCGCTTAATCGCATAGGTGCGCTCAAGGTAAGAAGTGGTGCTATTTAGGTGCAAGGGTAATAGGGGCGTTACCGACACGCCATTGAGCTCGCCATCGTAAAACTCGCCATTTTGCTTGATATAACCTAGACCTTTCACATCGTGAATGACATAAGGTTGGCCTTGGTATGAACCAATATACATCATCACATGGCCAGGGATGTAAATAAGGTCGCCCACCTGCATTTGCGCGATAACCTCGCGCTTTTGTGCCTCTGTGCTGTCTTTATCAAAGCGCCAGTTGTGGCCGTAATCGGTTTTACCTTGCCACGATGAATTTCGCGGCATCCACACGCCAAAGGCCTTATAAATTTCACCGACAAAGCCGGTACAGTCACGGGCATTATAGTCATGCCCCCAGCCGTAGCGCTCGCCTAAAAACTTAAACCCTTGGGCTATTAAATGGTGCGCAGTGAGCGGCAAATAACCTAAATGCACATCAGCACTGCGCGGTATTAAGCCTTGAGCAAAGCTCAAGGTGCCATCGTCATTGCGCACAGGCAATGTCACAATATAACTGGCAAAGCTATTTTGCCCATGAGTTAGGTGCTTAACCTGCTCTTTTGGGGCTAGCGGCAAGCGTACACCCATATCCAATTGTACCTCGGAAACACGAGGCTCATTAGGAACATAGGTGGTTTCTACTTTATCACCGGTCACTACGATAAAATCATCAGCTTGAGTGAAGGTACGGATGCGGTTCTTATCACCTACCGCCACTGCGGAGCGTTTGACCCAAGCGGTATAGTTATAGGCTGCCACCAAATACCACTGACCATCAGCACTTTCATGCAATACAGCGACAGGCTCCGCCGGAAACGCCCCGGTTTCTTGAAAGCGATCTAAGTCGATATCCATTTCACTGTTTAACACCCTGTCGGCGGTTGGGAAGGTACGCAATGAGGTGCGCTCAACAATCAGTCCAAAGCGCACCGGGTTACTATCAGTCACAGCATCAATATTGGTATTGGCGTGATAACGCGCAAAATCGGCCCGATCAAGTTGCTTGCCATCAACATAAAAGCGAGGACTTGAAGGCGTGCTACTGGTGTTACTAATATAACTGCGTAACGCCTTAGCAGAGAGCGTATCAGGCATTGCTAGGGGATCGATAATGTAAGGGTTATTATTGATGAGGCTGCGATTGAAGGCTTGGATTTGCGACTGCGACATCAGCGGCTTACTATCACTTTGGCGTTGCAACCAAAATTCAGGATTAAGCATAGGTTGCTGAACTAAAGGCACATCACTTACAAAAGGGGCGTAATTGCTTTGTTGGGCAATACTTTGCTGGGCAGCACTTTGCCCTGCACCTAAGGTACAACCTAAAACTAACGCACACACTATCGATACCGGGGTTTTTGTCATTGTTATGCTCCGCATCACCTTGATAGCGCGCCGATTGGGCGCAACCGTCACAGATTAAAAAAATGGCTTAAATTCATCCTATCAAAATATTATAAAAACAAACAACAAAAAGGAATACTTTATTCCTTTTAACAATAAATCGTCGATGGGTCATGATTTCAATTTAGCCTTAACGAGCTGTAACCTGCTCTAGGCAATAACTTTGGAGCGAAGCTTTAGTTTATTGACATAGGTAGGTGACAAACAAGCAAGAGCACAATCCCACCTGACGCGCCATTTTCGCATTGAGACAAAAGGTAGATAAAGGAAGAAAACAGTGCAGGACGGCGAAATTGTCAGACTGAAGTCTGACCTACAACGTGAGATTAACCGATGGACAGATAGCTGAGCGGTTTAACTATTAAGTAAAGAGAAGCAAGTACAATCTAGAATTCTAAGTGACTTCATATGACCTCCTCTTCAAAAGAAGTGAAGGAGATGCAGACCTCCAAGCAAAAGTGTACACCTCCTTAAATTCAGTGTGCGAAAGCTCCTTTCTTCTAGGTAAGGTTTTCTTCTGTCACTAGCACTTGAAAGTTCACTTTTCATTCTGCCGATTATATCTCAAGAATAAGTAGTAGCAGGTTTAAGTGTACTCAGATACCAAGCGCACCACTGCGATTCAAAAGTCAAAAAAATTAACCTAACTGTACATCACGTATTGATTTATGTATTAAAGGTTTAAAACCAGATGAATACATGCGAACAATTGTTTTTGGGGTGATAACTTTTACTAACTGATTCTTAGCTATGCTGTCTTCTACTCGGGAGTAGCCCTGATACGACCATCTATAGATATTATTTTCCCAGACAAGGTGTGCTCCGTTATTCAACTCGATAAATGTTCCATCTGGGAGACTTCCATAGCTCGCTTCAAATGTCTTCTTTGTTCGCTCTGAACTGACTCTTTCTTTATGTAACTGACTATCCATTTGTTCAGATGAGAGTGATTCAAGCTCGCTTAAACCATTGGCCTGCCGCCAAAACTTCTTAAATTCAGAGTAACGAGCTCTCCGGCAATGAGCACAAGGTTTATGCCCTGCCGCTAGAGCAGTCGCTTCATCTAAAAAGAATAATTCGGAATACTTGTTATCGCTAAATAAACGTCTTTTAATACCCTTAAAGCTAAGTTCGCATATTACCCACTTTTTATGCGCCCAAGGCTTTAGAATATTCTTTTCTTTATCATGCAATATTCCTCGATTCCCCAAATACTCCCCTCTAGCTTTAACCGCCACCAAGTTTCCCCATGGATCTACTTTATTTTGCAGGGGCATCAAATATCCTCCTATTCTCACTTTAGCTTGTAATCGCTTTCAGTAACTTGCTGACTTGCTTCGCTCTTTTTTTATCTCTAACCCAAAGTACTGAGCCATTTGTCTTTTTCATTTCAAACAGGTCTATGGCCATAAATAAGTCACTTAGCTTTGAAAAACCATAGTTTCTTTGATCAAAAGAAGCATGATTTGATATGTGAGTTCCTATCGGCCCTAGCATAGCCCAACCATTATCTTCTTCTACGGCCTCTATTGCTTGCCTTAATAGATTGATTAGCTTTGTATCGCTCTTTATATTTTTTTTCTGTTTTTGAACGGGAGTTTCTTTTTCGTTATCACCATCTAAGTAGAGAAAGCGAGAACAACTATTCACAAATGCTAGCGGAGCTTTGCGCTCTCCAAAACCGATTAAAAACTTACCATCAGCAAGCGCCCTCGTAACCAATGGCGTAAAATCACAATCTGAAGATACTAGGCAAATAATATCAATATCCTTCGTATATAAAACATCCATAACATCAACAACTAATGCCATGTCAGTCGCGTTCTTACCTTTAGTTAAGTCAAATTGCTGAATTGGCTGTATAGCAAATTCATGAAGAACGTCTTCCCATGCTTTTAGGTTTTGGCTCTTCCAGTTACCGTAAGCTTTGCGAATATTTACAACACCGTAACGCGCTAACTCGGAGAGAATTTTGTTTATCTTTTTCGCCGGTGCGTTATCAGCATCAATGAACACCGCTATTTTTTCTTTATTGTTCAAGAATGCCTCCTTGCCTTAGTATCAGTTCAGCTAGAAGCTATAACTATCTACTAAATATTTCTATATACTCAACCAATAAGTTATCAATCATTCCTATGGCTAGCAATTGATGACACGGTATTTAGTTATAAAGGCTATTTTGCTATCAAGTTTATAGCTGGTATGAGGGCAAGCTTTTGTAAACAAAAGTAGGCCATAACATGCATGCTAAAAAAATGGCTGGATTCTCGGATCAAAAAAAAGAGTAGAGGTTATACCTCAGGCATAAAAAAACTAACTTATCGTTGGTTTGTTATCACTTCTCTTTAAAGGAAGTAGCGGGTGCAAGACGATGAAATCCTCAGACTGAAGTCTGACCTACAACATGGGATAGACCGATGGATAAATAGCTGAGCGGCTTAACTATCAACTAAAGAGTAGAGGGTTATATTGCGGGCATAAAAAAACCAACTTATCGTTGGTTTGTTATCACTTCTCTTTAAAGGAAGTGGCGGGTGCAAGACGGCGACATTGTCAGACTGAAGTCTGACCTACAACGTGAGATAAACCGATGGGTAAATAGCTGAGCGGTTTAACTATCAAATAAAGAGTCGAGGGTTATATTTCAGGCACAAAAGAACCAACTCACATTGGTTTATTATCACTTCCCTTTTAAAGGAAGTGGCGGGTGCAGGACGACGAAATTGTCAGACTGAAGTCTGACCTACAACGTGAGATAAACCGGTGGGTAAATAGCTGAGCGGTTTAACTATCAAATAGAGAGTAGAGGGTTATATTTCAGGCACAAAAAAACCAACTTTCGCTGGTTTATTAACACTTCTCTTTATAGGAAGTGGCGGGTGCAGGCCAGAATTGGTAATCAACGAACCTCAGAGGTTCGCATCCGTATGCTTACATCAAATTTCAAGCACAAAAAAACCAACTTTCGTTGGTTTATTATCACTTCTCTTTAAAGGAAGTGGCGGACGCAGGAGGATTCGAACCTCCGACCGCCTGGTTCGTAGCCAGGTACTCTATCCAGCTGAGCTATGCGTCCGTTATATGTGTGAACTTACGTTCTGAATTTATCACTTAAATGATGGCGGACGCAGGAGGATTCGAACCTCCGACCGCCTGGTTCGTAGCCAGGTACTCTATCCAGCTGAGCTATGCGTCCGGTACATAAAAGTGATTTATAGATATTAGACCATCTTGAAGGAAGATGGCGGACGCAGGAGGATTCGAACCTCCGACCGCCTGGTTCGTAGCCAGGTACTCTATCCAGCTGAGCTATGCGTCCGTATCTATAAACAAAGAAAGCCATTTAAAATAAATGGCGGAGAAGGAGGGATTCGAACCCTCGATAGGGCTACAAACCCTATACTCCCTTAGCAGGGGAGCGCCTTCAGCCACTCGGCCACCTCTCCGTCTTTGTGGGGCGTATAATAAAGGTCTGAGCAAATATGTCAAACACTTTTATAGCAAAATCAATCCATCTGCTCAGACTTTGCCCACAACCGCTAAAAAGGCATAAAAAATGACCCTTAAGGGCCATTTTTGAGGCGTTAAACATCTAAAAATAAGCACTATTGATCGCTTGTTGGCTTATCACTCTGCATTCTCTCGACGGCTTCTAAATCCTCGCTAATTTCGCGTAGAAACTGGTCGCGATATCCGAGTAATTCAAACTCGCGAATACACTCGCGGTAATAAGCTTGGCGCTTCTTATCCACTGGAATTTCTGGTAAAAAATCGTCGTTTTCCATTTGCCACACTCCCTTTTAATTTTATTTAGCGCATCGACTACGCCTAAATATTAGCCTAAGGACTTACAAATAATAGCGTGGCAAATCACAGCTTAATTAAAGCTGAAATTAAAAATCTATATATATCATGAGTTTAATAAACAACAATACAGAAAACAGGGACTCAATTGCGAGGGGACGAGGGACTTTTTGAGACATATCGCACACAAGAGGTACAAAAAACGCGGCACTAAGGCCGCGTTTTTTAAACAATTTAAGCTGTTACTCTTGTTCAGGGCGCATATGCGGGAACAAAATAACGTCTTTAATCGTCGGCGAGTCAGTAAACAACATAACTAGACGATCAATACCGATGCCCTCACCTGCTGTCGGTGGCAAACCATATTCAAGTGCACGAATATAGTCATCATCGAAGTGCATGGCTTCATCATCACCGGCATCTTTTTCTTCAACTTGACGAGCAAAACGAGCGGCTTGGTCTTCAGCATCATTAAGCTCAGAGAAGCCGTTGGCTAATTCACGTCCACCGACGAAGAACTCAAACCGGTCGGTAACGAATGGGTTAGCATCGTTACGACGTGCCAATGGTGAAACTTCCCATGGGTATTCGGTAATGAAAGTCGGTTGAATCAACTGGTGTTCTGCTGTTTCTTCAAAGATTTCACACATGTACTTGCCCGCGCCCCATACACAGTTGTCAGGGATCTTGACATGAACTTGCTTGGCATAGGCAATCAACTGCTCTAGGTGATTTTCAGGGTCTGCAAATACCTGAGCGTCAAAATCAGGGTTGTACTTGATGATTGCATCGGCCATGCTCAAACGCGTAAATGGCTGACCAAAGTCATATTCTACACTGTCGATTACTTCACCGTCGTCATTCTTAGTAGTATTGACGATAGTGGTGGTACCCAATACGTCTTGCGCTACGGTGCGCAGCATATCTTCGGTCAAGTTCATTAGATCATTGTAATCAGCATAGGCCTGATAGAACTCGATCATGGTGAATTCAGGATTATGGCGTGTTGATAACCCTTCGTTACGGAAGTTGCGGTTAATCTCAAATACCCGGTCAAAACCACCGACGACCAAACGCTTTAAGTAAAGCTCAGGAGCGATACGCAAATACATATCGATGTCTAACGCGTTGTGATGAGTCACAAACGGACGCGCTGTTGCACCACCAGGGATGACCTGCAGCATAGGGGTTTCTACTTCCATAAAATCACGCTCAGCCAAGAAGCGACGGATCCCCTCTATGATCTTCGAGCGAACGCGGAAAGTCTCACGCGTATCCATGTTGGTGATCAAGTCAACGTAACGCTGGCGATATTTGGTTTCCTGATCAGACAAGCCATGGAATTTCTCTGGCAACGGACGTAAAGACTTAGTCAGTAACTCGTACTCATGCATATCAACATAGAGGTCACCCTTGCCTGATTTATGCAAAGGTCCAGCAACGCCAATAATATCGCCGATATCTAGTTGCCCATATTTAGCTTTAAGATCTTTTTGTACATCTTTTGAAGCGTAGGCTTGTACGCGACCTTTCATGTCTTGCAACACCATAAATGGACCACGCTTAGCAAGAATACGCCCAGCAACGGCCACCTGATGATCAAGCTCAACTAATTCTTCTTTCGACTTGTCGCCAAACTCGGCTTGAAGATCAGCAGTGTAATGTTTTCGACGGAAACCATTTGGGTGGCCGTTAGCACTGCAGTTTTCGCGAATGGCGTCGAGCTTGGCACGACGCTCAGCAATTAGTTTATTTTCGTCTTGAATTTGATCTGTCATTTTCTAGCTCTATTGGTTTGGCGTTACATTACAGGCCTGATTTAAGGCTTGCTTCAATAAATTTATCAAGGTCTCCATCGAGTACCGCTTGGGTATTGCGGTTCTCAACACCGGTGCGCAAATCTTTGATGCGTGAGTCATCAAGTACGTAGGAGCGAATTTGCGAGCCCCAACCGATGTCTGACTTTGCTTCTTCTTGCGCTTGCTTCTCAGCGTTTTGCTTTTTCAACTCCAGCTCAAACAGTTTTGCTTTTAACTGTTTCATCGCTTGGTCTTTGTTTTTGTGCTGCGAGCGGTCATTTTGGCACTGTACCACGGTATTGGTTGGCAAGTGGGTAATTCGCACCGCTGACTCTGTCCGGTTAACGTGCTGACCCCCAGCCCCCGAAGCCCGATATACATCAATGCGTAAATCGGCTGGATTGATATCGATTTCGATATTGTCGTCAATCTCTGGGTAAACAAACGCTGAGGCAAACGAGGTATGGCGGCGTCCGCCAGAATCGAAAGGACTCTTACGGACTAAACGGTGCACGCCTGTTTCCGTGCGCAGCCAGCCATAGGCATATTCACCGCTAATTTTTACTGTAGCGCCTTTAATACCGGCCACATCGCCGTCAGTTGCTTCAACGATTTCAGCCTTAAAGCCTTTCGCCTCAGCCCAACGCAAGTACATGCGCAATAACATGTTGCACCAATCTTGTGCTTCTGTACCACCCGAACCCGCTTGCAAGTCTAAGTACGCATCGTTAGCGTCTTGATCGCCACTAAACATACGACGGAACTCGAGTTTTTCAAGGTGGGCATTGAGTTCTTCAAGTTCAGCTTGGGCTTCTTCGAAGGTCTCTTGATCTTCAGCCTCAACAGCCAACTCCACCAGCCCTTCGACATCGTCAGTACCGTCTTCAAGCTTGCCGATAGTCTCAACAATCACCTCAAGACTGGCTTTTTCTTTACCTAAAGCCTGGGCTTTTTCAGGTTCATTCCACACTGCTGGGTCTTCGAGTTCAGCATTCACTTCTTCTAAGCGCTCTTTCTTAAGAGCGTAGTCAAAGATACCCCCGAAGAAGCTCTGTGCGCTCGCGAATTTCCTTGATTTGATTAATCACAGGATTCACTTCAAACATGCATGTCACTCCGCAAAATGATGGTGGCGCCAAGGTCTATCTCTTTAGCCATCTTGATGTAAGCATTTACACTTCAAGTATACTGAGAATTCGGCGCATCAATAAAAGCGCTCGATTTTAGCAAAAAACTGCTGCATTTATTAGCGCTTTCACATGATTTTATCTAATTTTATTTGCTCTACGCTAACTTGCTGTGGCTATTGTTTTTGCAGCTCTCGAACGATCAACTGCAAAGAAAATTGGCCACGAAATTCATTAATGTCGAGCTGGTAAGCTAGGTGCACATAACGCACTTGGGTATCAGGCCAAGCGCGTACATCGACATTAAAAGCGATAGCATCAAGCACTCGGCCGCTGCTATGGCGCAGCACTAGCTTAAGGTGTTTATCACCAACAACGCGCTGTTGCAGCAACTCAAAGGTATGCTCAAAAATGGGCTCTGGAAAATGCTGACCAAAAGGCCCACTTTGACGCAGCAACTCAGCAAACTCCATATTCAAACAATCACTGGGCAGTTCACCATCAGTGAGTAAAATACATTCCTTCGCTTCTTCGGTAAGCACTTTACCTATCTCTTGCGCAAAGGCTTGTTGAAACTCGTTGAATCGCGCTTCCTCAATACTTAACCCCGCAGCCATGGCGTGGCCGCCGAATTTAGCAATCAGCCCTGGGTATTGACCGTCGATATGCGCCAACACATCACGCATATGCACGCCATCAATGGAGCGACAAGACCCTTTCAATAGGCCATTATCTCCGGCGGCAAAAATCGCCGTGGGGCGGTGATAGTGCTCTTTTAAACGCCCGGCGAGAATACCAATCACACCTTGGTGCCAATCGGACTGGTACAGACATAACGCATCGGGTGTTTGCGCACTTGTTAAAGAAAGTTTAGCCAGCGCCGCTTGCGCTTCTTGTTGCATGCCCTGCTCTATTTCTTTGCGCTCGGCATTAAGCATATCCAGTTCACCGGCTATGCGCCGAGCGTGATTAATATCCGGTGATAGCAAACAAGCAATGCCTAAGCTCATATCATCTAATCGACCTGCCGCATTTAACCGTGGCGCTAGAGCAAAGCCAAAATCTGAGGCGCTTAAACGCGCTTGCGTGCGCCGTGCCACATCAACCAGCGCTTCGATACCGGGGCGAGTCTTACCACTGCGGATGCGCGCCAGCCCTTGATGCACCAAGGTGCGATTATTCGCATCCAGCGCCACCACATCGGCAACCGTGCCGAGGGCTACAAGATCGAGGAGGTTGGCTAAATTCGGCTCAGGACGCTGCTCATTAAAATAACGACGCTCACGCAGCGTATGGCGCAATGCAATAAGCACATAAAAAGCCACACCAACACCGGCTATCGATTTTGATGGGAAAGTACAATCGTGACGATTGGGGTTAACAATAGCATCAGCGTTGGGTAATTGTTCACCTTGTAAATGGTGGTCGGTGACAATGACCTTAATACCGGCAGCTTTGACGCGCTCGATACCTTTTAAGCACGAAATACCACTATCGACGGTGATCACCAAATCAGGAGCCATGGCGACAATATGCTCTGCCAACTCCACACTTAGCCCATAGCCAAAGTTAAAACGGTCCGGCACCAGGTAATCCAATTGGCTAAACCCAAACATACCCAAGCCTTGCATTAAGGTGGCAGTACTGGTGGCACCATCAGCATCAAAATCTCCGACAATCAGCACCTTGTCTTGGCGCTGTAGACTGTCGCTGAGTATTTCTGCTGCTAATTCAATGTCTTTAAATAGCCGGAAATCGTGCAAGGTATTGGCACGGTTATCTATTTGCTCATCACTATTGACGCCACGAGAGGCATAGATTTGACGAATAACGGGGTGAAGCTTATCGCTTAGGTGGCTGTCATCGACTCGCGGGCGAGCCATTATGGTGGTATGCGCCTGCAAGGCAAACTCCAAAAAAAGGGCCGTCGTTAGATGCGGCCCATTCTACATTAAGATTTGTTATTATTTAACTCATCAATCGCTGAGCTAATTGCAGCCGCAGGCTGATAACCTGGGATCATGCTGCCATCAGATAAAATAATGGCTGGAGTACCGCTGATACCAAAGCTTTGCCCTAATTGGTAGTGCTCTGCCACCGGTGCGTTACAGTTTTCAATTTTTTCTGGTTTTTCACCTGCTTTTGCTTCCGTCAGTGCCTCTTGCTTGTTATCAGCACACCACACATTCATCAGGTCGGTGTACCCAGAGCCACGCAGTCCGCCACGCGGAAATGCCAGATACTGCACGGTAATGCCAGCATCTAGGTAGTCATCCAGCTCACGGTGTAACTTACGGCAGTAGCCACAAGTGATATCGGTAAAGACGGTGATCTTGCCTTTTTCGTTATCTGCTTTATAGGTGATCATTGAGTTCTGGTATTGTGCGACACCTTCAAGGCGCACATGACTCAGTGCACGTTCTGTTAAGTTTTCACGGTTAACAAGGTCAATCATCGTACCTTGCACAAGATAACGGCCGTCAGCACTGGCATAAAACACGCCCTTATCGGTGATCACTTCCTGTAAACCTTGCACCGGACTTGGATGCACTTGCTTTACATTCACCCCAAGCTCTGCCAGCTTGCTTTGGATCACACTCACCTGCTGCTGCATGGTGTCTTGCGGCTCTACACTAACGCCTTGAGCAAACGCTCCGGTACTGGCACCAGCAAACGCCAGCGCAACAACTAATTTTTTCATAATAAAATCTCTAACTGCTTCTTGCACAATAAACTAGACCGCGCTTATACAAATAAATTCCAGCACCTGAGCAATTTAACCTGTTGCCTAGGCACGGGGGTGATGTTCAGCATGGACCGATTTTAACCTTTCATTCGCCACATGAGTATAAATTTGTGTGGTCGACAAGTCACTGTGCCCTAACATCATTTGTACAACCCGTAAGTCAGCTCCATGATTCAACAAATGTGTTGCAAATGCATGACGTAGGGTATGCGGGGACAAATCTGATTTAATGTTCGCCAACATAGCATAGTGTTTAATGCGATGCCAAAAGGTTTGCCGCGTCATGCCAATACCCCGCTTAGAGACAAATACAAAGTCAGTAGCGAGCTTAACCAATGATGGGCGCGCGTACTTTAAATAGCGCTCTAGCCACAACAGTGCCTCCTCCCCCATAGGCACTAGACGTTCTTTGTTCCCCTTACCTTTTACAAACACCACCGCCTGACGCTGATTAACATGCTCCATGCGTAAGCCTATCAGCTCGCTGACACGCAGGCCTGTAGCATAAAGAAGCTCTAACATTGCGCGGTCTCTAAGGCCCATCGCCTCATCACAATCTGGTGCTGCTAGGAGAGCTTCAACGTCTGTTTCGCTTAGCGTTTTAGGCAATGACTGGCTTGGTTTAGGCCGAGATATGGTTTCCATAGGGGAGCTGGGCAAACGCTTTTCTTGCACCTGGTATTGATAAAAGCGCTTTAGTGCACTGATACTCCGTGCCGTACTACGCGGACTAAGGCCTTTGTCTACACGATAGGCTAAGTAGTGTTCTACGTCGGTGCTATCAATTGCCAACAGCGCTTGCGGCGCTATAAACTCGCTGAACTTAACAAGATCCGTGCGATAAGCAGACAGCGTATTCTCACTACTACCCTGCTCCAGATATAACGCATCTAAGAACATTTCTATATGCTCGATATTATCGCTGTGTATTGGTTGCTTGTTCACAAGTAAGGCGCTTAGTGTGTATTTACCTATTTGCCATCATATCATAAAGCACGCCATAGATAGTCGCGAGCCGATACGTTAAACTGCGGCCATTACTCACTCAGTTGTACGGCGATTATGAAGATTGGTTTATTTTATGGCTCGACTACCTGCTACACCGAAATAGCAGCGGAAAAAATCCGCGACATCATTGGTGCTGAGGTGGTGGACTTATACAACATCCAAGATGAGCCTTTGAAAAAAGCTGAAGATTACGAATTTCTAATCTTCGGGATATCAACATGGGACTTTGGTGAAATCCAAGAGGATTGGGAGTCGCACTGGGATGATATCAGTGGCGTCAATTTGAGTGGCAAAGTGATCGCACTTTTCGGAATGGGCGATCAGCAAGGTTATGGCCAGTGGTTCCAAGATGCACTGGGTATGCTCCACGACGAAATTAAGCCACAAGGTGTGCACTTTATTGGCCAATGGCCCAATGGCGATGACTATGAGTTCGAAGCGTCTAAAGCATTAACAGAGGATCAATCTCACTTCGTTGGCCTAGCGCTAGATGAGGACAGCCAGTACGATAAAAGTGATGAACGCATTGCTACTTGGATAGAGCAAATCATGAATGAGTACAGCGCGTTATAACCTTATTTGCTTTCTCAACCTGCCGCTAAGATTCACTCAGGTAGGCAGCAATTTGTTGCGCTAGCCACTGGCTTAGCCGACCAAGCTGGCTATAGCGGGTTTGAATCATGCCATAGGCCTGCGATGTCATCGCTTGATCGTACTTCAAAACTTTAACACTGCCGTCGCGTAAATAGGGATTAATTAAAACCGAGGGCACACTGGCAAAGCCGGTGCCATCAAGCACGGCATTGCGCAGGTGCTCATAAAAAGGCAACGCGATGTAATTTCCTGAGACTGGAGTAACCGCATGCAGCCCCGTTTCATCAATAGTTGCTAACGCAAATTCGGTATACCTGGACAGGTCGGCTTTAACTACTTGGCTGAGTGTCGTGAGCGGGTGGGCTTTGCTGGCCACGGTCATCATACGAATCTCACCTAGCTTGACTTGATGGCTACTTGTTAGTTGCTGGCTTTGGGGTAACAAACAATAAGCAATATCGACGACCCCTTGCTCCACCATATCGTTGAGCTCCGGCGGCGGCGCCATATACACAGAAACGCTAATACTAGGAAATTGTCTGCTCATTTCATGAATCAGTTGTCGCCAATAAGCCTCAGGGAGAGCATCGTCACGGGCAATGCGCAGCGAGGCTTCAACGCCTTGCAAGTGCTGATGACAGCGACCGGTGATGTCGTTGGCGATCATCGCCAAGCGTTCACAGTCATTTTTAATCACTTCACCAATATTCGTTAACGAGACTTGATTACCGGTGCGAGTGAGCAGCTCAACGCCAAGTTCATCCTCAAGGGCGGTGAGTGCCGAGCTTAACGTCGTGCGGCTTTTGCCAATTCGTCGCGCCGCCTCTGCAATCGAGCCCGATTCGCTAATAGCGAGAAATATTTCAATTTGACTGACTTTCATACCGTGCCGCAGATATCTTGCTGGTTTTATTTACCATAGCAAGTTTATGCCTTTTCAGCGACGTAAATATCGTCGCTCAGCGGCTTTGGAAGTGAGTTCTATGACATTACACTGGCAGCAAGTTGTTAATTGCTATTGAACACATTCCCATTGTGAGGTGGTTTATGATGTCTCCTTTAAATACTCAGAAGCTATTGCTGTTTTCTTGCATAAGCGCGCTTTTACTAGCCTTATTAGGCCTCATTTTGGGTCTATGGTTAGACTCCTTGGTGATTTTATTTGACGGTGCTTACTCCCTTGTCAGTGTGTTATTAACGGCTATCTCACTGCTTACCGCCGCCTATCTAAATTCGCTAAGCTCTCAGCGACGTGCCTTATTAAGTCAGCGCTTACCCTCCATTGTTATTGCTTTTAAGGGGTTTGTTATCGCACTGATGTGCAGTGTGTCTTTTATCTCTGCCCTGCTGGCTATGATGGATGGTGGTCGCACTATCAATACTTCGGCCGCACTGCTATTTGGTGTCATCAACCTGCTTGCTTGTATAGGTGCTTACACAGTGATTAAAGCCCAAGCTAGTGCATCTGCTTTGGTAATAGCTGAAACCAAGCAATGGTTTATGGATGCGGTGATCAGCGCTGCGGTTATCGCCGGATTTTTCATCGCAGCCCTGCTCACTTATTTCGATTTAAGTGTGTATGCGGCCTACGCCGACCCCATTATGGTGATTGTTGCCTCCGTCTACTTTATTGTTGTGCCTGTAAAAATGATGCTAGCAGCGCTTAAGCAATTACAAACCTGCCCAGTGCAGCGTAGCTATTGCCGCACGCAAATTTAAGGTGAGGTTAGATTTAAATACAACAGGAACAAAGCATTACCACTAACCCAAGTCAGGGTGATTTATCCGCTCCTGACTTGGGTAATAAAGGCTAAAAACTTTGTATGAGTGCGGTATCGCTATTGAATTCAAAGGTGTTTATTTTGCCACATTGTGCAAAATGATTTGCGCTCGCATAAGGGCTATTCGGCTGGTTAATATCTCCCTCCCAGCCTTGGCCATTGCGCACAAAGGCTTTAATTTCAAACCAGCCATTTACCGCGCGGCTGCAATCCATCTCAACATCCAGCATCCAATAATGCGGCCCCCACGTATTAAGCGCTGTCACTCCATAACCATCAACAATCACGGTGCGTTCAGTGCCCCAGTCGCTGGGCCAAAGGTCGGTGGTCCAGTCGGTCGCACTGCCGGGAGCATCACTGCTTTGCCCCGCCTCAGTACCATACCAATCAAGGTAGTTATCATTGATTTTCCACGGCGCTGTGGTGGTATTCCGTAGGTTGTTGTGACGAATAGGCATGGCACATTGGTAGTTACTAGTTTGGCAATCGCGCCCTTGTGTGGTGTTGGCATAGTGGTGGTCAATGCCGCCGCGTAGAAATAGATCCTCGCCGCTTGCGGTGGCTGCCTTGATAAAGATCACCGTACGCTGCCAGTCACCGTCATCGACGGCAGGTAATTTGGCTTGATGATGAATAGCCATCGCATCCCAAGGGGCCACATCAAGGTTAATAGTGCCATCGGATTGTACGGTAATGACCTCAGCGCTACAGCGACTGCCATCTTCACTCAGCGTACCTTTAAGTACATTGCAATAGCGTCCTGGAGCCATGTCAGTGGCGATCGTCGCCTGCAACGCGAACTCTTCCTTATTAATGGCCACATGCCCGGCATCCGCCCGGCCAAAGGCTATTTGGTTATTGCCATTATCCCACCACTGCGTCACTTGCCAGTGCTCGGTGGTGTTATTGCGAAAATCCACGCCACCGGCGATATAAGACCACCGGTGTTCGCACTGCCAGTTGCTGCCAAAGCATTCTAACTCGCCGTTATTATGCACCGGCACACTGGGCCCGCCAGCATCGGTATCGCCGTGATAGTCATAACTCGACATCACCTTAGGGTAACCATAGGGATAGGCAAGCATAAATACGTTCGCTAAATCATATAAACGGCCATCGGCATAGGTGATTACATTACCGCCCCCACCGTGACCACGCTGGTTGTCGTGATTATCGACGAACACCACTGCTGAGGAGCTCGGCATAAACCCCCACCCTTCACCAAAATTACTCAACCAGGCGAGTTTGCCATTGCGAAAGGTGTTGCCAAGCTCGGTGCTGTATTTAAATTCGGTGACCAAGCCTGTGGCCAGATATTCCGAAGCGCTGACAGCTTCACCGCCTTGATCAATCACCTCTTGGAATACCACCGGGTTGCCTACCACCTTGCTCATCAAGCTGGCAATATCATCTGCTGCAACATGTTTCGCAGCATCAAAACGAAACCCTTTCACCCCTAGGCTTTGCAGTGAGTTAATGTAATTGGCTAAGGTGTTTTGCACATACTCGGCATCGGTGTCTAGGTCCGCGAGGCCCACCAATTCACAATGCTGCACGCGCCAACGGTCATTGCCATAATCTTCAGGATTGATAGCGCAGCTAGTATGGAAGTCTTGTGGGCTGTAATCTGGGAAATATTTATCCCCATAGCTGTGTCCTGCCGTGCCAACACCACTGCCCGCCGCCATGTGATTAATCAGGGTATCAACATAGATATCCACGCCGGCCTCGCCACAACGCTGGACCATATCAATGAACTCGCTGCGATTGCCACCGCGACTGGAGAGCTCATAACTGACCGGTTGGTAGCGAGTCCACCATTGGCTGCCTTGGATATGCTCATTGGGCGGTGACACCTGCACGGCAGCGTAGCCTTTGGGGCCTAAGAACTGCTCACATTCTTGAGCGATGTCCGACCAACTCCATTCAAACAAGTGAACAAAGGTGGTCGGGGCGGCATGACTTGTCGTCGGGATTGCAAGACCTAACGAGAGGCTCGCAGCGAGGAGGGTTTTAGTTGTCATAGTGTGTCTCATTTTCGTTATTAGCCTGCGCTTAATTTACAAAAATTTAACACTAGACTGAGCGCATCACTGTGGCAATTGAATACGTATTCATTACCGAGACAAAGGCGCTGAAAAATCAAAAACGCAGGTAAAAATCCTTGCACAATGCGCGATACTCGGCGCTGTAATCATCGCCTTGATGGATCACCAGCTCGCTATAGTGACAATCACTTGGCTGCCAGCTCCACTGCATTAAACAGCGCGTTACGGCTTTAGTGGCGGTGGTTTTCACTCGACAACAACGGCGTAAATACCCCCCTTGTTGCAGCACCAATTGATTTAATTGCTCGGCGCCAGATAGTGGCAGAATCACCGCCAATTCAGTCTGGCTGTGGCTGGCTCGCTGCCACACACCCAGTAGTTCACTAAAAGGTAAACTATCGGTATGACGCGCCAACGTGCGTTTGTCGCTTCCGGCTTTAAGGGCATTATCGAAATACGGTGGATTACTGATCACTAAATCAACCGCTTGCTCGGGCGTGAAGGTATTAGCATCACAGCGGCTTATAGCCACCTCAGGCCAAGGGCTCACAGCGACATTAAGCTGCGCTTGAGTGCAAGCATCCGGTTCAATATCAATGCCGAGCACCCACGCGTCGGGCGTCCGCTGCTTAGCCATTAACGCCAGTAGCCCTGTGCCCGTGCCCACATCCAATATACGCCGCGCCTGGCTGACATCGGCCCATGCACCGAGCAAGATGCCATCGGTTGAGACCTTCATGGCGACGTTGTCTTGTGCGATGGAGAAGCGTTTAAAGTTAAATCCTGCCACTTTTGCCCTTTGTGTTTGTGTATGTGCCACGTATAATTAACGCAATTGTCCTTCATTTTGACTCCTTTATGCAATTTGCCGATTTTGATCTTGATGCCGCGCTTTTAAAAGCCATTGATGCCATGGGCTTTAGCAAAGCCACCAGCATCCAACAGCTCGCCATCCCAGAGGCCCTTGATGGTCGCGACGTACTTGCGGGTGCACCAACGGGCACAGGGAAAACGGCAGCGTTCTTGATCCCTGCAATTCAATACTTACTCGACCACCCGCGTCGTAACCCAGGTTTCGCTCGCGTGCTGATCATGGCACCAACGCGCGAACTTGCTTACCAAGTCCATGAGCAGTGTGAAAAGCTCGCAGCCCACACGCACCTAAAAATTGGCGTGGTGACCGGCGGCATCAACTACGGCAGTCATAAAGAAATCTTTGAAAAGAACAATGATGTGCTGATTGCCACTCCTGGACGATTAATGGAGTATTTGGATACCGAAAACTTCCACGCCGAGGATGTGGAAATGTTGATCCTCGATGAAGCCGATCGCATGCTAGATATGGGCTTTCGCAAAGAAATGCTGCGCATCTGTGAGGAAGCCAAAAACCGACGCCAATGTCTGCTATTTTCGGCCACCTTGGAAGGCGAAGCAGTAGAAAAGTTCTCCGAGCGAATCCTTAATGAGCCCGCTAAACTTGAAGCTTCGCCCTCGCGTCGCGAGCGCGGCAAGATCTTACAATGGGTTCACTTGGCCGATGATTACGAGCACAAGTTGGCACTACTGACCCATCTATTGAAACAAAGTGATGTGGAAAAGGCCGTGGTGTTTGTAAAAACCCGCGAGCGTTTAGAAAAGTTAGTGGGCGAGCTTTATACTAATGATATAAAAACCACATGGCTACGTGGCGAGATGCCACAGGATAAACGCATGGCAGCCATGGCTAGCTTTCACAGTGGTCGCACTAATATTTTGGTGGCCACAGATGTCGCCGCACGCGGCATTGATGTCAGCGATATCAGCCATGTCATCAACTTTGATATGCCACGCACGGCCGATGTATACGTGCACCGCATTGGCCGCACGGCCCGTGCAGGTAAAAAAGGCACCGCAATTTCCTTAGTTGAGGCCCATGATGTGGCCATGGTTGGCAAAATAGAGCGTTATACCGATCAAGTACTGAAACGGCGCAAAATAAAGGGCTTAGAGCCACAACATAAAGAGCCTAAGTTGCCACCGAAAAAGAAAAAAGATCCGGCCAAGATCAAAGCTAAGCGCAAAAAAGCCAAGGCTAAAATCAAAGCCAAAAAGTAGTTAAAAAAGGCCTACCTAAAGAGGCCTTTTTACTCTCTAGTTAATGGGATAACTCGGCTTATCTTTGCCTTCAATGAGCCAGTTGACCCATAGTTTGCCGTCATCACCTTGGCACATGGACACAAAATTACGAGCGCGAATGTACTTTGCTGAGCCAAATGGGCGCAGCATGGAAGCCGTAATTTGCTCCCCTTCATCAATGTATTCCAAATCGTCATTGGTGATCGCACAAATCCCGAGCCACTGCATAAAGGTCGGCGCCGGGTGCACAATCCCCGAGGACACCACTTGGTGAATTTTCACCACGCCTTGAGATTGTGGCGCCCTGATCACTCCCAGAGCCCCCACATGCACATCCCCCGACAGCAACACGGTTTTGCCTTGACGTTGCTTGGCATTATCAATGAGTCGCATAATTAAACGAGCGCGCTCCCCTTCATGCTCTTTTGCCCGCCAATGATCTTTTAAATCATCAGTCAGCTCTTCTTGCCAAGGGGTGGCATCGACCGCACGCTCAGCGAAAGAAAAATCACGATAGACCACAGGCACAGCGGTCATCACCAACAAATCTCCTTGTTGGCATTGGCTATCGAGGTAATCGGTGACATGGGCCCAACAAGTATCCGACATCACTTGGCTCAAACTGCGCTCAGAGCGGTTATCCAGGGCCAAAATATGGTAATCGCGAAATCTCAGCGCAAATGAAAAGTCACAACCTTGTTCACCGGCAAGTAAACCGTGGTTATCGCTGCCGCGTAATTGCAACAAAGTGAACACCTCACGCGCCGCCTCATAGATACACTGATACACGGGGCAACTCTGCAAATCATCAGGGTAACTCCCCCAGCCATCGAAAATATCGTGATCATCCCACATCATTAACGATGGCACTGAAGCCAGCATCGCCGCCATTGGCGCTTTATTCCAGCGAGCCAAATACAGTTGGCTATAAAATCGCGTCACTTGATTGCGCATCTCTTTGCTAACTTGGCGCGTTATTTTCTGCTCTTTATCAAGTTCATTCCAACGCTGTAATGTGGGGACTTGAGACCATATGGAGTCAGCGTAAACCTGATCGCCTCCCATTAACAGCAGTGAAAATGGCGCCTGCTGGTGTTGTGCATGCATTTCACGCCATAAATAGTAAGGTTTTTCTGTGGCATTCATCATCTTATAATCGGAAAAACCATTACATGAGGCATAGGCTAGGCGCGGCTTTTCTCCCTGCTCAGGCACGTAAAATGTCCACAGCTGTTGGCCTTGTTGGTCTGCGGCGTCCTCGCCGTGGATAGTAATGCGGTAATCCAGGTAACCTGTGGTTTCAAGTTCGATACGGGCTTTCCATACCTTCCCCGCACTGAGGGAACCGATTTCAACCGCCTCTAGGTTATGCCCCTCCACCGCAACATGACATTGCTGCACATTGTTATCGGTCACAAAGACAAAGGTGTATAGGGTATCTGATTCAAGGCCAAGAATAGGCCCCAATAATAGCTTGGCTGACATTTTCTCCCTCCATGGCATACAAATGAGTTGTCGCTCATAACCATAGCAGAAACACAGCAATAAAAAAGCCGCTCATCAACAGCGGCTTTTCGTGCAGATTAATGCTTATTCAAAGACGCTATCGACCGCCAACACCTCTATATTCTCAGCGGGAATACGCAAAGGGTAGCTTTGAATTTGCTTGTCTTCGTCAAGCAGCGATTGCGGTTTCTCAGTGTTGTACTGCAGCGGTGATTCCTGCTCCGAGGCCAATCGTTGCTGCATATCGGCGCCATCTCCAGTAACAAACACATAGTGCATATTGTCGCTTTGTAGATTCTCACTGATCACCCGATTTACATCTTCGACGCTTAGGCTACTGAGCTGCTCACGCACATAGTCGACAAAGTTATCGGTGTCGTAAAAACGACTATCTAGGGCATAGCCTAGCTGTCGGTCTTGGCTGGCTACCAGTTGCGGCACATAGTTACTTAAGAAGTTTCGCGTTGCTTCAAAGTCCGCTTCACTCATGCCATTGGCAATGAGTTTATCGAGCTCGAATAAAGCGGTGCGAGTAGCAAAGTGAGCATCGTTATTTGAGCGCAGCGGCCTTAACCATACCTGGAAGATTTGCTCAGAACGCCCTAGGTTGGCATCCGGTTTAGTTTGGAACATACCTCGAGGGAAGTACTCGATGTAGGCATAGTCGCCATAGTTCATCCCCCGAACCTGACGAATACGCTGGAATAACTGGGCGTTCGAGTTACGGTGCTCACCTAAGTATGAACGCACTAACCATAATGCTGTCCAGTCTTTATGCGATCGCGTGGTATCAATAGGGAAGCCAAACGACACTGCCGTTGATTTTGCCGACTTTTCGACAATAGTCGCGTAACGCCCATCAAGCGCTGGAGCATCAGGCACATTAAGGCGGCGTTGTTCACCTTTTGGTAAGCCCTGTAGGTCCGTTAACAGCTGCATTTTCAGCTCTTCTGGCATGGCTCCAGTAATACCCAAGTGCAGTTTACTTTGGGTCAGCTGTTGCTGATAAAAGGCCCGCACATCCGCTAAGGTAATATTCTCCAGATCAGATAAGTCGCCGTAATTATAACTTTCATAGGGGTGGCCTTGATACAGCTTGCTATACAGTACCTCCTTGCCCAGCTCCTCATCATTAGACGCTTTTAAGCCCGATTTAATGCTATCGACAAGCTCCTTTTGCAGCCGCTGGAAATCGTCTTCGCGAAACCCAGGGTTTAGCAATTGCTCGCTCACCAAGGCATACCATTTATCAGCATTGTCTTTGTGAATACGGCCACGAAACGACATCATTTCCTTGTCAATTTGATAGCTAAAGCTCCCTGCCATGGGATATAAAGCCTTTTGAATATCTTTATAGCTTTGTGACTCACTGCCGCCTTTGGCAATCATTGCCGCAGTCAGTGCCGCCAGACCTTTTTTGCCCTCTGGGTCGGCAGCCGCGCCGGTGTAGAATAACCAGTTAACATCCACCAGCGGCGAACTATTCGTGTTATCGAGCACGGTGAAATGGCGCTCGGTAGGTTTACTTTGATGCTCAGCGACTAAAGCATCAAGGCGCACCTCGTTGGCAAAGCCTGCGACCGACTCACTAGCCGACATCGTCACCGTGGTGCGGTTATTATCGACAAAGTACTTATTCGCCATAGTGCGAATATCTTCGGTACTAATGTTATCGGCAGTGGCATACAAGCTGTTGATCACCTCAGGGTCACGCTCGAAATGCATGTACCGCGCAAGGGTTGAGGCGATGCTTTGTGATGAATCTAAGCTATTAATAAAGCTATATTTTTGGTGCGATTTCAAGGCTTGTAGTCGGCTTTCATCGACCAACTCTGTACGTGCCTTAGCATAAGTGCGGTTGATAGCATCGCGCACGGTGGTGAGGTGCTGCTCATCATCCACCTTCACAAACACATGCATCAAGCCTGGATCTTTGGTTTCCGGGTTGTAGGTGAACATTTGGCTAGCAATTTGTTTATCAACAACCAGCTCTTGATACAAATCTGAGTTCTCAGAAAAGTATAGTTGAGAGAGTAAATCAAGCGCCGCGCGGTCTTTTTTCTGCGGCTGCCACGCTGCACCTTTGTATGATACTAATAACCAGTGTCCGGGTAGCCCTTCGTATTGCTCATGCACATAACGAGGCGCCTGTTGTTGCGGTTCAACAGGAATATCGGCTTGATAATCCCCTTGCTGCCAATTGCCCCAGTGCTTTTTCACCATCGCAATGGTCGCTTGCGGGTCAACATCACCGACGATTACCAAAGAAACATATTCCGGCTTATAAAAGCGCTCGAAAAAGGTTTGCCCATATTCACTTTGGTCCGGCATGGCTTCAATGTCGGCAAAAAAGCCCATGGTGGTGTGTTTATAGGTATGCTTATCAAAGGCCTCATTACGCACTGCCGCTAATAACTTACGGATAGGACTGGCATTATTCTTTAAGTATTCGCCTTTGACGGTCAGCGCTTCGGTACGGAATTGCTCTTCACTGTAACTCAAGTTTTGGAAGATATCCGCTTCAATTTCTAGCACCTTATCGAGGTGCTCTTTGGAGAAGTTAAGGTGATAATTGGTGTAATCATTCGTGGTGTAGGCGCGATTATCGACCCCGGAGTTTTTCAAGATATCTGCATATACGTGTGCAGGAAATTTCTCAGAGCCTTTGAACATCATGTGTTCAAAGAAGTGTGCAAAGCCGGTTTTTCCTGGTTCCACCTCATTACGTGAGCCTACGGACACCGGGATTTGTAATGATACGACATCGGGGTAGTCTGTTTTCACCACCATGACTCGCAGGCCATTATCAAGCTCTTCAAGTACATAGTCTTGGGAGAACACCGCTTGTGACTGTGCCGCGGCCTCAGCAGCCGTTGGAGTGCTGGTCGTCGTTTGCGTGCTTTGGCAACCGCCAAGAGTGAGCGCGAAGGCGACACCTGTCGCTAATAGAGAAAGTTTCATCTTCAACCTTGATATTTTGTTGTTTTTTAGCTTCCTCATTATGCAATAAATCACATCGCAAACGCACCTTAGGGGCGTCACTTTGCTGTAAACAAATATGTCAGCCACGACATAATGGGTATAACGATCAGATCATGCTGAGTAACGGTTTAACTTGAAGCAAATTCACTCGAGTTGAGTAAGTTTCATTATAAAAAGCTATTTAGACGTCTAAATGGCTGCTATAGTTATTTCATTGTCAATTGCTGGGGATGAGAACCATGGCTTTATCACTGCGAGAAAAAATAGAGGACCCCCGTCAGGGCGTGTATTTAATTGGCACTACGCCACCTAAAGCAGATACTGATGAAGTCGCAATGCGCGCAATTGCCGAAAAGTTGCTTGGCCGTTTACACGAAATTGAATATGACGGTGTGGTGGTTTATGACATTCAGGACGAGAGCAGCCGCATCAGTACGCCGCGCCCCTTCCCATTCAAACACACCATTGACCCACGTGATTATGGCCAGTTATTGCGGCGCTTATCACGCGCCGATGTGATCACCTATAAAAGTGTAGCTCAGCGCAATCAGGATGAATTTAATCAATGGCTTGATAGCACCGCCAATGACCATGATTTAAATAACTTAGTCTTAGTCGGAAGTCCGTCGTCACAAGGGGATATCAAGCTAAGCTTAAATGATGCCTACACCCAGATTGCCGCTCATCACCAGGACTTCTTTTTAGGCGGCGTGACCATTGCCGAGCGCCACGCTAATAAGCGTAATGAACATGAGCGCTTACTGACCAAAACGGCGCAAGGGTGTCAGTTTTTTATCTCCCAGGCGGTTTATGATGCGCAAGCGACTATTGATCTAATCACCAGTTATGCCCGCAGCTGCCGCCAGCAAGGGCTCTCGCCACAGCGTATTATTTTAACCTTCACCCCTTGTGGCGGTGAAAAAACGCTGGATTTTATGCAGTGGTTGGGGATTTCCGTGCCTGAGGCTACTAAGTGGCGCATGCTTGATGCCGAAAACACCTTGAGTGAGTCGGTGCGCATCTGCCGCGAAAACTTAGATTTGATCTTACGTAGCTGCGCCCATCTGGATGTGCCGCTGGGGTTGAATATCGAGTCACTGACGAACCGTAAACAGGAAATCGATGCATCCATCAACCTGTATCGTTTGCTTAAAGCCACCATGGAGCTGAGCTTGGCAGAACGACAAATCGCCTAGTTTACCTTTCTTTTGCCCGCCCAGTGCTATACCTACTGATAGCGCTGGGCATTTTGAGCGGCAAAAAGTGCAGCGTGCTACTGCACTGTGCTCACCCTAGTGCTACTTTTTACGCCACTGGCCGTCGACTTTAACCATATGCCCTGCGGTCGTTTTTTCGATAGCTTTGGCGCCTGCTAACGCCTCCACTTGGCTCAAACTGATACCATTTTTCTTCGCCAATGATAAATACTTGGCTTTACGCTTAGCGTTAATCTCGGCAATTAGCTTTTGCGCCTCACTGTTATTTTGTACTAAGGCTAAATAGCCGTTGCTGGTTTCGCCGACGATACCTTGCGCCTTAGCTTGGTCTAAAGTTAGCGCCCAGGCACTGAAGGCCAACATGGCGGCACTGACTAACATACTCCATTTAACTAGTTTCATAACCCCTCCTAGAAAAGCTCGCTGTCATCGCTGAATAATTCGTCGAGTTCTTTATCCACTTTGACGCGGATCTCATGATCGACTTTGACATTTAGGTTGATGGTGATTGGCTCTTTACTCTCTACCTCAACCTTATGGGTGCATCCCATTAAAGTTAACATAGCGACCACCGCCACCAGCGATAGTTTGCTCATTCGCTTACTCCTTCGCTTGATACTCTTGCTCCACTTTCTTAGTGATTTCATCACTTAAGCGCAGCGCCTTAAATAGGGTATAGATATTTTCTTGATGATTATAGTTAAAATTTACAGCTTGCTGGTGCTCGGGATTTTCCCCTTTTAATTGCATCGCCATGGTTAACCAACCATCGGTTTTTAAATCAACATCGGCGTTGATGCTGTTGATATCTAAGTTTTCCAACATGCCCAGCATCGGCCCAAGCTCTGCCTGCTGTGCTTTCACCGCATCGAAGGCAGCGTTATCTTTAATCGTCAATTTACCCGGAGCTTGCGAATAAATACGGCCATTTTCGACACTGACTCCCTGCTCCTCTAACCGTATTGGTAGTTTTGCTGCCAATACCCCTGTGATCTCAATGCCCTGCTGTGGCTCTAGCGCCAGTAGGCTTTGGGCATTAATTTGTGCTATCTCAACTAAGGTGAGAGCACGACGCTTCGTTAGCCCAGTCACATAAAGTTTATCCAGCGACAAAGTGCCACCTAACACCTCGGCCTGCACCTCTTTGAGGTAGGCATCTTGGTCATAACCCCAGAGCCCTTGCACCTGTGACAACACCGGTCCAGCGCGTAGTTGGGATATAGTAAAGCTAGTATCATCGAGCTGAAGTTGCCCTGAATTCCATTGTCCTTGCGGCGACGTATTGATATTTTCGGCTAAGTAACTCTGATAAAGCACGCTGGCGTCGTCCACATCTAGCTGCCATTGCATACGCTGAAGGCGGGCATCCCCGTGCAATTGAGCACTGAGTGTGCCGGCGGTCAGTGACAACTCGGGAGCCAATTGACTGGCAATGGCTTGCAATGAAGGCAAAGGCGTCGGCGGCAATACCACGGTGATAGGAAAAGCCGTTTCTTGCCAACTGTGCTTAACCAAAGCTTGCGCCTGCTGCCATGAGATAAGGTGCTCACCATCAATGCTGCGAGCAATATCAACTCGACTATCAACGCTGAGCTCACTTAACCTCAGCTGCGCAGAATCTAGTTGCCCAATACGGCTTTGCACCTTAACCTGAGCGCTGCGCCGCCCTGCCCCCAAGTCTGCCTGTACCTGATAATTTTGCTCGACATCAAGGAGTTTAATATCAGCATTCGCCGCAACAGCTGCAACGGTCTCCAAGCGCGCTGAAATCGAGTTATCTGCGCTGATAGTGGCATCAACAGTAACCGCTACCTGTTCGCCAGAATAAGGCGCCATTGTTAACTGTGCAGTTTTCAGTTGCCCATGCAGCGCAGTAGCCCCAGCAAAGTTATGATCGAACTCGCCAGTGGCACTTACGGGGGCAACATGCACGTTTTCAGCCACCGGCGCGGCTATCTGGCCTTTAAAGGCGCCGCTAATGCGCTGCTCAGTTGCCTGCCCCGAAACACTAAGCCGCCCTAACGACTGGGTTTCTAGCTGTAAAGCATACTCGGCAGCCACCTGTGCTGTGCGCCAATTGGCACGCGGCGCCTCTAAGCGGACACCCACTTTAGTCTGTTCGCTGTTATGCGTAAGCAGCACTTGCGCTAGCTCCACCTCGCTTTTATCTATACTCACCCTTGGTTCGGCCAACGTTAGCTGCCATGACCCCTTGAGCAGCTCTGGGAAATAGGGTTTTAGGCTGGCTTGATAGTCACATTGAGCCTGCGCTCGCAATTGCGTTGTCAGTGCACTGGTGTCTAAGCTAAAGCGACGCATATTCTTGGAGCGCACCTCGATGCGACCCTGGCTACTCACCTGCACCGGGCAAGGCGTATGTTGCCAAGTAGCTTGGCTGGCAATAGTGATCTGGTTATCGATGCGGTTTCCGTAATAGCGCCCTTGTACTTGTAGCTCCGGCAATGCCCACTGAGAGATATTAAAGCGCATGAGTAATGGCTCGGCCACAGCCATAAGCTGGGCTCTTAAGGCTTGATTGGCATGCAGTTCATAGTCGATATGCTGCGAGGTTAAGGCGATATCACCGGCTATATCACCATTTAACACCCACTGATTGAGTTGCGGCTCACTTACCGTCATACGCACAGGCGCAGCGGCATAAGGCGTGTACACGGAAAGGGATTCAACAGTTACCAACGGACGACTGTCTGTCAGCGGCAAATTAAGCGCCTGAGGTTTACCAGTACCACTGGATGGTTGAGTTTGTTGCTTAGCCAGGGTTAGGGCTGCTTTTTCAATATCGATATGCTGCGGTGTGATTCGCGCCTGCTCAATAACAAGCCGATGCTGGCGATAACCTACACATAACTTATTGACTGTGATTGTGGTCAGCCCACTCCCCCATTGCCAATCAGCACAGGTTAACTCTGCTTCATCGGCATCAAAGTACTGTTTCGCTACCATAAAGGTGAGCTCAATGCGAAATAAGTAGGCGGTAGCTAGAGTGAGCCCTATCACTGCTAATCCAATCAACAGCTTGCGCAGCATAGTTTTCCTTAAAGCGGCAAATGGTAGGTGATCATTTTAAAAGTTTCTCATGAAGCGCAGCTGATTGGAACACATCAATAAGAGCAACAAAAAAGGCTGCCAAGGCAGCCTTTTTAGATTGGATAAGCACTATATAGTTAGCCAATGTGCTTGCGCGCGTTACGGAACATGCGCATCCATGGGCTGTCTTCTTGCCACTCATCTGGGTGCCATGAGTTCGCTACCGCGCGGAATACCCGCTCTGGGTGTGGCATCATCACCGTAGCACGACCATCTGTAGAGGTCATACCCGAGATCGCCTCTGGTGAACCATTGGGGTTCGCCGGATATTGCATAGTTGGGTTACCGTAGTTATCTACGTATTTCACCGCCACAGTACCCGAGTTCACTGCAGTTTGAATAGCCGCCTCATTTGCAAATTCGGCACGGCCTTCACCGTGTGACACCGCAATTGGCATACGTGAACCCGCCATACCGCTGAAGAACACCGATGGGCTGTCTTGTACTTCGACCAAGGTCGCACGCGCTTCAAAACGCTCGCTTTGGTTGGTCACGAAACGTGGCCAATGCTCCGTGCCTGGGATCAGCTCACGCAATGTTGATAGCATCTGACAGCCATTACACACACCCAAACTGAAGGTATCTTGACGCTCGAAGAAGCCTTGGAACTGCTCGCGTGCCATGTCATTAAAGAGAATGGACTTCGCCCAGCCTTCACCGGCCCCGAGTACGTCACCATAGGAGAAGCCACCGCACGCCACAAGGCCTTTGAATTGCTCTAGCGTTAAGCGCCCCTCTAGAATGTCACTCATGTGTACGTCAACGGCGGCAAAGCCTGCACGGTTAAATGCCGCCGCCATCTCAACGTGTGAGTTAACGCCTTGCTCACGCAAGATAGCCATTTGTGGCTTAGCGCCAGTGGCAATATAAGGCGCGGCGACATCTTCATTAATGTCGAAGCTCAGCTTCACGTTAAGACCTGGGTCATTGGCATCAGCTTTGGCATCATGCTCTTGGCGAGCACAGGCTGGGTTATCACGCAAAGACTGCATTTGATAAGTGGTTTCCGCCCACGCTAAACGCAGCTCGGTACGGCTATTATCCACTAGTGCATGACCACCACGGTTAATAATCAGCTGATCAGCATCGTTCAACGTACCAATTTCATGGCTTAGCGCAGCAAGACCGTTTTCGGCAAGGATAGCCTTCACCGCGTCTAGGTCATCATTGCGAACCTGAATAACGGCACCCAGCTCTTCGTTGAATAGAACCTCTAAATCAGACCCCGCTAACGCGTCTAGCTCTAGCGTTACGCCAGTGTGACCCGCGAAGGCCATCTCCGCAGCAGTTACGAATAAACCACCGTCGGAGCGGTCATGGTAAGCCAGTAGTTTTTCTTCGCTTACCAGCGCTTGCATCGCTTCGAAGAAGCCTTTTAATAGTTCTGGGCTATCAACATCTGGGGTTTTGTCACCCAGTTGCTTGTAAACCTGCGCCAAGCTTGATGCCCCCATGCGGTTTTGACCAGCACCCAAGTCGATAAGCAAGAGCGTTGAATCGCCTTTATCGGTGCGCAGCTGTGGCGTGACTGTTTTACGAATGTCTTCAACACGACCAAACGCAGTGATTACCAAAGACAGTGGCGCAGTCACGGCTTTATCTTCACCATTATCTTGCCATGTGGTCTTCATCGACATTGAGTCTTTGCCTACCGGGATGGTTAAGCCCAGGGCTGGACACAGCTCTTCACCCACGGCCTTAACCGCTTCATATAAACCAGCGTCTTCACCGGGGTGCCCGGCTGCCGCCATCCAGTTTGCTGATAGCTTAATGTTATTCAATGAGCCAATATCAGCACAGGCAATATTTGTCAGAGACTCGGCGACCGCTAAACGCGCTGAAGCACCATAATTAAGCAGCGCCGCAGGTGTGCGCTCACCCATAGACATGGCCTCACCATGATAGGTGTCGTACGCAGCAGCTGTCACGGCACAGTTGGCCACCGGCACCTGCCAAGGGCCAACCATTTGGTCACGGGCAACCAAACCGGTTACGGAGCGGTCGCCAATGGTGATTAAGAAGGTTTTTTCAGCAACTGCTGGCAAGCGCAGTAGTCGTTGCACTGCGTCTTGTACGGTAATCGCGTTGGTATTAAGCGCTTCACCCTGAGCTTGCTTGGTGCTGACATCACGGTGCATTTTCGGCGCTTTACCCAATAACACATCAAGCGGCAGATCCACTGGGTTATTGTTGAAGTGCGAGTCAGAAACCCGTAAGTGACGATCTTCGGTCGCAGTACCGATGACTGCGTACTCAGCGCGTTCACGTTGACATATTTGCTCAAAGCGAGCGAAGTTTTCTTCTGCTACCGCCAGCACGTAACGCTCTTGTGATTCATTACACCAAATCTCATGCGGCGCCATACCGGGCTCATCGTTTGGCACATTACGCAATTCAAAATCGCCCCCTCGGCCGCCATCGTCCACTAATTCAGGGAAGGCATTTGACAGACCACCGGCGCCCACATCGTGGATAAAAGCAATCGGATTGTCATCGCCTAGCTGCCAGCATTTATCGATGACTTCTTGACAGCGACGTTCCATTTCTGGGTTTTCACGTTGTACCGAAGCAAAGTCGAGATCTTCATTGGACTGTCCTGAAGCCATGGACGAAGCCGCTCCGCCTCCCAAGCCAATGTTCATTGCCGGGCCGCCCAACACAATAAGCTTCGCGCCTACCGGGATCTCGCCTTTTTGTACATGATCAGTACGAATGTTACCTAAACCACCGGCAATCATAATCGGCTTGTGGTAACCGCGCACTTCCTCGCCATTGTGGCTATTAACTCGCTCTTCATAGGTACGGAAGTAACCCAGTAGGTTAGGACGACCAAACTCATTGTTAAACGCGGCGCCGCCTAGCGGGCCATCAATCATGATATCCAGCGCTTCAACAATGCGCCCTGGTTTACCGTATTCGCTCTCCCATGGTTGTTCAAAACCTGGAATGCGTAGGTTAGATACGCTAAAGCCTACCAAACCAGCTTTTGGCTTAGAGCCTCGGCCTGTAGCACCTTCATCACGGATTTCACCGCCCGAGCCCGTTGATGCCCCGGAGAATGGCGAAATCGCGGTTGGGTGGTTGTGGGTTTCAACCTTCATCAAAATTTCGATGTTTTCTTGGTGATACGTGTATTCACCACTAAAATCAGGAAAGAAACGACCGGCCACTGAGCCTTTCATCACCGCTGCATTGTCTTTGTATGCAGATAATACGTTGACGCTATTTTGCTCGTAGGTGTTTTTGATCATTTTGAACAGCGATTTAGGCTGCTCTGTGCCGTCAATGGTCCAATCAGCGTTAAAGATTTTGTGACGGCAATGCTCTGAGTTCGCCTGCGCGAACATAAACAATTCAATGTCGTTCGGGTTACGACCGAGTTTTTGGAAGTTCTCTACCAGATAATCAATCTCGTCGTCTGCAAGGGCAAAGCCTTGTTCAACATTCGCTTTAGCTAGCGCCTCACGGCCTCCGCCAAGGATGTCCACCGATGACATGGCTCGCGGCTCATCGGTACGAAACAGTTTCGCGGCATCATCCATATCGCGGTGCGTTGCTTCGGTCATGCGATCGTGTAGTAAGGCGGCCACATCGTTAAGCTGGCAAACACTCAAATCACCTTCAACATAATAGGCGATGCCGCGCTCGATACGATGTACCTGAGTTAATCCACAATTGTGAGCAATGTCGGTGGCCTTAGACGCCCATGGCGAAATTGTGCCTGGACGCGGGGTAACTAAAATAAGTGTCCCTTGGGGCTCATGTTCAGGAATATGCGGCCCATAAGTAAGCAGCTTTTCCAGCTTGCTGTGCTCGTCAGAATTCAGTGCTGCTGTGACATCAGCAAAGTGCATAAATTCGGCGTAGACGTTTGCTACAGGAAGGTTGGCTTGCTTACATTGAGTAAGCACTTTTTGAACACGAAAATCGGAAAGTGCTGGCGCACCACGCAGGATTAACATAGGTAATATCATCCGGGGTTAAGGATTGAACGACAGTTGCCGCGCATTATACTTAATTTAGTTAAAAATGCGAGCTAAAGGGCCGCTGGCAAGGACGATTGTCCGCTATTGCAGGGAATCGTTATAAGCCTCACTTTGTATGGCTAAAGTAGAGGTGACGCCAAGCCTTGGTTTTGTTATAAGTGGTGGTATCGGGGTAAAGGGGCAAGCCGTGAGATTCGTTTGGTTAATTGTGAGTATCTGGGTACTCGTAGGCTGCAGTGAGCCGCAAAAACCTAGCCAATTAGAGCGTATTCATCAAAGCAACACGTTGCGCGTGGGCACCCTAGCCGGTGCCAGCAATTATTACCAAGCCCCTCAAGGGGAGCAAGGGTTTGAATACGAACTTGCCCAAGATTTTGCTAACTACCTAGGCGTAGAGCTGGATATCGTGCCGTTCTTTAGCCTTAACGATATGTTTCAGCGCCTTGATAATGGCTCATTGGACCTGGTCGCATCGGGCATTGGCTACACTCCAAGTCGTGCCGAGCTGTACCGCTTTGGCCCCAGTTACCGCATCATTAGTCAAAAGCTGGTTTACAAACAAGGTCGAGTCCGGCCGCGCGACTTTGATGACTTAGAGGGCAACTTAACGGTACTGGCCCGCAGCAGCCACTCGCAAACTCTACATCGGTATAAAAAACAGTACCCTCAACTGAGTTGGAATGAAACCGATGAAATGGATGAAGCAGAGTTACTGCAAGCCATTATCGACGGCGATATCGACTACACCATTGCCGACTCCCACGCCTTGGCACTGTTTCGCCGTTACCACCCGAATCTGAGCATCGGCTTTTCCGTGACCCGTAATGACCCAATTGGCTGGGTACTGCGCCAAGATAACGACGACTCACTCTATGCCTTGGTAGTGGAATTTTTCGGTGAAGCGAAAGCGAACAAGCGCCTTTATGCTTTAGAAGAGAAGTACTTTGGCCACGTACGCCAGTTTAACTATGTTAACACCTTGGCATTTATTGAAGCCGTTGCCGATACCTTACCGACTTATATGCCTTGGTTTAAGCAATATGCACAAGAGTTAGACTGGCGCTTGCTGGCTGCACTCAGTTATCAAGAATCTATGTGGGACCCCTTGGCAAAATCACCCACTGGGGTACGCGGTATTATGATGCTGACTTTACCAACGGCAAAACAGGTGGGCGTTACCAGTCGTCTCAAACCAGAACAGAATATTCGCGGCGGTGCCGAGTACTTACGTTATCTTATTGAACGCATACCTGATCGTATTGCCCAACCTGACCGTACTTGGTTTGCCTTAGCGTCATATAATGTCGGCTGGGGCCATGTAAATGATGCGCGGATCCTAACCGAACGGGCCGGTGACGATAAAGACAAGTGGGCCGATGTGAAAAAATATCTACCGCTGTTGATCAAGAAACGCTATTATCGTACAACTAAATACGGTTATGCGCGCGGAGACGTAGCGGTAACTTACGTAGACAATATTCGGCGCTACTACGACACCCTAGTATGGTTAGATGAAAACGATGCTTTGGTGGCCAACAACGCTAGCGCCAAGGAAGAATCGGCCGGAACGCCATAAAACTGTCATTTAATCGTGTTTTTATTGGCAGCTCTCCCCTCTCACACTTTCAAGGAGAATACACTATGCTAAAACGCCGTAGAACGCATCGCTTTAAGCGAAATGTACTATTTTCATCGACTAATCGTCGTCGAGTAACCCGTAAAAATACCCACAATAAGATTTTGTGGCGTCGCCGCTTGTTTGCTATGCAACAAATGGAAGAACTAGAAAAGCAACGCTTGGCGGAGGCCTAACCCCCTTCCCCCTGGCGTTGCTGACGCGCCTTTTTTCTCTCCTTATGCTCTTGCCGACGTCGCTTAAAAAACGCAGATAACTTAGTTGCACACTGCTGCTCAAGCACCCCTTTGGTGACTTCAACTTGATGATTAAGCCGAGGCTCCTGCACTAGGTTCATAATAGACCCCGCAGAACCCGTTTTTAAATCATTGGCACCAAAGACTAGCCGCGCAATGCGACTATGAACGAGTAAACCAGCACACATTGAGCATGGCTCCAGCGTGACGTACAAAGTGCAGTCAATAAGCCGATAGTTATTAAGGGCCACTCCAGCTGCACGCACCGCCATCATTTCAGCATGGGCCGACGGGTCGTTAAGGGTGATCGATTGATTCCAGCCCTCGGCAATTAGCTCACCATCTTTGACTAGTACAGCACCGACTGGGATCTCACCTAGTTGCTCGGCCTTATCGGCACAGGCTAAGGCTTTCGCCATCCAGTATTCGTCATTTAGCTCGGTCATAGGGTATCTTTTAACTACTTAGGAACAGCAATTATACCAAGCAATATCGGCAAGTGCGCGGCGAATCCTCTCGCTAACATCAGCAAATTCCCGACTATGCTTTACACTCATTATTAGAATTTTCTGAGTCTAGTATTAACACATTCTCACTATTTAGCGGATTTTATGGTTCGTACCATAGCCTGCACACCCAAAATTAAGCTATAATTCGCCGCTTTTTTTGTTCTATGGACACCGAAAACGGGTAAGTCATGAAGTTTCCTGGTCGCCGAAGACATAAACATTATTTCCCGGTGGAAGATAAAGATCCACTTACTAATCAAATCAACCCCGAATCGCGGTTGAAGCGCAGCTACATTGTAGGCATAGATCAGATCGTAGTGGATATTGAAGCCAAGGTCGATCAGGCATTCTTAGATGAATTCGGGCTGCAGCGTGGCATGTCACAGGTTATTGACAGTGACGTTACCAATGCCCTCTATGATCGGCTCAAGCTCAACGACATGGTTGATTATGAGTTTGCTGGCGGCACCGTAGGCAATACCATGCACAACTACTCAGTGCTGGCTGATGATCGTTCGGTGCTACTTGGCGTAATGAGCGAAAATATCAAAATTGGTAGTTATGCTTATCGCTTTTTATGTAACACCTCAAGCCGTGTAGACCTTAATTATCTGCAACCTGTAGATGGCCCCATAGGCCGTTGCTTTACGCTGATTGATGAAAGTGGCGAACGCACCTTCGCCATCAGCGCAGGGTTAATGAATCACTTACGCCCTGAGTCCATAGATAAGAACCTGATCCAAGAATCATCTGCTTTGGTGATTAGTGCCTACCTTATGCGCACGCAAGGCAACGAAACAATGACCGAAGCCACTATGCAAGCGGTAAAGTACGCAAACGAAGCCGGGGTACCAGTGGTGCTGACGCTCGGCACCAAGTTTCTTATTGAGCAAGACCCTACATGGTGGGCCAACTTTGTAAATGATCATGTTGATATTCTTGCTATGAACGAAGAAGAAGGCCTAGCGATTACCGGTTTTGAAGATCCACTATTAGCGGCAGACAAAGCCCTAGAATGGGTCGACTTTGTGATTTGTACCGCCGGTGAAAAAGGTATGTTTATGGCCGGCTATGTTGATGATCAGCATAAACGCGCCACTGAGTACCCACTCCTTCCAGGTGCAATCGCTGACTTTAACCGTTATGAGTTTTCACGTGCCATGCGCAAGCAAGATTGCCAACAGCCTGTGCGTGCTTATAGCCATACCGCCCCATTTATGGGTGGGCCAGATAGCATTAAGAACACCAATGGCGCCGGTGATTGCGCGCTAGCTGCTGTACTGCATGATATTAGCGCCAATGAGTACCACAAGTTAAATGTGCCAAACTCAGCCAAGCATGGTCAGCAAGCGATCACTTACTCTTCTTTAGCCCAGATCAGTAAGTATGCGAACCGAGCAAGTTATGAAGTGCTAGTACAACATTCGCCGCGTTTAACCCGGGGTCTACCGGAGCGCGAGGATTGCCTAGAGCAAGCCTATTGGGAACAGTAACCCTCTTATTGTTTTAACCAAGAAAGCCGCTTTTTAGCGGTTTTTTTATGCCCGTAAATCGATGTCTATACATTGTATGGTCAGGCTCGAGATTTGTAGGTCAGGGTTATACCCTGACTAGGATGACGCAAGGCTAAAGCCTTGCCTACAGGTGTGATGACCGATGATGCTCTTTTGTGGGTCAGGGTTTTACCCTGACTGGGGTGCTGTGTTGTAGGTCAGGATTTATCCTGACTAGGTGATGCAAGGCTGAGGCCTTGCCTACGGGTGTGGTGATGGGTGTTTCGCTCTGTTGTAGGTCAGGGCTTACCCTGACTAGATGCTGCAAGGCTGAAGCCTTGCCTACGGGTGTGGGGTTTTCTGATGTTTAGTTATGTTGTAGGTCGGGATTTATCCTGACTGGGGTGTTGCAAGGCTGAAGCCTTGCCTACAAGTGTGGTAAAGGGTGATGCTGTGTTGTAGGTCGGGGTTTACCCTGACTGGGGTGCGGTGTTGTAGGTCAGGATTTATCCTGACTGGGGTGTTGCAAGACTGAAGCCTGGCCTAAAGGTATAAAAAAACCCGCTGCACTGGTGCAACGGGTTTCTCTAATTAGGAGCCTGGTGATGACCTACTTTCACATGGGCGAACCCACACTATCATCGG